>CAZKLK010000001.1:0-23606 GCA_964553535.1 uncultured Nitrospiraceae bacterium
GAGGTGCATCTATACGTCTGCATTTCGCTCATCTCCTTGCTATCTGCCCCTCGATAAACAGTTCACTTTTAATTCGTAAAGAGTTCACTTTTAAATTTTTCCTAACACGCAAATGCGGCATGTCAAGGCAAAATGGCCTCTCCCTGAGTGCGGAAGGTTGGCGGGAAGCCCTTGTGTCACCCGATCATTTCTTTCTTGCGAATATCCTGAACGAAGTGAAGGATCTCATTTCGCCGATAGAACGGCATTCTCTCCGCCGGACAAAGGCGAATATGCAGGGACGGATCTCAAATATGTTATCGTGAGGGGACTGCCCGTCACCTATCACGGCAATCTTCTTTGGTCAGTGTTTCAAAGTCCAGTCCGCCACATCATGAAACATGCCCGCCGGAGAGGGGTTTATCCCGTTAATCCTCCTGTGAGAAATAAAGAGCAGGTCGGCATTATAGAGGAACACGCACGGCTGTTCTTCCGCGAGCATTTCGTGCACTTTCCGGTAAATCCTCTGCCTTTCCGCCTTTTTCACGGTTCGTCTCCCCTTTTCAAGCAGCGAATCGAGCGCGGGGTTCATATATGAAAGAAAGTTCCATTCATCTTCTCCCGTTTTGCTTGAATGCCAGAGGTCGTATATGTCAGGATCCCGGAGATACGCCCGCGAAAGGACGACCGCTTCAAACTTGTGTTTGCCGATCACGTTGTGCCTGAATGCCTGCCAGTCGAGCGTCCGGATATCCGTTTGAACGCCAACCGACCTCAGATTGCTCTGAATGATCTGGGCGGTCTTCACGTTTTCCTTGCTCTCGTAATTTGTGAGAAGCGTGAATGACATAGTTTCGCCGTTTTTTCGGATAACGCCGTCCTCCCCTCTTTTCCACCCCGCCTGTGACAATAATTCAATGGCTTTTTGCGGGTCATATGAGCCGTATTCCGCTTCTTTGCTGTAATACCAGGCCTCAGGCGGGTACGGTCCCGTTGATCTGCTTCCAAATCCCTTGACGACCGCATTAACTATCGAATCCTTGTCAATTGCGTGACTAATTGCCTGGCGGACCCTTTTGTCCTGAAACCTCCCGTCCAGCAGATTAAACCCTAAAAAACCGTACCTGAAAGATCCCGCCCGGTTTAATGTAAACCCGGAATCAAATAAGGCGGTTTCCCTTTGATATTTTTCAGGCGACAATTCCATGACGTCAATGCCGCCCGCTCTCAATTCCATAAGCTGCGCCGCCGCATCAGGGATAACGCGCAGAAAGACATTCCGGATGCCGGGCCGGCCGGAATAATGCCGGTCAAAAGACTCCAGCCGCAGTTTCCGGCCGGGAACCCATTCTTTCAGTCTGTAAGGCCCTGTCCCTACCGGAGCGCGATCGAAGGCTATATCATTAATGTCTTTCCCCTGCAGGATATGTTTCGGGATGATGCCGAACGTCCAGCTTTCGAGAGCGGGGCCGTAAGGTTCGGAATAGAAAACAGATACCGTGTGCCTGTCCAGGACTTCTATTCGTGATACCGGACCGAAATGATCGCTGTGATGACTCGCTGTGAGAGGAGAAACCACCGTCTGATACGTAAATACGATATCTTCGGCGGTCAGCTCGCCCCCATCATGCCACAATACGCCTTTTTTCAGATGGAATCGCACTTCGCGTCCGCCGGGCTTGATTTCCCATGATTCCGAGATATCGGGGACAATATTCATGTCTTTGTCGAACCTGACGAGTCCGCTGAAGATCATTCCGCTGACCGAATAGGAAACGAGATCAGTGAGAAATACCGGATTGAGCCTTTTCGGCTCCGCGGATATGGCAATAGTGACGGTATCCGGCGGCAGCCTGTCTTTGACATTTCCCTTGCAACCACTGAAGGAAAAAATCCCCGCAAGGACTGCCGCAAAGATGCGAACAAGCATCGCCGCTACAAGACCGCTTTCAGGCCGACGCCGATATTCCGCTCCGCCGCCGGGAATCCGAAACGCTCCTGATACTTCTTGTCAAACAGGTTGCGGACATAACCGGTGATATCTACATTCTTCGCTAAAGGATATGACGCTTCCATATCTGCCGTGAAAAAAGAATCCTGTTTTCTTACCCTGAGTTCGGTATTGAAGAGGATATTGTCGTTGTATATGACTTTCTGGCCTGAAACATAGCGGCCATAAATGGCGATCTTCTCTTTTTTCGCGCCTTTAAACTGAATTCCGAGATTCACCTTATGTGCCGGGAGCCCGGGAATCTCATCAAAATCCCGGTCTTGCGCGGCGACAAAGTCGCTGACAAACGGGTCGCCTTTGGTCTTGCTGTTCTGGAATGTATAATTCGCAAAAACCGAGAATCCTTTCCCCATTTGCTGGGCGAGTTCTACTTCGATTCCATAAAGCTCCGCCCTGTCGATATTGTATGCCACGAAATTGATAAGATCAAACTGGATATAATCATTGATGCGGTAATAGTAGGGAGATATTTCGATGCGTGTCTTCGAAGGAAACTCCGCCCTCCAGCCCCCTTGAATCATCACGCCGTCCTCTTCATTGAAATCAAGCGTCGAAGTGTTCACCCCGGCGTCCGGCGAATAATGCCAGTAATGTTCAGGCGGCGTTGGCATGCGCAAGGCGCGGGCCGCACTGATATATGCAAGACCTTGCCCGCTATATCGATACGTCGCCCTGAGAGAAGGGGCGAAGCCATTCATTGAAATATCCCTTATCCCCTCGGCTTTTCCGGCGGGACCGGCATTTCCGTCATACGACATATACCGCACACCCGGGGTTAGTGTCATTTTCCCGGTCAGTGCGATATCGTCCATGACATACAGCCCAACTACGTCCGAATTCACATAATTTTCGTTCCTGGTGACGCCTCTGAAATCGTCGGCATAAGTTCTGTCGCCGTCATCTTTGAATCTCTTGTATTCGATTCCCGATGTGATGGTATGTTTATCAAGATACAGCGCATATGATGCATCCGCCCCGTAAGATCTGTCATCATAAAAAATTTTGTGAAATATCCTGTCCCTCTCTCTCCTTGTGTTAAACGCCTCACGATCGCCATAATTCCGCCAGTAATTGACGGAAAGGGCGCTGTTAGAAAAAACCTGCTTGTATCCGGCGTTAAGGTAAAACTTCTCCTTTTTCCACCAGCTGCCTGATTCCGGATACGCTCCCATCCCCCCGTACATAATCTCCCCGTCCGAGGCTGGGTATGAATCATCAATAGCCTCATCATAACGCGGATCATCATAATTCCTTGATTGCCTGTTTGAAACAATAAATCCTTTTTTTACATTGATATATTGCAGGTCACAGGTAATCTTACCCTGCCATGGCAGTTCATATCCGAGGTGAAGACCGGCATTTTTCAGCCAGAAATCACCGTTTCCAAGATACCCGCCGCTTTCCGAATACCCGCCACTTACCGAGTACTCAAAATTTCCCGGTTTATAGGCATGAAACACGCCGGCGGCAAAGGTATCGAAACCGGCGCCGAGCGCCTGCACCTCGAATACCGGCTTATCCCCCGGTTTTTTCGCAACAAGGTTGATTACCCCGCCGAGCGTACTGCCATACCGCGGATCGCTTACGCCCTTAATCAACTCGATCCTTTCTATGTTATTGAGCGGTATGGTTGTCCAGTCGATAAAGTAGCCTCCGGCGGTTCCCGGAGTATTCAGCGTCCTGCCGTCAATCGTGACGAGAACCCGGCGGGCTCCAAATCCTCTGATCTTTATGGAATCATCATCGAGTGCGGCCCCGACTTCCTGCGGCCTCTGCACATCCACTCCGCCCTGACGCGTCAGGGCGGAATCGAGCGTCGAGCCGATCCCCTGAAGCAGCAGTTCCGGAAGGATTACAGTCATATTCGGCGTTTTTTCTTCGTCTCTGATTTCTGCTTCAGATACCGTTACCTCATCAAGCTGAAATAGTTTTGTTCTGACATCCTGAGAACGTTCTTCAGCGAATGCCGCTGAAGTCATAATAAAAAAAATACAAAAAACCACGCGGATGATACTCATTGAAAGCCTCCTTTCGCCTAATTCATCAACTTTGCAAAACAAAAAAGCCATGAAAGCAACGCCTTCATGGCATCCGGTGCCTTCATGGCTTGAAATCCTTTTACATTCTGAATTTCATATCCAGAATGCATCTAACATACAAAAATACCCGGCAACCTGTCAATGTGCCGCTCCCAAACAACTCTTTTTCAAACGTATGGAGCTATCCGCTCAGTAACGCCCCGAAACGTGTTTATCACTTGCCCAGATCCAGCGCTAACTATCTCGAACGATTTATAAACGCGTCATTGCGGGCACCTGCAAGGTGCGTGGCAATCTCCTTTCATACGACGAGATTGCTTCGCTGCACTCGCAATGACAATCCTTATTGCTGGATTTGGGCACTTAGATGTATGTTCAGCTTTTTTTCTTTTTATCTTTGTGTCTATGGATTTCTTTCTCATGTCCGGGATGGTCATGATCATGAGAACCGTGTTTGTCTTTATGCTCATGATCATGCTTATCAGTTTTCCCTTTATGAGCATGTTCGTGTTCATGCTTGTGCTCGTGTTCATGATCATGCTTGTGGGTATGCTCATGGCTGTGTTTTTTGTCTTTATGAGGATGCTCGTGGCTGTGTTTATGAGGATGCACATGGGAGTGCAAATGTTTGTGTTCATGTTTTCCCTTCATGATAAATCCTCCTTTTCATAAGGCTGAAGCCTATTAAATGCTCTCACCCAAAGTTAAATCTTTCAGGATTTTTTCAACTGCCGGTTTTATTTCAGGCAGTCTTTCTTTGACAACCTTCCATACAATCTCGTAATCAACTCCAAAATAAAAATGGGCAATTTTATCCCTGATTCGTGCCATATATTTCCATGGCACTTCTTTATACTTGTTTTTTATCGACTCAGGAATGTTTTTTGTTGCTTCACCTATTATATGTATTTGCCATACAACAGCCTTCATAGTCTTCTTGTCCTGAAGGAAGGTATCAAAATCAATGTCTCCAAGAAAAATCTCTATGTCATTTATTGCCTCAACAATATCCTGTATAAAAAGCTTATAATCTCTGGTCATACGTAAACTACTTCTGTTAATATTATTTCTTTAAGTTCGGGCCTTATCGCCCCCTTTCTTACCACGTCAACCTTTTTCTTTAAGATTTTCCTGAGATAATCTTCTAAATCGATCAACCGGAAAAGATCGGGCAGTTCGCTAAACTCAACCAATATATCTATATCACTCCTCTTTTTCTGCTCTCCCCGCACGATGGAACCGAATATTCCGATTTCCTTAACCTTGTATTCTCTGACAACCTCTTCCTTATGCCTTTTCAAAATTTCCTTGACCTCTTCAAGCGTTTTCATTATATAAACCCTCTATTTTCAGCAATCAATTAATTTTATTCTAACATGCTTCCAGTTGCCTTATAGATTATATAATATTATGATTATCTGCACAAAGGGATCATCTTGTCACTTTATCCCATGATCACCTTTCCGCCGGTGAACCCCCTTCTCAACTCTATCAACTCGCTCTATTTCCCTGTCCAAGTATTCATCATCCAGCGAGGTCTCGATTGCTTCGAGCACCTCTTTGACATACTCCCCAGTTGTCCTGAAATAATAGAAAAACCTGCCGCAACCTCAAAACTCCGGCGAACTTTTCCTTACTATATCAACAAGATAATCAGCCTTTAAGTCTTCAATCGTATAATAGTCTGCACCAAGCAGAGCAGCTATCGATGCGGCACTGTCCATCGTTGTAAAGCGCCCTTTCTCCTCAGTATCGACAACAACAATATCGATGCCGGACTGTTCGTTCATCAATGCGGCCATCCGTGCTATCTCTTCTTCAGGCGGCATCTCGGTCACTGATTGATTTGCACGGCCGTCGGTGATGAGCAAGATGAGAAAGCGTGTCTCCGGCCGTTTCCTATCGACCCGTTCCAAAAGACGGTATGCCTCAAGGAGACCAGCGCCAAGCGGTGTTCTGCCGCCGACCGGTATTTCCCTTAGACGGCGGGTTGCATGTTCAACGCTCGATGTGGGCTCAAGTACAACTTCTGCCCTGTCCTTGCGAAAAACAATCATCGAAACCATATCGCGCTTCTGGTAGCAGTCCATCAGGAACGATTGAACCGCGCCTTTTGCTGCGATCATCCGTTTCTGTGCACCCATTGACCCGGAACCGTCCACAATGAATATGGCAAGATGTCCCATCTTACGCTCCTTCCGCTTGTAGCGGAAGTCTTCTTCATTAATTATGACTATGCCATTCCTTTTTCTTACTAACTGGAACGGTGCAGCCGCCCTGAGTGTTGCATCAATTGCAATATCGCGATTCTGACGGAGTACGCTCTTCACATATCTGCCCCCGCGGTTCCGTGCGCGTGTGCGTGTTCTGCGACCGGAGGCTGCCCTCTCCAGTCTATCCTTGCGGAAAGTGATGCGCTTTAACCTGAACGCCTGTCCTACTGTAAAAACCTCTTCCTTCTGCGAAGGAAGTTCATGAGGCTTCGGCGGTTGATCATACTCTTTCTCATCGGTATTGTTCTGAGGTGGCTCGGGTTCCTGCTCCTGCTGCTTGTCTGGGGGCGGTTCATGATTGTGTTCCGGCGGATGAGGCTCTTCCTGCTTATCAGGCGGAGGAGGTGGTTGGAGTTCACGTCTCCGGTGCATGAGCACAAGCGGAGCAACAGCGTTGATGTCTTCCCGTGACACATCGCTCCTACCGTTGAGTGCTGCGTAAGCGCGTGCAGCAGCAAGAAGATAGAGATCGGCCCGATGTCCCGCAACATTGTAATGTATACAGATATCCGCAATGTATTCCAGAAAACGGTCACGCACTGTTACCGCCGGCAGCACCTTCCTCGCCGTTTCAATCCGTTCTATTAATTCAATGTCGGAATCGGTCTCGTCTCGAGAAGAAGCCGCCCTAACAACGGCTATACGCTCTGCAGTATCATTCAATCTCTCAAAGCCGACACACATCCCAAACCTGTCAAGAAGGTGTAGAGACAGGTCGCCTTCCTCAGGATGCATGCTCGCTACAAGAATGAACGATGCAGGATGTCTCATCCGGAGACCTTCCCGCTCAACTATATTTTCTTCACGGCCATGCACCTCAAGAATCAGCGCGACAATCTCGGGTGAAAGTAGGTTTATATCATCAATAAAAAGCACTCCTCCATGTGCACGTGAAAAAAGACCCTGCTGAAATACACGAGCTCCGGTTTTTAGGGTATCCTCGATGGCGATAGTACCAAGCAGAGCTTCCTCCGTTACATTCAGAGGAAGTTCTACAAATGGAGTGCCTGACAGCAGAATGCTTTTGAGTGAGCGGGCAAGAGTGGATTTCCCACAGCCTCTCCCCCCGACGAAAAGTACGCCCCCGCATCTTGGATCAATTGCATTAAGGATAAGCGCTAATTTGGCGTCATCATGACCTATAAACGATGAACACTTCATATGTGTGCCAAAGCTTCTGTTACTTTTTCGCGTTCAGAACCTATTTCCTCAAACGGAAGCCGTTTCAGCCTATGACGCAGTGAGAACCACGCAGCATCACGAATTTCGTCAGACCGGATTGAGCTGAGCCCGCGGAATGCAGCCAGCGCCCGTGAGGTCTTCATCATCACGATATCTGCACGGTGGCCATCGAGCTTGAGAGAAACGGTGACCGATACGATTTTCTCGAGCACCCCGTCATCCATAGGGATGCTGTCTACAACAGATCTTGCCTTAGAAATACGTTCGCTCAGTTGCTGCTGCTCCCCATTCCATTGCGTATAAAATGCATCCTGATCACTGTCGAATGCAGCCCTTCTGCGCAGAATCTCGACACGCTGATCTTTATCGTACAATGATATAACCCCGATACAAAGCCCGAACCGGTCGAGCAGTTGAGGTCTCAGATCTCCTTCTTCCGGGTTCATCGTGCCGACAAGCATGAAGCGTGCAGGGTGGACGAATGAGACACCTTCACGTTCAACCGTATTGACGCCCATTGCAGCGGAGTCGAGCAGAAGATCCACAATATGGTCTTCCAGCAGATTCACCTCATCCACATAGAGGAAGTTGCGGTTCGCATCCGCAAGGATGCCGGGCTCAAAGCGTTTTTCGCCGCGGCGGATCGCATGCTCGATGTCGAGGGTACCAACCAGCCTGTCTTCGGTAACGCCGAGCGGAAGCTCGACCACTCGCATCTTTTTCTTCTCTCTGTGCAGATGACTATCACGCATCAGCATCTCCTGACAATCGGAGCAGATCACACCGGAAGGGTCACAGGTAAAAGGACAGTCCTTGACCGCTTCAATTTCAGGAAGCAGATCTGCAAGGGCACGGACAGCCGTACTCTTACCGGTTCCCTTTTCTCCCATTATTAAAAGACCGCCGATAGAAGGGTCTATTACATTTAATATCAATCCTGTTTTCATCTCCTCCTGATCGACAATTGCGCTAAACGGAAATATCATTTTAGAATGTCCTCCATCTTCTTTTTCCAAGATTCAACTTCGTCCTTTGTGATGATGTCTATGCTGCCTCCCTGGAATTCGCCTCTTATGTCGCCCATGCGCTCCTCTATCCATCCCTCGATCTCAAGGTAAATTTCCTTCAGCGCCTCTTTTACATCAGGAGCTGGATCCCACAGGTTTCGTTCCACCGCTTCAATCAGCCTCCGTGCAATCTCTTCCAACGCCCAGGGGTTGTTCTCCTCAAAGAACTTGCGGTTCTCTTCATTTATCATGAAGGTGCGGGCTATATCATCAAATATCCAGTCATCGACCTCCTTTGTTGTTGCCTCCCATCCATAAACCCTCCCTATTCTTTTGGAGATATCACCGGCCCCTTTGTATCCATGTCTTTTCATCCCCTCAATCCATTTAGGGTTTAGTAATTTTGTTCTAACCACCCTTCTAATCTCATCCGCAAGATCTCTTACCTCCACATGTTCAGGCTCTCTTGTGTCTCCATAATAAGTACGGACTTCTTTACCGGAGAGGGTTCTGGCAGCTGCTGTCATCCCTCCATGGGTACCGAAGTAGCAGCAACAGCCAAAAAGGTCATATTCGTCCGTGACAACCTTGTTGTAGGTTACATCCACGGTTTTCAGGTTCTCTGTAAGCTGTTTATGTTTCTCTGTGCCGAATACGCTTTTCCCGTAGGCATAGCCGTTCCAGTACACAAAGATATCCGACAGATCTTTTTCCGTCTTCCATGCGGATGCATAGACAGCAAGCTCTGGTCCTGCCATGTAGGTGCCAGGCTTTGACGAAAAAAGACGCAATGTGGCATCCCGCCATGTCTCTTTTGAAGTCATATTGCCATCAATCCGGGCGAGTGTATGTTTCCTCACATAGTTCATCTCAGCCGGCTCATCGAGTGCGGCTACAGCCTGAACAGCCTCATCAATCAGTTCAATGCAATTGGGGAAGTTGTCCCTTGTAATCCCGGAAACTTTGACTGTAACATCAATTCTTGGACGTCCCAGTTCTCTCAGTGGCATCACTTTAAATCCTTTGACCCTTCCATTTGAAAGCCATATAGGTTCAACGCCCAGCAGATACATCATTTGCGCCATCCCTTCCCCATCCGACCACATAATGTCAGTACACATCCAGTAGAATGCGATATTTTCGGGATATCTGCCTTCTTCTTTCAAGTGCTTTTGGATGACGGCTGCGGCAAGTTTTTGTCCAACTTTCCATGCCGCCTTTGTTGGAATCCTTTGAGGGTCGAGCGAATAAAAGTTCCTTCCAGTCGGAAGCACATCGTCCCTGCCCCTTGTGATGAGACCTGACGGGCCTGCGGGGATATATTCGCCGTTAAATCCCGTAAGCAGCGCCTCTATCTCCATTGATTCATCAATTCTTTTGTTTACATCCAGAATCCTTTCTTTTATCTTTGCCCAGTTTGAGCTGTCCCAATCAATGCCGTTTATTGCTTTTGATATTACACTGCTTTTTTCCATTATATTCAACCTCCTTTTGTTATGAAACTAAAGACGATTTCCCATACCGATGACCTCTTTAATGAGTTCTTTCCCCTTCATATCTATCTCCTCAAGCAGCTCCCCATAACTTTTTTTCATTACAGGATGAATCTTGCCCTGATCGGACAGCAGCTCGCCGATATTCAACCCCATCATGTTTGCTATCTCGCGGCGCAGCGACACTTCATCTCCTGCATCATAGCGCAATATAGAATAAATAAAATCCACCCTCCTGTCGCCGGCGGGCAATTCTCCAAATATATGCATACCGTCCTGAATTTGGGTATTCCTTGTCCTTGAAAGAGCACCATGCGCCTCCCTTACAATTTCATCAAAGGGCAAAGAATGCATTTCTTCATGGCTTATTTCGGAGAGCATCAATCTTTTAGGCTTTTTTACGTCTTTCATAGGCACGTAAACCTTTATCTCTTTATCGACATTTGCCTTCTGTATCGATTCGATGATGAGATGCTCAAGGGCATGGGTTCGTCCGGGGTCGAGCCCTTTGACCTGTTCATACTCTCCGAGCAGCCTGCTCAATTCCTCGAGTTCCTCGTACAAGCCGCCCTGTGTCATGACGGTCTGCATGTGATCTACAAGGGTTGCGCAGCTCCTTCTTTTTGCAATAGTTCCTTCAGGCGGATTGTCTGCATTGTATATGTAAAGATGGGGCATTGTGTCTATGCCGATGTCAGGGAAACAGCCCGATGAAAGGGCTGTTCCTTTGCCGGGCAGAAACTCAAGATTTCCATGTGTTCCGACATGAACAATAACATCCACCCCGAATTCCCTTGAAAGCCATTTGTATGTGGCAATATACTGGTGTGGTGGAGGAACATCAGGGTCGTGGAGTATCTTGCATACCTGGCCATCACATCTTGCACCGGCGCATCCCCTTTTCGGCTGGACACAAACAACTGCATTGCCGTACTGAACGCCTGTCACCACAATTTTCCCTTCATATACCATAGCAGCGGGAACGTCGTCTTTTGCCTCTCCGGGAGGATTGCCCCAGGCACCTGACATACGTTCCCTTGTTTTTTCAGGAAGCTCATTGAACCATTCGAGATATTTTTCTTTTTCCACAAAAACAAGCACACCGCCTTTGTCCACTATCTCCTCAACCGTTGTCCAGCGGAATTCTGAAATCGCCTTTCGTTCCATAATCGTTTCAATCAGCTCCTTGCCGTCTTTTGGAGGATCGACACTGTATCCCACTTCCTTCATGCGGTGCAGTACCCTTGCAACTGTCTCAATAGTGTCGAGGTGTGCTCCAGCGCCGACAGTTGCCTCAACTGAGGCGCATGGATTGTTATGGAGTATGAAAGCTACCTTACGTTCCGGGATGGACTTCTTTCTTAATCTTATCCAGCTGTTCACTCGGTGGGCGAGTTTGTCGATCCTTTCTGCAATTGGTTTCCTGAGCCCTAACTCATCTTCCTTTCTGCTCAATCCTCCGATAATGATCGGCTCTATCCTTCCCTCGAATTCAGGCATTGCTATTGACCAGCCGATCATGGTGCTGTCTGCGCCCTGTGAGTCATCCGACCACTCCTCTATGGTTTTGTAAAATGATGTTATGGGTGTGAACACAGGGACTCCGAGCCTTTTGAGAACATCTATACCGCCTGATGCAATTTCACCACTCGCTGCACTTTTTCGGTCGGACCCGAGCAGAAAGATCTGGAGGTTAATCAAAACGTCAATACGTGATTTGCCATCATCAGAAATAAAACATTCCGAGACGACCTCTCCGCTGCCTTTTGTACCAAGTCCTTCGTCTTTGAGGGAATAAGAAAATACAGGTATTACTTCAAGCCCAAGGGATTCGAGTTTTTTTATCAGGGCATTTTCTATTGCAATATTTTTATTGACCCAGTAAAAACGTGAAATAAGAAATCCAACGGTCCCTCTCGCTTTTGGAAGATTACGGTTTTTTCTGTGAGAGCTGTACCATTTGATATACTTCTCGACATTATTGAAACTTTCTGGAGCATCCGGATGATACAATCCTTCCCATGGAATCGGTTTCGGCAGCAGGGCCTCAATGTCCTTCCCGCATACCTCACGGGCAATATACCTGAGCATATTGGTAAAATTCTCTTCTCCATTGTAGGTTATATAGGCATAAACATTAGCCACAATTTCTGTATTGACTGTAGAGAGCGACCAGTAGGATGGATCATGACCCACACAGACGATCGGGACGTTTTTACCGATCTCCTGCAATCTCTTTTCCATCATCTCCCAGACAGATTCTGTTGAGCGATAAAGCAAGATTGCATCAGCAGTTTCAGCCTCTTTGAGTGCAGATTCCATCTTTTCAGTATCTTCCTCAAGTCGCCTTGAAGAGTAGATTTTAACATCTATAATCCCTTCTAAAGCCTTGCTTGCTCTCCTCAAAGTGCTGCAGTGCGAATCCCACATAATAGATAAAAGTCTCATAAAACACCTCCTTAAAATCTAAAATTCATAATGAATCCCGATGGTCCAGCTCATCGGAGAACCAGGATATCCATCCAAGACCTCATAATTCCTATCAAATAGATTTGCCACCTTCACAAATATCTTTGCCTTCTTCCACTGATAACTCAGATCTGCATTGGCTACAAAGTAACCGGGAATGGATTCCGAGTTGTCTATCTTGATGAAACTCATGGAAAGATATTTGCCGTTTACCGTAAATGTCAGTGCTTGTATAGGCCTCCACTGTAGATAAAGGTCTAACTTGTGTTTGGGACTATAAACGATATACTTCCCTGTAACATCGTCTTTTGCCACCAGATAGGTATAGGAAGTCTTCGCCAACAATTGACTGCTAGGTCTACAGCTCAAGGATGTCTCGATCCCGCTCCTTGTCACAGATCCAAGATTGATATACGTCCCGATTCCGTCAGCACCCTTGGAATATGTAATCCGATCCTTAATCTCATTGCGAAAGAACGAGATGGTACCCTCCAAGGGAAAGTCAAGCTGGGGAGAAAGGCTCAGGCTATAATTCGTTGCCTTTTCCATCTCGAGCTCAGGATTGGGCCTTGTATAAGTGGTCTGATAATATCTCTGAAGGAATGTGGGAATGTTATTTGACTTACTTATTGAAGCCCCGACATGTAAAATGCCACCCTTATAATTCAATCCGACTTCAGGATTCAAAACAGAGGGGAAATCAGAGTAAATACCACCTCTGATGCCGATATTTAAAATCAACGGAACCTTTTTCCATTCAATTTCCTTGGTTGTATAGACCGAATTTTTTTGCTCTGCCTTCGGAGCTACCTTATTGCCTTCTACATGTGCTGTCTCGGCATCCAGTCCTAAAGAGATCGGCCCGAATCTGCCAGGATTAATTTTTGCGCTCAATTGTTCCCGGAGGCTCCAGCTTTCCAGGTTCACATCTAAATGGGTAGCCGGATTGGTATATCTCTTTTTAAAGCTTGAAAGATGCGTCTTGATCTTTACCTGACCTATAGGAATTACAAGGGTAGATCCCCAGTCCTCCTCACCCCTTCTGGCATGGGGGGTTGGAGAGTAAATCCGTCCAGGGTCTCCTTTATCTGCTTTCGAATGGTCAAGGGAGAGGGTAAGGGTTTTGCCTTGGTCTTGCCCATAGCTTAGCTTCGCTCCAAGTCTTTTTGTCTCTTCATCGTCATTTGGTCTAAAACCATCTGACTTTTCCATACCACCTGATAGGGCAATGCCGAATGCCTTTATATTCCTCCCGTAATTAATCTCGTATCGCTGGGTGTTAAAACTTCCATAGGAGGCTTCTATGTTACCCTGCGACATCTGAGGGATCTTCTTCGTGGTGATGCTGATAACGCCGCCGCTCGTATCTTCTCCATAAAGGGCAGATCCCCTGCCCTTATAAATCTCTATCCTCTCGATGTTTCTGATGGATATCATGCCCCAGTTAACTTTTCGATGCGGGTCTACAGGGTTATTAATTACCCTTCCATCCAGAAGGACGAGGATATTCTGCGTTTGCATACCTCGGAAGCTTACAGAATTTTCAGTAGCGGTAATGCCAGGTATCTGGTTTAAAAGATCTACCATTGTATGCACATTCATGCTTTTAACGTCTTCTTCTGTAACTATTATTTTGTCTTGTCCATCTCCTGAGTCTTCTGCCTTTATAAAAACAGGATATACAATTAAAATCGCAACAGAGATAAAACTTATTAAAATCTTCAACCATCCCTCTATTCGCTGTATTTTTTAATCAGCCTTGAACCGTATATAAAAAAAGCAAGACTGTAACCGATCATAATGAACAAAGATAAAACTCCTTCAACGTCAAACAGGGTCTTTCTTATCAGGATATTGGTATGGGTCAGAGGCATAATGTAAATAATCGGCTTGATGAATTGCGGTATCTTCTCAATGGGGAAAAATGTCCCGCTGAAAAATGCCATTGGCATAATGAAGAAATTCGAATATGTTGCTGTGTCTTCATGAGATTTTGCGAGCATTCCTGTTATGACCCCCAAATTCGCAAACAGAAAGCAGTTAAGAACTAATGTGATAATAAAAAGAGGGGTTATTGAAAAGACTGACGATGTTAAAAATCCTACAATGATGATCAGCAATGATGCAAATAATCCTTTTACCATGCCTGCCAGTACTTCTCCGATCATTATGGATGAGGGATGTATTGGTGCCTGTACAAAGACCTGAAATGTCTTGAAATAGAGCCTGTTGAGGTTCAATGCGCTCGCCACCCATGTATAAGAGTTATTCATGGAGCTCATCGCAACAAGACCTGGAATGAGAAAAGTGAGATAATCAGTTCCTTGAATACTGACATTCCTTCCGAGTCCCAGTCCGAATGCAATGAGGTAAATTATAGGCACTACCATTGCGGAAAAGAGATAACCGAGCCGCAAGAGCTTTCTGCGAAAAAGTAACATCTCCCTTAAAAAAATTGGATACCAGCCACTCATTCTATCCGCTCCAAATTTCTGTCATTCCCGTGAAAACGGGAATCTATACATTCTGGATTCCTGCTGGAGTTTACCCCGTACTGCGATACGGGGCAGGAATGACAATAAAAAGGCCATAAGGTATTCACTCTATCCGTTCTCCTGTCAGTTTTATAAACACATCCTCAAGGTTTGATTTACGTATAGTTACAGGTGTCTCGCTTTCTGCCGCAGACCTATGGGCTTCATCACGGCTCTTGTATATGTGTTGCACAAGCTTACCGTCACCATTTACGCCCTCGACTACATACTCTCCGATTGTTGACTTTAAGTCCGTGGGACTATTAAGGGCAATCAATCTTCCCTTAGAAAGGATGCCAACCCTGTCGCAGAGTGCTTCTGCTTCTTCAATGTAATGGGTAGTGATAACCACAGTTCTACCCTCTATCCTCGTCTTTCTTATTACATCCCACATCTGACGCCTTATCTGGGGATCAAGCCCTATTGATGGCTCATCAAGAAACAGTACAGAAGGTTCGGTGAGAAGTGACCTTGAAAGGAGAAGCCTCCTCTGCATGCCACCGGAAAAACCGGAAACGACCGAATCTTTCCTGTCCCACAGATCAACTGTCTCCAGAGCATATCTGATTTTCCCATTAATATCCTTTAAGCCATGAAGCATTGCATAAATCAGCAGATTTTCATAAGCGGTAAGTTCTCTGTCGAGATTATTCTCCTGAGGGACAATACCTATCCGTTTCTTTATCTCGAAAGGATTCTCTACGACATCTAAACCATCTATCAGACATCTGCCGGAATCAGGCCTGCTCAGTGTTGTAAGCATCTTGATGGTTGTGGTTTTGCCCGCACCATTCGGGCCTAAGAGGGCAAAGACCTCACCACGTGCGACCGTAAACGAAACATCATCTACAGCCCTTATATCTCCGTAGTTCTTTGTTAACCCGATAACTTCTATCATGAGTCTATCCTCGGATAGATTACCCTGGCCCCCTTCCAGTTAATTATGGAGACATTAATCCCGTAAACCTTCCTCAAGTTATCCTCAGTTATAACGCTTTGTGGGACGCCGTTCGAAACTATACGCCCCTCGTTAATCATCACAGCCTTATCCGAAAACAGCATAGCAAGGTTTGGGTCATGGAGTGTCATAAGGACAGTTAATTCCTTTTCTCTGGCAATTCCCTTGACCTTCCCTAAGACGAGCAACTGATTTCTAAAATCAAGGTGAGATATGGGTTCATCCAGCAGCAAAATGGGCGCCTCCTGTGCCAGTGCCCTCGCAATAAGCACGAGCTGTCTCTCACCACCGCTTATCTTCGTATATGCCTTTTCTTTTAGATGTGCGATACCCACTGTCTCGATAGCCTCTTCAGCCTTAAGGTAATCGTATTTTGACGGAGATGAAAATACACTTACATGTGAGACCCTTCCCATAAGCACAGCATCTAAAACGGAATAGGCAAAAGAAGGTTCATGTTCCTGAGGAACAATGGCAAGCATTTTAGCTCTTTTTTCGTAGGGGAGATTTGAGATATTTTTATTTCCAAATAGTATTTCGCCCCTTTGAGGCTTCCATAATCCTGCTATGCACTTAAATACCGTTGTCTTGCCCGAACCATTTGGACCCAGGATAGTGGTTATCTCTCCCCCTTTCACATTAAATTCAACCCCCTTAAGAACATCTACCTCTGTGTGTTGGTGTCTAAAATGTAAGCCTTTAACCTCTAACATTATCTCCCCCAACTCTCCTTTCCGCCTTTCTTCATGAGGTAAACAAAGAATGGAGCGCCAGTGATAGCGGTTATTATTCCTACAGGAATATCAAAGGAGGTCAGATTTCTCGCAATTGTGTCAGCAGATATCATAAAAGCTGCTCCACCTGCCATGCTTAAAGGAACAAGGCTTTTGTGGTCAGGACCTATTAGCATCCTCACAAGATGGGGAACCATCAGCCCAACCCAGCCTATAATCCCGCTTACAGATACTGCAATACTTACCGCAAGTGATGATGCCCCGATAAATATTATCCTCTCCCTCTTCACATTCACACCTAATGCCTTTGCCTCATCCTCTCCCATACTCATCACATTAAGCCTCCATCTCATAAGTAATATAGGCAAAAGCCCTATAATTATCCCTATACTTGCAATCTTCACCAGATCCCAGTCTGCCAGAGAGAAACTTCCCATTAACCAGAAAACAATACTTTGAAGCTTATGGGGATCAACAAGAAATTTTATAATCGAGACCATAGCGGTAAAAAAGGCTGAAATGATGACCCCGGATAATATAAGTGGAAGTCTTGAGATTTCACCTTGGGTCCTCGCTATTGTATAGGTAAGGATAACAGCAATTGTCCCGAATATAAATGCCATTATCTGTATTGGCGCCTCTGGGAAGAATCCAACTGATAAGGCACACCCCAAGGCAGCGCCTGCAGAGATGCCAAGCATGAAGGGGTCAACAAGGGGATTGCGGAATATCCCCTGCAATGTTACACCAGAGGCGGAAAGTGCAATACCTACAAGGCCTGCAAGGATTACCCTCGGCAGCCTTATGTCGATGATTATCGCCTTTTCTTGTATATCAGGACTACCTGAATAAGGCCAGATTTCCGAACCAATAATCTTTAAGACAATAAGTGGGTTAATATTATATGCACCGATAAAAAGGACTATCCATCCTATAAGAAGGGGGGAAGCGATTATCGCTATTGTCTGTATAGTTTTCTTACTCAAATTTCTTCACCTTGCTGTACGGAATACCGAATACCTTTCTGTAAAAATCATCTGTAACCATCTCCAGATTAATATCCCGGAAATATTCAGGATATGTCCTCATCGCCATCCACAAGGCAATAGGAGCAAGCCTCGGCGACCATGTGGACCACTCGGGAGACTTGTACACCCGGCCTTCTTTTACTGCCCTGATGAATCTCCACTGCTGACTGTTGAGGATGTCTCTGGCCTTATAGCTCGCGTTTCCCCATATGAAGATTACATCAGGGTTCCATGCTATTATCCTCTCCATCGGGATATCTGCATTCCTCTGCTTTATTCCTGAGGCTGGATTAATCCCGCCTATTGACTTAAAGATATCATTCGTAACCCCGATTCCGCAGGCAACAGAGGTAGGCTTTCCCCCAAGCCATAAGACCTTCTTTCTCTTGTTATCAGGAATCTTCGATACCCTTTCTTTTATAAGGTTGAAGATTCTTTCCATCTCTGAAATGGCCTTCTCCATCCTGTCTTCTCTATTAAATATCCTTCCATGTAGCCTCATCACATCGTATAACTCAGAAAGGCTCTCCGGGTATATGGCAATGACCCTTACCCCCTTTTTCTCCATAAATCTTATGTCGTCAGGCTTCCATGCCCATATACTCACAATGTCAGGCTTGAGTTTTAAGATGACCTCCATGTTTATATCGCCGCCGGCCCCCGCCGCAGGAATGGTTTCAATGTCCGGTTTTACAGCCCTCATAAGGTCGCTGTCATATGCCCATCTCCCAACACCCACAACCCTATCCCAGACGCCAAGGACTGGGATTAATTCAGGAAGCTGAAAGAGTATCGCCCGCTTGACAGGGACATCGACTGTGACCATCCTGCCAAGCTTATCTTTGTAAGTGATAGTTTCAGCGCTTGATATGGACACCAGAAGCATAAAGACCAGGAAGAGAGAAAAAACTGTAAGTATAAGCTTTAAAAATCGATTTCCCGCCGCTACCTTGCAGGGCTGCCTAATAAAGTCATTGCGAGGGGACTCAGTCCCCGAAGCAATCTCGATGAGATTCTTCGCTTCGCTCAGAATGACACTTCGTGTCAGATTGCCATGCTCCCTTCGGTCGCTCGCAATGATAAAAAGGGGGCCTTTCGGACAGTTCAAATTTGAGGTGTTCTGCAATCTGTACTTTGTGAACAGTGTCTTAACTTTTTCCATTAAAACCTCATTGTTATCTCGCCAAACCATGACCTTCCCGGCGCCTTGTAATAGGCAAAATATTCTTTGCCAAAGATGTTGTCCACCGATAAAGAAACAGCGGCAAACTTTGTGAGTTTATATGAGACCTTTGCATCTGCTGTAAAATAAGGGTCATAAGAGGTATATACATTGTTTACAACGTCTTTATTCTCATCATTGGAATATCTCTTGCTCACATATCTGCCAATCAAAGATGCAGAAAGCGCACCCTTTTCAAAATCGCTTCCGATGTTGAACATCCTCTCAGGCACTTGAGTCAATCTCTTGCCGACAGTTGAAGGTTTTGCCTCGTTCTCCTTTATCTTTGCATCGGTATATGTGAAGTTGGCAAAGAGCCTCAGCCATTTATCAAACCTCTGTTCAGCCTCTATCTCCAATCCTTTACTCTCTGCCTTCCCTGCATTTATTAATTCCTGATATGTTGCTGTGACAGTCTTCCTGTAAATTAGGTCTTCCATGTAGTTTTCAAAATATGCTGCCTTTATCTTTGCGCCTTTCCAAAGTCTCTGCTCAATCCCTATATCCCACGAGGTTGTTGTCTCAGGCTTTAAATCAGAATTGCCCGCATAAGTGATGCCGCTTGAAGACGTCCATGTCCGGTATAGTTCGTAAACAGTAGGGGGTCTGAATGCCCTGCCAACGGATGTCCTCAGCGTCGTCTTTTCAAATGGCTTATACACAATTGCAGCCTTTGGGCTAAAGGATGAGGCATCCTTTGAGCCGTATTCCTTTGGATAGCCCGTCTTGCCAACATCATTTGCATATCCGTCATAAGTCTCCCACCAGTCCTGCCTGAAACCGATGTATGCGGTGAGGTTGTCAAGGATTATTATTTCATCCTGAATAAACAGGGCATATGTCCTGTCATTGCCCTTTGATTGATATGTTAAAGCAGTCTTTGATTTCTCATCTTTCCAGTTTGCAAGATTATATTCCTCTGTATCTGCCCATCCGTGTCTGAAAGAGCCGCCGAATGTGAGTATATGTTTTTCAAGAAGGGGAAGTGTGAGCTGAATATCCGCAGTGAAACTTCCGGATGGAGTTTCACTGACCTTGCCGGGACCGCCTGTTCTTGTAGTGGATGCAGTGGTGCCGGGCGTAACATTCCAGTTCTGCCCATTATCAGTCATCCCCAGAGTCAGCTTTGTTTTAACCGTTGAAATTTCCGTTTCAAAGCCGAGGTTGTAAATATTCTGTTTCCTGCCGCCGCTGCCTGAAAGAAAAGAAGCCTCCCTAACCGTGGTGCCATACGACCAGACTTCATTGCCTGATGCATTTTTCAGATATGTATGCGGCTCATCATAATTCCATTCATAGCGATTTCTGAAAAACGAGAGATTAATCTTTGAGATTTTTGAAAGGTCATACCCTGCCTTAATTGTGATACCGTCATCCCACCACCTGTTGTCGCCTTTATCGCCGATGAGATAGCGGGTTTGTCCCTGATTGTTCGTTGTATATGTCCAGCCTGTAATTCCTGCTGCGGGCTGACTGCTCTGAATATTAAAGTCGGCAGGATAACCGCCTGTCGCCTTATAGCTATAGCTCAAAAACAGGCTCAGTTTATCCTTAAACTTATCGCCATAGGAGATATAAATTTTTCTTAAGTCATCCATAGCATCGCCTCTGTCAAAACTTGAGCCATAGCCTGTCTTAAATGTGAATTCCCTCTTTTCCAGCATTCTTGTGATAATATTTACAACGCCGCCCATAGCATATCCGCCGTAAAGGCTTGAAAACGGGCCTTTCACAACCTCTATCCTTTCCACATCCTCCACTGCAAATCCCCCGTAACGAACACCTCCCGAATATGCATCATTAAGAGAAATCCCATCCATAAGTATTAAAGTCCTTTGCTGCGCAGGAAATCCCCTCAGGGTAACGGATGATAATGTATCCATAAGTCCCTTGCCGCGTCTGCCAAAAACACCAGCAGTAGTATTCAAAGCCTCATCAATGGTCTTAATGTTTCTCTTTTCAATGTCTTGTTTGGTTATGACAGAAACACTTCCCGGCGCTGTTTCCAACTCTTTTTCTGTTCTCGTGGCAGTAACAACAATCTCCTCAAGCAATGCAGCTTTCCCCCCTTCCTTCGCTTCCTTCTTTTCCTCTGCCAATACTGTTGAAGTAATAATGAACAGACTCAAACAACAACCTGATAGGATTCTTAGAACCTTTCTCATCTACTTACCTCCTGAACATTTTTATCTCACCCCCCATTCTGCTAAAATGAAAAAGGGGTGGTGGTGTATTGCATCGCTTCCCTGCGGGGCAGGGTGTTCCCGCCAAAGATCACCCCTGCCCTGATTATTTTTAAATCTTCAATCTGAAATCTCAAATCTCAAGTCTGATTATTATCACCTCCCTTTTCTGTCTGTATTGCTACTTTCCTGAATCCAAGGTTATTGATGATATCAAGGATATCTACAAATACCTGAAGCCTGATGTCCCTGTCTGCACGGATCAAGATAGGGGTTATTTTGTCCAGAAGAAGCATTTTGTTTTTTAATTCGTCAAGTGTCACCGGTGATGAATTGAGATAGACTGTCCCGTCTATGTCAATGGATATAACCTGGTTTTTCAGAATCTCCTTGTGTTCAGCAGATGCCTTCGGCAATGATACATTGATTATTCCTGAGGCGATGAACGTCGATGTGGTGAGAACAATGGTAAGAAGTACGAGCATCACATCAACCAATGGTATGACATTTATATAATCAAATTCTTTTTCTTCCATTCATTGTCTCCCATTGTGCAATCAACACTTTCACCTTCCTCAGAATAAAGTTGTAAAAAACGATGGAGGGAATAGCGACAACAAGTCCTATCGCGGTGGCCTTCAGTGCAAGGGCAAGTCCGGTCATAATCTTACTCGTATCGATCAAACCTTCCTTGCCTATGGTATAAAAGGTGATCATAATACCGAGCACTGTACCGAGTAACCCTATATATGGCGCATTGCTTCCTATGGTCGCGATTATATGTAATTTTTTTGTGAGTTCTATTTCAAGAGATTTTTTGTCATCGAATTCATCCAGATTTACCTTCCGGTAAACAAGAAGCCTCTCCACTGCGATTGCAACCGCAATAACACTCATGACCACCAGGAGCCCAATAACTCCGTAATCAACTGTTGCATGAAGCCATTCCATCTGTGTTTCTCCTCCTCAGCATTAGTTCCTTTTCAGGACAAACCCCCACTCTATCCCTCCCCTCTGATGGGGGAGGGATAGAGTGGGGGTGTTTATAAAGTTTTATTTTCACCCTCCCCTTAATCCCCTCCTATCAAGGGAGGGGAGATGGTGGTATACTTCACTGTTTAAGAACAAATCGTATTGTAAGTAAAGCCTTCGATGCCACGCTTACACCGTTTTCACGTGCAGGGGAAAAGGACGACATCTTTACTGCCTCCAGAGCAGATTCCGTAAAGCCATAACCTGCCGGTTCAACCACTTCAACGTTTAAAAGTTTTCCTTTTTCGTTTATAAACAACCGCAAAACAACCTTGCCCTGTTTGCCAAGTTTTTTCGCCATCACAGGATAAACGGGCATCTGCCTTTTTAAAAAAGCGGGAGCGCCGCTGGAGCCAAACTCTGTCTCGATAACACCGGTGCTTCCGGACGGAGCGGCATATGAGACATTACTTGCTGCGCTTTCGCCGCCCTGGTGTTGAGTTGCCTGTGGCTGTGGCGCAGGTTCAGGAGCGCTTGCCACTTTGACCGCATCAGGGCTTTCAGCTACATCGTTTCTGATAACTGCTTCATGCTCTTCAACGGGAGGCTGCTTTATTACTGGTGGCCATTCCCTGATCTCTTTCCTAACCGACTCGGTAACCGAGGGTTTCTTCGTCTCCCTCACAGGCTGAGGCGCCTGAACAGTTTGTTCCCCCATCTGGGTGAACTGGATATAAAAAGTTTTGACATCATTGCTGCTTCTATGAATAGAGAACGCAAAAAATAGCATGAAGACGATCGAATGGATTGAAAGTGAAGTTATCAGCCCGTAACGCTGCTCATGCGTGTATCCCAATGCTTGTGTGTTCATTCCTCCGTTCTTATTCCGTTGCGCTATCATTTCTCAAAATACCTGTGAAAAATGAAAAAGCAGGGTGCGGCTATGTCCTCCGCACCCTCTATCCTCAGGAGGGTCAGCAAGTGTCCAGAGGAAATCTTTTTCTACTCATGGTATTGCTACCATATCACTCTCCTCACACGGGGCAGTGAATCTTCCGAAAAGGTCAATCCCTGCCCTGCTTATCTTTAGACCGCCAATCTGAAATCTCAAGTCTGATTCTTATCATCTCCCTTTTCTAACTGCTTGCCTTCTTTGCAGACTCAAACAGTCTGCTTAATCGTTTTGATTCAAGGTAAATTCTGACCAAAATTCTCGATAATTCTTTATTGCCTATTGCTTCAGCCTTTGCTGCCCACTTCATATAACTTTCCGCGTGTTCATCGTTGTGTTTCATCCAGTAATCAATTAAATTCCCGATCTTGGTAATTTCCTCCATACAATGCCTCCTTCCTTTTTTCACCGTCCTTTCTTAGGAGGAGGTAAGTTTTCGTAACTTACATGTGAACTATTGCTTCCTATATAAAAGAACACCTTCAGGTGCTCTGAATTTCTAAAAAGTGAGTGCGGGTCTGGCTCCCGCACCCGGTATCCTCCGGAGGGGCAGGCAGTGCATCGAGGAAT
>CAZKLK010000001.1:23706-51458 GCA_964553535.1 uncultured Nitrospiraceae bacterium
GGTCTGGCTCCCGCACCCGGTATCCTCCGGAGGGGCAGGCAGTGCATCGAGGAATCTGATATCCGGACAATATTTGTTATTCATTTGGTTTCTCATCCACCAGCGCATGCAAAGCATTGCGGTTCCTTTGCTCCAGAGATGCCCGTTCTCATAAGACAGTCCTGAAAGTATTGAAAGCCTCTCGGAATAGTCGGGATAGCGCTCATGTTTAAAAGCCCAGTGTTCAATTGCATCATCCGGGCAGTGATAAGCACAGGAGCTTTCTGTGCTATAGCGCTCCTCAAAACACTGTGAATATTCACGCCCGGCACTGCCAAAAGAAAAATCCCAAAATTGCTTTTCAGAAATAATGAATGCATGAAGAGACCTTGCGAGAAAAACCTTTTCTAAAGCGGCCATAAAGCCCATTTTCGTGAGATGGAGACTGTTCGAGGCAATGATGAGATCATAATGACCGAGTTCGCTCAATGGCACGTCTTCCCATCGCCGGGGATCAATCCGGAGAGAAGCGCTATTTCTCTGAGCCGCTTCCTTTTCAAGCAATGACCTCATGCCCGCAGACGGCTCAAGCGCCGTGACACCGCAGCCGATTGAGGCAAGCGGGAGGGAAAGCACACCGCTTCCTGCGCCGATATCGAGGACTTTCCAGCCGGGCAAAGCACGTGAAATCAGGATTTCGATTATCCTTTGATGATACGCATTGTGTTCAACCCATAGCTTGTACCACTTGGCATTTACGTCCCAGTAACCGACTGAAGCGGCCCTTGCAACTGGCACTGCCATTTAAACCTCCAACAAAAAAAGCCACGAAAGCAATGCCTTCACGGCATCTTTGCCTTCGTGGCTTTGAATCCGAATTGCCTCTCTACTGCAAGAAACCCGTCCCGAACTTCATGTTCCGGACTCAGGTAGGATACATAACAACCTTAAAATATGTCAAGCAGCACAGGCGTGCTGGGTCTGCGCTTTCACTCTTTTTCAGCGATGTCTCATGCGTATCTGCTCCGCACAGCGCTTTTGTACGCATATGCGGTGATGAAAAAAAGAAAGTTCAAAACGACAATCGTCGCACCCGTCGGCAGGTTCAGCACGAAGGACGCGAATATGCCGGCGATAACCGACATGATGCTGAAGAGCGCCGAGATGACCATGGTGCTCCTGAAACTCCGTGCAATTTGCAGCGCTGTCACCGGCGGAAGGATCAGCAGGGATGAGGTCAGCATGATGCCGACGATCTTCATGGCAAGTACGACTGTTACACCGGTCAAAATAACAAGAATGGCATTGATCTTTTTAGTGTCTATTCCCGATATCCGGGCAAACTCTTCATCAAAGGCGGCGGCGAAATGCTCATAGTAGAAAAAAAGGACAACAAGAAGTACGACAATCGAAAGCGCGATCGACGTCAAAACCTCAGTCGGGCTGATGGACAGAATGTTCCCGAAGAGGAAACTGAAGATGTCGATGTTAAACCCGCCGGCAAGGCTGGCAATGATAACACCTCCGGCGATCCCCACTGAAGAAACAATCCCTATCGCCGCATCTCCGTAAAGCCTCGCTTTTTCAGTCAGCTTCAGGATGCCGAGGGAACTGGCCATGACGATAGGAATCGAAAAATATACGGGATGCTGTTTAAAAAACAAACCGATTGCCACGCTGCCGAATGTAACATGAGCAAGTCCGTCCCCTATAAGTGAAAGACGCCTCAGTACAAGGAGAACCCCCAGAATTGCGCAGGCCAGAGCTATGAAGGAGCCGGCTATGACGGCCCTCCACATGAACGCATACTGGAAATAACTGAAGATATCCATGATTAATCATGCCTGTGGCAGATGAGATGCTGTGTGAATTCCCCGAAGTAATTTGTCATTTTTTCCGAGAGACAGAAATCCTCAAAACTTCCGTAAAAAACTATATGCTTGTCGAGATACAGCAATTTGGACGCGTATTTGCCGATGATCGCGATATCGTGCGTTATGAGAATAATGGTTACGTTTCTGTCACGGTTAAGCCCCCCGAGCGTAGCGAAAAACTTTTCACGGGCCTCGGGATCCAAAGCAGTTGTCGGCTCATCAAGAATAAGCAGCTCCGGCCGGTTGACTATCGCCCTGGCAAGGAAAACCCTCTGCTGCTGCCCGCCTGAAAGTTCCCCGATCATCTTGCGTCCGATATCCGCAATATCTGTCATAATCATCGCTTCATCGATCAGGGCATCATCAGAGCGCAGCATCCTCTTGGGGAATTTTTTCGTCGAGAACAATCCGGATGAGACAATCTCCCTGACCGTCGCCGGGAAATGGGGGTTGAAATGCGTCAGTTTCTGCGGCAGATAGCCGACCCTCCGCCAGTCTCTGAAGTCATTCGCTTTAGACCCGAAAAGTGAAACCCCGCCGGCGCTCTGCTTCAAAAGACCAAGAATCACCTTAATGGCCGTCGTCTTGCCGGAGCCGTTCGGACCCACCAACCCCGTGAAGTCACCCGCATTAACGTCGAATGAGATATTGCTCAATACCTCCATGGAATTATACCGGAAGCTGAGATTATTGACGGCAACAATCGTCATTGACATTCAAGGCCCGTTACAAGGCTCCTCAGATTATTCTCCATCAAAGACACAAACGTCACCTTCCTGTCCCATTCATCCTTCGAAATATTGTGAGCGCCGTGAAGCATAAGCAATTGTGCTCCGGTCTCCCGGGCGATCGTTTCGGCTACATTCGGAGAAACCAACTCTTCAAAGAAGACAGCGCGCAGATTATGCTTCCTGAGATTTTGCATCAATACTATGATATCGCCGGGGACAGGCTCCGCATCAGGAGAAAATCCGGGGTATGCTGAAAGATACCGCAGGTTATACCTCTTTGCAAGGTACCCGAAAGCGAAGTGCCCGCCGTGAACAATTACGTCCTTCCGGCATGAGGAAAGAGCATCACGGAATTTCCTGTCGAGCGAGGATAATTCCCGAGTGTATGCATCCGCATTTTTAATGTACACCTGCCTGTTGGCGGGATCCCTGGAGATATAAGCATTAAGGATATTCTCAACCATCGTCACGGCATTCGAAAAGTCAAGCCAGATATGAGGGTCTTTACCCGGATGAACATGACGATGCCCGCTCCTGCCTTCAGCATGCTTGACAGGCCCGTGGCGCTCCTCAAGGTCATGGTCATCATCAAGCAGAACGCCGGCGCTCGTATCGACCACAAGCAAATTTCTGTTTGCGACCCCCCCCAGCACATCCCCAACCCAGGGTTCCATGAATTTTCCGGTATAAACTAATATATCCGCATCATTGATTTTTCGAATATCCGCGGGCTTCGGCTCGAAACTGTGCGGTTCCATGCCGGGCGGGAGCAACAGCTCGACCCGCGCCAGCTTTCCTCCCACATTCCCCGCAAAATCATAAAGCGGGTATAAAGTCGTTACCACCTTGATTGTTTTATCGCTATCCTGCCCCGCCTCTTTTTTGACACACGACAGGGCCGCCGGCAACAGGCAAAAACATACAATAAAAAAAGCCGGCATCCATTTTTTCATCCCGGTCCTCCCCGCGAGTTTTTAATGCGAATTCTCTACAAGGCCTGCCTACAACCTGCAGCAACAGCGTTAAAAATGCTATTTTCTTAACACCCCGCCGGTCTTTTCAAGAACGTCCCTCACCAGTTCAGTATGCAGCCCTTCAATCTCCTCATCAGTCAGAGTTCTGTCCTGAGCCCGGTAAACGATATTGAATGCGAGACTTCTTTTGCCCGCCGGGACGCTGCCCCCCCTGAAAGAATCGAATACAGAGACCTCTTCAATCAGAGATGTTGGGAAAGCTGTGATGATTTCCCTGACACGGGAAGACAGTATTGTTTCATCCAGCACAATAGCCATATCACGTTCGACGGAAGGGTATTTTGCCATGGGCCTGAACTGTACCGAGTCGGGCGTGCAGGCCAAAAGGGGTTCGAGATCAATTTCGAAAAGGACTATTTCCGGCTTCTGCCTCTTAACATTGAGCCACGTCAGCACATGGGGGCCAAGCGCTCCCATATATCCGATCCGCACGTCCGATACCACGATATCAGCCGATTGTCCCGCATGGAGATATCCTTCCGAACAAGGGATGAAAGCATATGCGCCGAGTTTTAACTCTTCGAAAAGTGATTCGAGCGCGCCCTTCGTCAGATAGAAACCGGATATATTCTCTCTCCAGAGCGTTGGCGATTTCTCCTTATGCCATATTCCGCCGAGTCGCAACTGCTCGGAAGGAAGAATCTGCCCGGTGTTCCGAAAGACGTTAGATATCTCGAAAAGACGTATCTCCTTTATTCCCCTGTCAATATTGAATTTCAGGTTCGAGATCAGGGAAGGAGCCAGGGTCGTCCGCAAAAGAGATTCATCCTGACTGAGAGGATTGCTGATGCATACCGTCTTCCGCCGTTCGTCCGAATCAGGGATGCCCAGCGAGTCAAGAACAGGCATGTCCATAAAACTGAAGTTGATGGCCGCCGAAAAGCCGGCCTTCCTCATCGTCTCGCGGACTATGCGGATGTGGAGCGCTCTCCTGCTCAACCTTCCTGATGACAGAGGGCTCCGTGGCACAGTTGTAAGAATTTTGTCATAACCATATATCCTTGCTATCTCCTCGGAAACATCGCATTCCCGTTTCATGTCGCGGCGGTGGGAAGGAGGATACACAATAATCTCCCCGCCCTTTTCTTCGGAAGGGATGCCAAGCCTCCTCACTATTTCCATCATGTCGCCGCCTGAAAGCCCGGTGCCGAGGAGTGAGTTAACTTTCCTTGGCCGGACCGATATCGGTTCGGTGACATATGGGACGGGGCACTCATCTATAATGGCACTGATTGTCCCTCCGGCAATCTCTTGCATTAAAAGCGCGGCTCGATCCAAAGCCTTTCCGAGGAATTCGATATCAGCGCCCCTTTCAAAGCGGTAGGAAGATTCGCTGCTCAGTCCGAGCGTTTTTGATGTCTTCCGGATCGAACCGGGGTCAAAATAGGCGCTTTCAAGAAAGATGTTCCTTGTCCTGTCCTTTACCTCGGTATTCAGTCCTCCCATGACCCCTGCAACAGCAACCGGCCTCTCCGCGTCCCATATCAGGAGCGAATCATTAGGTATTGTGCGCTCCGCGCCATCGAGCGTCTGCATTGTTATCCGCCCGGGCAGCCCTGTTATGGCATAGGGAGTGCCAATCCTCACCGCTTGCCCGGCAAGCAGATCTGCGTCAAAAGCGTGGAGGGGATGTCCGAATTCAAGCAGCACGTAGTTTGTAACATCGACAATATTGTTTATCGAACGGATGCCGCACTGTTCAAGCCGCCGCTGAATCCATTCAGGTGAATCGGCAATCGTTACGCCGGATATGACCCGGCCCGCATACCTGTTACAGAGGTCCGGATTCAGAATCTCCACGGAAAATTCAGATACAGGCCTGGAACCGCCGATTTCGTGCGGCGGAATTTTAAGAGGCAGATTCAGAATCGCCGCTAATTCCCTCGCTATGCCAATGATGCTGAGGCAATCCGGCCGGTTGGGAGTGACGTTGACTTCGAATACAACATCGCTTCCGGCATGCTCGGAGCCTTCGACCTCGAGGCCTATCATAGTGAGCCGCGCGGCAATAAGTTCAGGCGGGGCGTCAAACTCCAGAAACTCTTTTAGCCACGTGTAGGGAACCCGCATGACGGGTATTATATCTGTGTGCGACTGGGATTGACAATAGGATAAGGGAAGAGACGGGATACTTTTATGCGGATATTATCAGAACTGCCTGAGGAAGCGTAGATCGTTTTCGAAGAAAAGTCTGATATCGTCGATTCCGAACTTCAGCATGGTGATGCGCTCCACCCCCATGCCGAATGCAAATCCGGTGTATTGTTCCGTATCATATCCGACGTATTCAAAGACACGCGGATGGATCATGCCCGCGCCGAGTATCTCGAGCCACCCCGTCTGTTTGCAGACTCTGCAGCCCTTTCCCGAACAAAATATGCAGCCGATATCGACCTCGGCACTCGGCTCGGTAAAAGGGAAGAAGCTCGGCCTGAATCTCACAGGCGTGTCCTCGGTGAACATTGTGTGGATGAAAAGCTGCAGAACCCCCTTGAGGTCGCTGAACGAGATGTCTGTATCAACCATGAATCCCTCAACCTGATGAAACATCGGGGTATGAGAGACGTCAGCATCACAGCGGTAGACCTTACCGGGAGCGATAACCTTCAGCGGCGGCTTCCTCTTTTCCATCACCCGGACCTGCACCGGAGATGTATGAGTCCTGAGGACGACATCTTCAGAAACATAAAAGGTGTCCTGCATGTCCCGCGCGGGATGGTTCTTCGGCATATTCAGCGCTTCAAAGTTATAATAGTCGAGTTCAACTTCCGGCCCTTCTCCGATTTCGAATCCCATCGTGGAGAATATCTCGGTTATCTCGGAAAGCACCTGGTGTATCGGATGTTCTTTGCCTACAGGTGTGTACTTGCCCGGCAGGGTAATATCAAAAGCTTCCAAGCGGATACTCTCCTCATATGCTTTTTGCCTTAGAAGCGCCTCTGCCGCGATAAAATCCTGCTCGATAAACTGCTTCAGGTAATTGACAGCTTTGCCGTAGGCCGGGCGCTGTTCAGGAGAGATCGATGATAGGGTTCTGAGCTTTTCTGTTACAAGACCTTTTTTCCCGAGATATTTCGCTTTCAGTTTCAGGAGTTCAGGCAAGGAGCCTGCTGACGCCGCCTCTTCCCGGAACGCATCCCTCAGACTCAAAAGGTCTTCCACAGTTCACTTCAACTTTTTACTTTTTCAACAAGCTGATGAAAGGCGGCGAGGTCACGGTATGCCAAATCAGCAAGCGCCTTCCTGTTTAATGCAATGTTTGCCGTCCTCAACCGCGACATAAATTGGCTATACGTCATGCCGGCTAAACGAAGCGCGGCATTAATCCGGACAATCCATAGAGCCCGGAAATCCCGTTTTTTCGCCCTCCGGTCCCTGTACGAATACTGCAGAGCCTTATCAACCGCCTCGGTGGCAATGCGGTAAAGCCCGCTCTTCGCTCCGTAATACCCCTTCGCCTTCTCCAATAGCCTTTTTCTTCTTCTGCGTGTCTTAAATCCACCTTTAGCCCTTGGCATGTAATCCTCCCTCAGTATCATCCCCCGGCTTGACGGGGGATCAAAAACCTGTCAATCCCAAAAATATTCGCAAGTGAATTCCCCGGTCGAGTCGGGGGAAATACGAAAAACACGTCCTCAATCAGCAAATAATCACTGTCAATCACCGGCCGCTGCTTAAGCGCAATCACCCGGTCCCGATCTACAGGTACGGCAGGAGCTTCCTCATTCTGTCATATTCACTGGCCGACACCAGGGACGCTTTCCTGAGACTCCGCGTTCTCTTAGCCGGTTTCCCCGTAAGGAGATGGCTCTTGAATCCGCTCCGCTTTTTCAGTTTTCCCGTGCCGGTAACTTTCAGCCGCTTCGCAGCGCCCCTGTGGGTTTTGAGCTTGGGCATATTATCCTCCGCAATATATCTTTTCTTATCCTTTTATGCTTGCCGCATTAGTGAAAACCGGAAAGAGTATTATAGCAGATATTGCGGCATGTGTACACCAATCGCTTTCACTTGCTGTATAGGCATATTCAGGATTTCGGGGTCACCACCATGATGATATGATTCCCCTCAAGCTTCGGAGCCTGCTCAACATTGAACTTGCCGGTGAGAAGCTGCGTCATTTTCTCGAATACCTTCATCCCGATTTCAGGCCTGATAATCTCGCGCCCCCTAAAATACATGGTCACCTTTGCTTTGTTCCCCTCATCAAGGAAACGCCGCATACTTTTCACTTTCAGGCCGAGATCATATTCCGTTATCTGGGGGCGTATCTTGACCTCTTTCACACCCATCGCCTTCTTCTGTGTCTGCCTTTTGCTCAGCTGGTACCGGTACTTTCCAAAATCGAGTATCTTGCAGACCGGCGGAACAACATTCGGCGCCACTTCCACAAGGTCAAGCTCCCTTTCCCGCGCAACTTTCAGCGCCTCAAAAATTGGCATAACGCCGAGTTGGGCTCCGTCAACATCAATTACCCGTACTTCTTTTGCCCTGATGTGCTGGTTGACTCGTATATCCTTGCTTATGCTATCACCTCCATTTTTAAAGTAAACATTATATAGCAAACAGCACACAGAAAAAAATATCTGTCTACTGTCTACTGTCCGCTTCTTTTTTTATTATCCCGATGAAGTCAGCCACCGGAATGGGACCGATGTTCTCACCGGAGCGCCTCCTTACGGCAACCGTATTTTCAGTCATCTCTTTGTCGCCTATTATAACCAAATACGGTATTTTCATTACAGTGGCATTCCGTATCTTGTATCCGATTTTTTCATTGTCGGTATCCAGTTCGGTTCGTATCTCTTCTCTCATCAGTGTTTGCGAAAGACTAACTGCATAACCGGCATGTCGTTCCGCAATCGTCAGAATCTTCACCTGAACCGGCGCGAGCCATACGGGAAATGCTCCCGCATAATGCTCGATCAGTATACCGAAAAACCTTTCGAGCGAACCCATCAATGCCCGGTGAATCATGATCGGCCTGTGCTCTTTCCCGTCGCCTCCCCTGTAGGAAATGTCAAAACGCTCGGGGTTATTGAAATCAACCTGAATCGTGCTGCACTGCCAGGGCCTGTTAAGGGAATCCTTGACTTTGATGTCTATCTTTGGACCGTAAAAAACACCTTCTCCCGGATCAATATCAAATGATAGCCCCTTGACTTCAAGAGCTCTCTTCAGCGCATTGGTTGCCCTGTCCCAGTTTTCCGCGCTTCCAACATATTTATCGGGTCTTGTCGAAAGATAAATATCATACCGGTCAAACCCGAATGTCTTGAGTATAAACAGGGTAAAATCCAGCACTGAGAGAATTTCGTCCTCAATCTGGTCCTCCGTGCAGAATATGTGCGCGTCATCCTGCGTGAAGCCCCTCACCCGCAGAAGACCGTGAAGAACTCCCGAACGTTCATACCGGTAAACGGTGCCCAATTCAGCAAACCGGACCGGCAGCTCTTTATAGCTCCGCAGCGCATGTCTATAGACATGGATGTGAAACGGGCAGTTCATAGGCTTTATCTCATAGTCCGCGCCCTCAATCTCCATGGGCGAATACATATTCTCCCGGTAAAAATCCAGGTGCCCGCTCCTTGCCCATACGCTGAGTTTGGCGATATGCGGTGAATTCACCAATTTGTATCCGGCTTTACAGTGCTCCCTGAGCCAGAAATCCTCAATTGCCCTCCTGATCAAGGCGCCGTTCGGGTGCCAGACAATAAGCCCTGCTCCAATCTCATCACTCGTACTGAACAGGTCGAGGTCTTTCCCGAGCTTCCGGTGGTCCCTTTTTTTCACCTCTTCAAGGAAATTGAGGTAATCCATCAAGGTTTTTTTGTCGGCAAAGGAGGTGCCGTATATTCTCTGGAGCATCTTGTTTTTTTCATTGCCGCGCCAATATGCGCCCGCTATACTAAGCAGCTTGAATGCGGCTATCTGACCGGCACTCTCCAGATGCGGCCCTCTGCAAAGGTCCACAAAGCCGCCTTCTTCATAAAGCGAAACTTCTTCATCGGTTATTTCGTTAAGCAGTTCAACCTTATAGGATTCGCCCTTTCCTTCAAAAAAAGCAACCGCCTCCCGGCGCGGAACCGCTTTCCTCACAAATGGAGCGTTCTGCCGAATGATCTCCGACATCTTCTTCTCTATGAGAGCGATATCCTCAGGGGTAAACGTCCTGTCGGTATCGAAATCATAATAGAAGCCGTCTTCGGTTGCAGGGCCGATGGCAAGCTTAGCGTCGGGGAAAAGAGCCTTCACAGCATGCGCCATCACATGGGACGTGCTATGCCGGTAAATCTCTTTCTCTTCCTTTGACTCGAACTTGACTGGTTTGATTCAAAAACCTCCGGATTGGCAAACGTACAAAATTTTACCCTGCAAACCTTATTACCGTCAAGAAAAATCAGTGCTTCCGGACACCTGCGGAAGAAATGTTTTATAATGTTTGTATGGCGGTGCTTGACATCAGGAAATATCCGGAACAAATTCTTAAACAGAAAGCTTTTCCTGTCCGGACCATAGACGGCGCCACCCAGCGGCTGATCGATGACATGCTGGAGACTATGTATGCGGCTCGAGGCATCGGGCTTGCGGCAAATCAGGTGGGCATACTGCAGAAGCTTTGCGTCATTGACCTCAGTATGAGAGGAGAGAAAGCCCCGCTGATTGTCCTTGTTAATCCCGTCATTGCAGAGCGTGAGGGCAGTGCCGAATCTGATGAAGGATGTTTAAGCATTCCCGGATATCAGACTTCGATCAGGCGCGCTGAAAAAATTTTGGTGAAAGGCATAAACAGGGACGAAAAAGACATTGCCATAGAAGCGGCGGGCCTCCTCTCGAGAGCTATACAGCACGAATTGGACCATCTTGACGGCCTTTTGTTTATCGACAGGATGAGTCCTATCAGGAGGGAATTCTTTAAAAGGCGCTATAAGAAGAGGTTGAAGGAAGCAAAATGAAAAGTAACGCCGCACGGTAAATGAGAATAGTCTTTTTCGGCACTCCCGCTTTTGCCGTACCTTCACTCGCATCCCTTTTTCATTCGGAAGAAAAGGTGATCGCCGTTGTAACACAGCCCGACAAAAGGAAAGGCCGGGAACGCCTGCCTGCACCGCCTCCGGTGAAGGAATTGGCGTTGCAGAATCATTGCAGGGTATTGCAGCCGCCGATACTTAAGGATACCCAGTTCATCGCAGAATTGGCGTATCTCAAGCCCGACATAATTGTTGTCGTTGCATACGGCAAAATACTGCCCGCCGAAATATTGGCGCTCCCGCCCCTGGGATGCGTTAATGTGCACGCGTCGCTGCTGCCGAAATACAGGGGGGGCGCACCGGTTCAATGGGCAATTATCAACGGCGAGAAAATAACCGGCGTCACAACTATGCAGATGGATGAGGGACTGGACACAGGAGACATTCTTCTGCAGGAGGCAACAGCCATTAAGGATGACGAAACCGCGGGGGAACTCGGGAAGAGACTCTCGGAACTCGGGGCTTCACTATTGCTGAAAACGCTGAAGGGAATCCGGGATGGTTCGCTCAAGCGCACCCCGCAAACAGCCTCTGCAACTTACGCGCCCCATCTGAAAAAGGAAGATGGGAGGATTTTCTGGTCAAAAACCGCGGTTGAGATATCAAACATGATCCGCGGGATGCATCCATGGCCGGGCGCATATTGTCATTTGCGCAATGAAAGGATTAAAATCAGCAGGGCCTGCGCATCTGCGGGATCCGGCATCCCGGGAAGAATCGAAACCGCATGGCATGAACTCTTTGTGGGCACAGGGGACGGGCTTCTTTCTATTCTCGAGCTGCAACCCGAAGGGAAACGCCTGATGAGCGTGAAGGAGTTTCTCCGGGGAAGGAATCTGCAGGCGGGCACTTATTTTGATGAGTCCTAAGTGGAAGCGAGCAGTGACTCTCAAGATCTTATACCCATTTCTCATGTTCATCGGGTCACTGCACAAAAACAAGAAGGAAAATTACCAGAAATTCATTATACGCCTCAACAACATATTAGTCAGGAAAGAAAAATACAGGGCTGAAAACTTGCTCCTGCTTCTCCCCCACTGTTTGCAGATTGATGAATGTGACGTTAGGCTGACCCACAACATCAACAACTGCAAAAGGTGCGGAAGATGCGGGATAAAAGACATGATTGAAATCGCTGAGGAGAATCACCTGAAGCTTTTTGTCGCCACGGGCGGCTCGCTCGCGCGGCGCGTGATTCATGAAACGAAACCGGACGCCGTGATTGCAGTTGCCTGTGAAAACGATCTGAGCAGCGGCATAGCGGACGCCTATCCGATCCCTACCCTCGGCATTGCGAACCGGCGTCCATATGGCCCGTGCCTGAATACGAGCGTCGATTTGTCGCAGGTGAAAGAAGCGATACTTTTTTTTGGAAAAGCCGCATAAAACATATCGTGACGGGGCGCATTATGAATACTAAATTCAAGTCTATCTCTTACTTCGCGATGTATATTTCCGTCTTCACCATGCTCGGATTGATCTTTGGATTCCTGACGTTCAGAATATTGAGTTTCAGCAGGACAGTGGAAGTCCCGTCACTCTACGGCAAAAGCCTTCTGGAAGGCAACAAACTCCTGTCAAACAACACTCTTTATCTCAAAATCGAGGGGGAGGACTATGATGCCGTCGTTCCCGCAGGCAATATTATCAGGCAGGATATACCGGCCGGACACAAGGTAAAAGAGCGGAGAGGGATAAAAGTCGTAATAAGCAAGGGCCCCAGGATCACGTCGGTTCCGTTGCTCACCGGCGAAATATTCGTCAATGCCGAATCCCTGCTGCTTCGGAAAGGGCTGAAAATGGCCCGGATAGTGCGCGTTCATTCAGACGTAATCGAAAAAGACAGGATAATCGCCCAGAAACCCGAGCCGGAAGATCCGGTAAGCGATGCGATAACAGTGCTCGTGAGTCTCGGACCTTACGAAAAAATATATTATTGCCCCGACTTTACAGGCATGTCTCTTGCGGATGCAAGGGAACGCGCACAGCAAATGAACATGAATATAACAACCGGAGGATCCGGCGAAACTGTCGCATCGCAGAAGCCCGAACCCGGAAAGCAGATTAAAACCGGGGATACAATCTTCTTGCAGCTAATCTGATTTCATTTTATTATATAGTCTCGCATTTATATATTTTCAAAAGATAGACATGATCAAAATAGCGCCATCAATTCTCTCTGCGAACTTCCTGTCTCTCGGCGAGGAGATAAAAGCTACCGAAGCCGCCGGGGCGGACATGCTTCACATCGACATCATGGATGGACATTTTGTTCCCAATATAACCATAGGCCCATCGATCGTGGAAACCATCAGGTCCATCACGTCGCTGCCGCTCGATGTCCATCTGATGATTGAGGATCCGGATGCCTTCCTCGAAGATTTCATCAACGCCGGGGCCGATTACCTTACAGTGCACTATGAAGCCGCGACACACCTGCACAGGACCGTGCATCGGATAAAAGATAGAGGAGTTAAGGCAGGAGTTTCTCTAAACCCGGCAACGCCGGTATGGTGCCTTGAAGATATTGTCCCGGATGTCGACCTCGTGCTGCTGATGTCCGTGAATCCGGGATTCGGCGGCCAGGCTTTTATCACGCAAGTCATGGGGAAAATTGGGGTGATGAAAAATCTTATCCGTGAAAAGGGCCTTACACCATCCGTAGAGGTGGACGGCGGCGTTAAACTTAATAACATTCCTGAACTCATAGCTGCCGGCGCTGATATCCTCGTCATGGGGTCTGCTTTTTTCCAGGAAAAAGACTATGCCGCCGTGGTGAGACAATTCCGTGAACTCGCCGCAAACAGATAGCATAATCTTGGAAGCGGAAACCCGGAGGGAACAAGCACGCTACAAGCGGAGCTGCCGCTTGTTCAAAAAGGCTTTGCCGGTCTGTGAAAAAACCGGGGACAGGGAAGGTGCCTATTACTGCACGCGGTCCCTTGGTGATATGTACCGAATGACCGGTTGTTTTGAGGACGCCGCGGAGATGTACTCCAAGGCTGCCGCTATTGCCAGGGCAATGAAATCTCCCGGGAAAGCCGCTGACGCCCAGATAGGACTGGGGCTGTCGTTGAGGGCGCAGGGGCTGTGGCAAAGAGCGATTCGCATCGTCCGCGCATCCAAAAAGCTGTACGCCGCCAGTCTTGATAAACATGGTCTTGCCTTCGCCCTCTGGGCAGAGGCGGGCACTCTGAGAATCAAGGGGGACATGCCCGGCGCGCTGACGCAATTCAGAAAATCGCTGAGGCTCTTTCAGGTTCAAAAAGATCCTCATGGCGCGGGATACTGTCTGTGCGGTCTCGGCGGCGCTTCGCGTGTTGCAGGCCGCGCGAAAGCTTCCCTCAAATACTACGAGGCGGCAAACAGATTATTCTCCGATATCCGCGACACATTCGGCAAAGCATATTCTTTCTGCGGAATTGCGAATGCATACCGAATGCTCGGGGATTACCGGAACGCATTCTCCTTTTTTGCGAAGGCATCCCGGCTTTACCGGTCCATCGGGGACAAAGTCAGTTATGCGTATACGCTCTGGGGGCTGGGCACCGCGTATAAAATGAAAGGAAGGCTCCGGAAAGCCCGCGCCTCAATGTTGGAGGCGATGAAGCTCTTCAGAAAGACAAAGGATTTCAGGGGGATGGTATACTGCCGGCTCGGACTGGGAGAACTCGCTTATCTGAATGGAGACAAAGCGAGTGCGGCAAGGCATCTTGCCGCTTCTAAAAACTATCTGGCAAAGCTGCGGCTGGCAGTCGAAAACTGTTATGCCCAAACATTGCAAGGGATCATTCTCAAAAAGAATGCTGTTAATATGCCGCGGGGCAAGCACAAAATCCGCGCGATGACGGGAACGGGGCTGCAGCAGGATGCGTGTTACCGCCGGCTCGGACTCGGCCTTCGATTTGGCTCTCCGCCGTTGAATTTCCCTTAGTGCGGACAATGCGAAGTCTGACTGCCACTATACTTTGCATGCCAATGTGTTATTTTGAATTCGTGACAGCAAAACTTATCAGGAGGCGACGGTGAGCGCATTGAACCTGCCCAACACACTGACGATTGCCAGGATTGCCATCATCCCTGTCTTTATCATGACGATTATATACGGCCGCTATAATTATGCGCTCTACCTGTTTGTTATAGCAGCTCTCACAGACGTATTCGACGGACTTTTTGCGCGGCTGAAGAATCAGAAAACCCCGTTAGGCACTTTTCTCGATCCACTGGCGGACAAGTTTCTGCTTATGACATCCTTCATCGTGTTTTCAGTCTATGGCATGGTTCCTAAATGGCTTGCCATTGTGGTTATCAGCAGAGATGTCATAGTAGTGACGGGCTGGTTTATCCTCCATTTCATTACCGGCACTTCACGCATTGAGCCGTCACTGCTGGGCAAGGCAACCATATGGCTGGAAAGCATTCTGATCGCCTATATTCTGATTAATATTAATTTTACAGGGCTCCCGAACATATCATCTGCCTTATACTTCATAACTGCAGCGTTCAGCGTTCTCTCGGCAATTCACTACATGTTCAGAGGCCTGCGGATTACAAATGCCGGCTGAATACGGACTCATCGTAGAATCAATACAGCCCGGCAGCCCCGCTGACAAGGCGGGACTGTGTCCGGGCGATAATATCCTTTCGGTAAACGGGTGCAAAGTCAGGGATTCTATAGACTTTATTTTCTACAGCCCGGACCGCATTATTCACATAGAATTCAGGCGGCACAACAGGACACTGAATCTGCAAATGGAAAAAAAGGAAGGCAAGGCGCTGGGCATGGAATTTAAACCTTTCAGGATAATGACCTGCACGAATAACTGTATTTTCTGTTTCGTCAAGCAACTCCCCCCGGGCCTGAGGAAAACATTATATGTGAAAGACGAGGACTACCGTTTGTCGTTCCTGTACGGGAACTATATCACACTTTCTAATCTGAACCGGGAGCACAGAAAACGCATAATCGAACAGCGACTGTCGCCACTCTACATATCGGTGCATTCTACGAATAAAGCGGCGCGGAACAGGTTGCTTGGCAATCCCAAAGCCACGGATATTATGAAGGAGCTCCAGTTCCTCAGCGATAACAAGATAAGGTTCAACGCTCAGATTGTTCTCTGTCCCGGATATAATGACGGCAAAGAATTACGGCTAACTCTGGGCGACCTGTACCGTTTCTATCCTTACCTGATGTCGGTTGCCGTCGTTCCGGTCGGCCTTACAAAGCATAATAAACAGCACCTCGCCCCTGTAGAGAGGGATAACGCGATTGAGGCGCTGAAAATAATGGCTGCTTTTCAGAAAAGATACACGAAGCGTCATGGCAATCCGATCGTCTACGGATCAGATGAACTCTACCTGAGAGCGGATGCCTCCTTTCCGTCCCTCAGGGAATACGGCGACCTTCATCAGATCGAAAACGGAGTCGGAATGGTTCCCCTGTTTCTCAGTCAGGCAAAAAAAATCAGGGCGGCTGAAAATGCCTGCCGCAGCAGAAAATATCTCACCTTTACGGGAACCGCTTTTTACCCTTTTCTTAAGAAGTTTGCCGACAGGCTCGCGGAAAAAGAAAATATCAGAATCGAGGTATTTCCGGTCGAGAATAAATTTTTTGGGGCATCTGTCACCGTTGCCGGCCTCCTCACAGGCAGGGATGTTATAAGAGAAGCCCTGGACAGAACCGACGGACATGATATTGTGCTTGTGCCCGATGTGGTACTTGACGGCAACGGCAGGTTTCTGGATGACATAACCATCGGCGACCTCGGAGAAGCCCTTGGCTTACCCGCAAAGAAAATTGCATCAACCCCCGATGGACTCATTGCCGGTCTTTCACAGGCGGCATAATGCGTATGAAGCGGGCAGATGAGGGATGCTGATTGCTGCGGGGATGCATATTATCAAAAAGGTCTGATGGCAGGGCGATAAAACAAAAAATCAGCTTGCGCGAAAAGACACGCCGCTATTTTTTTGCAATGAACGCCGCGACAATTTCAGAACGCCCGCTCACGCCGATTTTTCTTGTCAACAGTTTCATATAACTTTTGACCGTATTAAGCGTTAGTCCAAGGGAATCGGCGATTGCCTTATTGTTATTTCCTGCGAGCAGCAGTCTCACAATCTCCCTCTCCCTCCTATTAAGATGATACTGCCTGAAACGTATTTCGAGATGCGCGCTTTCCAAGCTCGTTCTTTCGAGCATAAAGAGATAGTGCTTCTGATTTTCCGGATTACCCGCCAATACAACTCCTTTCACCCCGTAACGCCTGCGCCCGCTCAGAATTACATCTATGAAACCTGTTTCTAAATGCTGGCTCCGGGCAGGCTTATCTTCGGTGATGCCTCTTTCAAGCAACTTCGCCCATCCTGAACACAATATATACATGGCTGAAACAGGATCTGATTCATCTGCTGTGGAGGGAAGCGCGGAGGCAAGCACCCGCAGCGCCTCATCCGTGTATGATAATTCCCCCCCGGACGTATTGCTTTGCCGGAATAGGAGAAAAGGCAACTCCTGAGACTTGGTACCGCCTGTTTCTGATCCCTTTACATCTGCATCCACCATAATTTATATATTATAATTCTGCGTCAGGAAAGCAATATTTTATTGCTCGGCGCACAGATTAGGCACCTCTGCCGCTTTTTATATATTCCCCAAATCCAGCGATAACTATCTCGAACGATTGATAAACGCGTCATTGCGAGCACCTGCAAGGTGCGTGGCAATCTCCTTTCATACGACGAGATTGCTTCGCCGCACTCGCAATGACAATTCTTATCGCTGGATTTGGGATTTATTGCCTTTCGAACCCCCAATTCCTTAAAGGCAGAGAGAATGGAAGATCCCGCTCTCTCCTGTCTATAGTCAGGACATACCTTTTAGAATATCCTCTTTCTGGGGTATTCGCATCACACTATAAAAGTCATAAAATAAAAGCAATCATATCACAAAGGAGTTATCCATGGAGAAAAGAGCATCACACCGCGTTCCGTTCAAGAACCCGATGCGATTTGCCGTTATGGGCAGCACTACTCATCCTCCCGACAAGACGGCTCTTGACTGTGAAAGCATCGATATGAGCGACAGAGGCATAAAAATCATGGAGAAAGGTCGGCCGCTGCAGCAAGGGCACATACTCGTTATTAGGGTACCGATAACTGAGACTCGCACTACTGTTCCCGCTATGGCACAGGTTCAATGGGTAAAAACCCGGCGTCCCGGCATTTATGAAGCCGGACTCATGTTTATTATCTGACATATGTAACGAAAGCCGGAACTATCAGAGGAAGGAGGTGTGCATATGAACGGGTAAGATATATGAAGAGAATAATGAGAAAGTCGGCAGCATCCTCATCCAAACTGTTTTAAAGGAGATAATGTCAATGAAAGGGTATTTGGCAGTATTGGCAGTCTTAACAGCAATATTATTATTTAATTATCAAGCAAGAGCAGAGATTATAGGCTATCCTTGGGCGACATGGGGAGAGATCTCTTATGCGCCCTCAAATGATATCGAAAAAGGCGCAAAGCTGGATATGTATATTGAACAGGGCGTAGATTGGACTAAACTGGGGAATACAGATTGGGTGTTAAATAACTTCGTTGGTTTGGGACTGGTTATTTCTGATCACAAGAGCGATTTTTGGAATAACAGGGCTAGACCTGTCATAGGTTTGAAGATTAAACGCCCAATGAAAACGGCTCTAAATAATTGGGGAGAACTGGCAATCGGCTTACGGGGAGAATACTTCGAATACTTTCATGAGTCAGATGAAGATACCCTCAGGGGGGTTGCATTCCTCCAGTGGTCAATTGGCGGTGATTGGAAAAATAGGAGATTTTAACTATGTACGCTGAACCAAGAGGTGTATGCAGTTTAGTGCTTCATGTGTTAATTAAGTATCCCGTACTCGTCATTGCCATGGGACTGCTCGGCGCCGGTGCTTTTGCCACAAACGCAATACAACAACCTAATTCAGATAAACTTATTGAAACAAAAGTGGCAAGTTTAGCCGCAAACAAAGAGGCTGCGGCGCGTGCGGGCAAAGCGCCAAATACGTTCGACGCCATAATAAAAGCGGAAAGCGGCCTTGACAAGTCCATGCCTGACGAATCGCAAAAGTATTTTGATGCATTGTCTTCTCTTGGCAAAGGACCCGTGGGAATTCACCCCGATGGCAAATCTTTCGGTCCTGCCGGATTGACGGAAATTGCGCTTACGGATGTGATCAAAAAATTACCTGCTTGCAAGGATATCGCGGGCACAAATGAGATACTTAACTCCGAAACGGCCAATATCCAATTCGCTTACTTGTATTTCCTGGATTTAATCCATAAATATAGGTCTTTGGATACCGCGATTACTGCTTACCATTACGGGCCGACAAGAGTCGATACTTTGAGACAGTCAGGCAAGACATTGCCTACAGATTACTTGAACAAAGTCAAGTCATTGACCGAAGGATAATAGGGTGCGTTTCATAAAGGCAATAAGAAAGGCACTTATATGAACTGGAGATGGCTCTTCGGGTTAAAACGGAAAGAATTCACCTACCATCCTTATCGAAAATATACCATTTCTGTGGTCATACCGGCCTATAATGAGGAAAAGTCTATTGTCAGCACTATCAACAGCATAAAGAATCAATCGGTTGCTGTCGACAGCATTATTGTCGTAGATGATTGCTCTACAGATAGCACCGGTGAAGTTGCCGCTGCTCAGGGTGTCACGGTTGTGCGGACGAATAAGAACCAGGGAACTAAGGCAATGGCACAAAACTATGTCATTGATATGATTGAAACTGATTTAATGGTCACAATAGATGCAGATACCGTTTTACATAAGGATGCCATTTTAAACACGCTCCCCTATTTCAATGACGAACTCACTGCTTCAGTCTGTGGGTTCGTCATTCCTCAAAGAATTCAAACATTGTGGGAAAGAGGCAGATTCATCGAGTACATGTTTGGATTATCGGTATTTAAATCCGCCCAAATGAATGCCGGCGCAATATTAGTGTCATCAGGATGCTTCTCGGTGTTCAGGACAAAGTACGTCAAGGACATGGGCGGGTTTCAGGCAAGGACAATGGCGGAGGATATGGATTTGACCTGGGAATTCCTTACGCGTGGATACCATATACACTATGCCCCTGATGCTTATTGTTTCCCGATAGATCCCCCGACGTATAAGATCTTCAAGTCTCAGGTGGAACGGTGGAGCAGGAGCTTTTTTCAAAATGTCTCCGTGCATCAATTACGCAAAAATAAAAAATTAGGGGGGTTTATTTATTGGTATCTGATAGAAAGTATGATGACCCCGATAATTGCACTTGCATTGTATTTCTATACGTCTAATTTTTGGGCAGTATTTCTTGGCGCTGTCTTGATTGATGTGTCGATAGTATTGATAGTCTGTTCTATAACCGGGAAAAGAATTAAAATGCTGAAGGAAACATTATTGTCTTTATGGGCATTTTTCATCATCAGGCCGGTTAACTTTTACTTATTCTGGAAAGCATTGTGGAAAGAGTGGATTGTAAAAGATAGATTAATGGTATGGGAAAAAGGACATTGATATGTTGAGCAACCTGTTCAAACTACTCTTATTCGAAGACGATATTTATGTCGCCGAACGTTGTTTGCGCCGGGAATTCAAAAAATAATTTGTACCCCTCGGGATATACTGCCGAATGAAATAAGATTGCTCTATGGGATTTGTCAACTCTTAGCCACCGGGAAACGGCTTCGTATTCCTCCTTTGAAGTTACTCTTGTGCCAACGACTCTGACCTTCTCCCTCTGCGCGCTCTCAATAATCTTGTCTGCCCCTCCGTGTTCATCTATCTCAACAGTCAAAATTTTCAGAGACCAGCCGATATATTTTTCAAGCTCTTTGAAATAACGATAAGGCGTATCATAATATTGCACAGGATAGCCGGCTGTTGTATTTGTCACCATAATAGTTTCATTTATGTCAATGGAGATTGGCTGGTCTCCTATCACTGCCCCGTCAAGCGTTTTTCTGACGGGCGCGGCTCCGACAATATTCCCTTTTGTTTTCACTCCTATCAGCATAGCAGCGAATCTGTCGGTCGGCATGTACACATTGATGCCTTTATTCGCTAAATAATATGCCGCCTCAATTTTACCTTCAAGGTCTCCGCAACCGACTACGAGGTCAGCATCCATTGAATCCCATGCAATTGTATTTATCCCATGGGTATCATTTATAAGTACTGTTCGTTCGTCAAGAATAATATTCGTCGGGTATTGATACGCCTTATCCTCAGATATTCTGAATCTGTATATTCCCTCCGCATCGGGTGCGTACCATTTGCCATCAATTTTTTTCGCCCTCGTTCCCCAGACGACCGAAACCTCGGCATCTACAGCGTCAAGAATTTCGTTTATTTTTTCGCCTTCGTGCCAGGGGACAAGCTTATTCCTGCGAAACTGCCAGGGTGGGCTGTCAATATGATACGCCGAGAGCCAGTCTCTTGTCACCCTATCAACCTGTGTCTTAATCTTCGAACCTTTTTTGATTTTAATCGAGGATTTCCCAATGATCAGCTTATTAAACTTCTTAACTTCGGGCTTCTGCCGTTCAATCGTTATGGGCTGAAAAGCGATATCATCAGCGAGAATATCTTTAAACCCATGGGACAGAAGACTATCAGCATATCGGATACCGTGAAGTGAGAATTCTTTTTCCCTCACATCATCGGACATCATATTTGAAAGCCTAAAAAGGCTTTTTGAATTGAGGATAAGAAACGGCTCTTTCTTTACGAGCCCTAATGTGAGATTAGCCAGAGCCAATCCGTAAGCGTCCAAATTATCACCGCCGCCGAATTGCACAATTCGGCAATAATCCTCTTCAGATTGATAGTGAGCTTTAATGGCACCCGCAAAGTTGAAGCCGTCGGGCGCTGCAAGTCTGTTTTTTGAAAGTCCTTCATCGGATTCACTGCCCGAAGACGAACCGATGAATGAAATAAGGCTAACGATCGATAATGAAAAAAATATTAAAAACCGCACAAGCCCCTTGGCGTTATTCAGGGATTGCCATTTCACCATATTCCCCCCGGGCATATGATCCTTATTCACTCTTAATTCGCGCATCCACCATAGCAGAAACCAGTTTCGCATAATTGTCCGGCTGATTCAAGCTGGACGCACTTCTTCACCATGCTGGATGATGCAGTTATTTTTTCACTCTGACTTCAGAGCTGTAAAAAAAAGACCCATCGGCGCTTAGTTGTTTCAATCTGTAAGTGTACGTCCTTCCCTTGCGAGTCTTGGTATCCGCAAAGCTGTAATCTTTAAGCGCGTAGGATGTCCCGGCACCGGAAACAAAACCAATCTTCGACCATTTTGGGGATACCGACGCACGTCTTTCAATATCAAATCCGCGATTATCACGCTCTGATGCCGTTCGCCACGTTAGTAACACTTTTGCAGAGATAGAATTCCCTGCAAAATTATTAATTATAGTACCATATGGCATTGTTGTGAAACTCCATGTGTCTGACCAACCACTGTTTCCCAGTGTATTCGTTGCGCTTACGCGCCAGAAATATCTGGCGTTGTAATTCAATCTGTTTAGACTGAATGATAACGCTGTCAGGTTGTCCTGGTCGACAATCGGTTCAGCAAATTCCGGGCTTTCCGAGACCTGTAGCGCATATGAATCCGCGCGAGCAGAAAAGTCCCATTCAAGAGTCGCTGAAGTCGAAATCCCGGATGCGCCGGCAGACGGAGACTTGAGGTGCGGAATCGAAGGAACCATATCCTGATTCTTAATGTGTATTACCGCATTCTTCACCGCTTGTAATAAGTTGTCCGGTACCGGGGCATTAGGTCTCCATCCTCCGCCCAGTTGGAATATTATTACGCCGCCAATTGCCTTCTTGCTTATATAGCTGACTTTCTCAAAAATTGATAATTCGTCATCATATGTGATGAACATATCCTCAGAAGACCCGGGCATATCATAGCTTAGATAGGCTGCCCCGGCAGCGGCGTCGTACCTGTAATGTCGCGGGTTGAAGAATTTATCCATTATGTCATAGTAGGTATATGCGGTTTTTGCGGGTTGTGATGTCCAGATTTGTCCGGGAGCGGTTACCCCGCCTGTTGGAGTGCCACTCCCGCCTTTAGCGACATAACCAAAAAATCCTATCCCGATCCCTAACTTTGCCGGGTTTAAACCAGCAGATATAAACATATCAACCAGACCATCAGCGGAAGGCGCCGGTCCGCTTGCCGCAAACCAGTACCCACCGTCATACACCGGCGCATTGAACCATGAACCATTAAGCCAATTGCCGTTAAGATCATAGGTCATGATATTGATTTGGTCAAAACTATCCTGAAGTTGCGCGAACAGATCTGGTTCCCAAGCGACAGCTGCGGTGAGAAGTGGATGGTTTGCTGTGGCATCCAATGCAGCTCTCAACTCTAAAATAAGCGATGTGACCTGCGCTCTTGAAGAAGGCGATACAGGTTCCCAATTAAGATCTATCCCGTCATAGCCGCGGGTAGCAATAAAATTTATTAGATTATTTATGAACTTTTCCCGGTTCGCCCCATTGGTAGCACTTAGAAAAGCACTTTCAGTATACTCTCCGCCTACTGAAACCAAAACCTTTTTCCCTGCGGCGCGGGCGTGTTTAATAAGAGCGGCCGAGTTTTCAGGAGTTATGCAAAGGGAAGTATCGTCAATAGAACCGTCCGGTAAAGGCTGAATAGCAAAGTGTATTATATGTGTAATAGCGGAATAATCTATCTTATCCGCCTGCATATTGCCGACATATCCGCATCCTTGTGCCCAACCTCCGTAATAAGCGCTTACCCATACGTCTTTTGCGTAAATATTTGAGCCGCCTACAATTAATATGCCGACAACTACTGCAACACGTATTAGGCATATTGCAATCCCATCTCTGAACTTCTTCTTGCGTTTCATTTCCACCTCTAAATGGCTCAGCTCCTTACGGATTCAAACAGGAGCCACCAGCGGTGGATTCCTGTTTCTTCGGCAGCCCGGCGATCCAGGTCTCTCCAGGACCCGTAGCTTTGCGCCCCTCAGTTGCCCGAGATTTGCCTTTTCGGAAACTTCCTTTCCCTGGCGAAATGATATTGATTGATTGAGATAAAAACGGTGATTTAAATCACAAACGAAGGTTCTCAGACAACCGTCAATGCCGTGCTGAAAAGCGCACCATTTCATGACCCTGAATTTGACATGCCGAAAATATGTATTCTTGCTCTGAAAGCCCTCCGCGTGACAGACTTAAACATGTCTGTAATTCCATATCCAGCAATAAGCATTTTAGTTGCTTAATGGAGCCGTCATCTCTGAAAGCGGCGAGATTCTTCGCTTCGCTCAGAATGACGGATGGCGAAGGGATCGCAGTGATAAGTTTTATCACTGGATTTGGGTAGATATTGACAGGAGAGCCGCCAATCCATAAAATTTCAGTATGGTAATTGCCGTAGCGATATGTGCATATTTACTGCTCCTCGTATCGCCCGCATCTGCCGATATCTATAGATATGTCGATGATCAGGGTGTTATCTGTTACACGGACACCCCCGCGGGCAAAAAGGCGGAGCGAATATACAGGGATGTCACGGGCAAGGCATACAGTAATAACAAATCGTTCAGAAACAATACGTTATCCGGGGTGAATGCGCCTGAATATCACGATATCATTCATGAAAAGGCCTCAATATACGAACTCGACCCTTCATTAATAAAGGCTGTAATAACGACCGAATCAAACTGGAACAGAACGGCGGTGTCCAAAAAAGGGGCAATGGGCCTAATGCAACTCATGCCTGCGACAGCCGCGGATATGAATGTCCGGAACCCGTATGACCCGGAAGAAAACATCGAGGGCGGAACAAAATACTTAAGATACCTCCTCGACCGATTTGACGGAGACCTAACCCTTGCTCTTGCTGCTTACAATGCCGGCCCGAAGACTGTGGAAAAGTTCGGCTATGTTCCGCCGATCACTGAAACAAAGCAATACGTCAATAAAGTTCTGACCCTTTACAATGGGCCAGCATTGTTACCCTCTTCACCGGATGTGCCGTTGAGCGGCAAGAACAAATACCGGCCGATTTACAAAGTGCTTCAGGATGACGGTTCCATGCTTTTCACTAATTCCTCCATTCTCGCGAAAAATACCATTAGGTTTTAAATGTTGCCCGAACTGTCTTCCCTCAAGGAAGAGATTCTGAAACTGAAGCAGGAAAGGCGCGCCATTATCCTGGCGCACAATTACCAGAGGGATGAGGTTCAGGAAATAGCCGATTTCACCGGCGACTCCCTTGAGCTCTCACGTACCGCTTCAACAATAGACTGCGACGTTATTGTTTTTGCCGGGGTGAATTTTATGGCGGAAAGCGCCTCCATCCTCTGCCCTGACAAGACCGTCCTTCTTACCGAGGCCGATGCAGGGTGTCCGATGGCAGATATGATCCGGGTGGACTCGCCAAGGTGGGAAAGGAAGAGTTTCCCCGGGTTCCCTCATCCGCCTCCTTACAACTATCCAAAGGAGTTCACCCTGAACGCAATCAAAAAACAGTACCCCGGAACGCCCGTGGTTGCCTATGTCAACACTACCGCCGACGTGAAGGCAGGCAGTGACGTCTGCTGCACTTCCGCGAATATCGTTCAGGTCATAGAATCACTGCCTGATGAGACCGTAATATCGGTTCCCGACAGAAACCTTTCCGCATGGGCGCAGCGAAATACAGGGAAAAAGGTCATCTCATGGGATGGATTTTGCCATGTTCATGAAAGGGTAAGACCTGAGGATGTCTACAGGGCAAGAAGCGCGCATCCCGGCGCCCTGGTTATGGCCCATCCTGAATGCAGGCTTGAAGTGCTTGAAATAGCCGACCATGTAACAAGCACGTCCGGGATGCTGAGATTTGCCAAGGCATCACGGGCGCGGGAGTTTATCGTCGGCACCGAGATAGGTCTGATGTACCGCTTGAGAAAAGAGAATCCGGAGAAGAAATTCTACCCGTTGCGAAAAGACATGATATGTCCGAATATGAAAATCACCACACTTGAAAGCGTCCACAGGGCGCTCCGGGAAAATACCTATGTTATAAGGGTCGCCGAAGAAATACGGATTCCCGCAAAAAAGGCCCTGGACAGGATGCTCGCAATCCGGTAAGAATATTGCATGGACTGTTTCGCAAAAATAGCCGAACGGCGTATCAGGGAAGCTCTTGAAAATGGAGAGTTTGATAACCTTCAGGGCAAGGGGAAACCTATCGTTCTGGAGGATGAAACATGGATACCGGAGGATATGAGAATGGCGTACCGGTTCCTGAAAAATGCCGGCTGTATTCCCCCTGAACTGGAAGCGAGAAACGAAGTGGTAAATCTTTTCACTGTAATGAACACAATCGATGACGATAAGGAGCGGTTGAAAAAAATTAGGGAGCTGAATTTCAAACTCCTCAAAGTCAACCTGTTACGAAAGAAGCCTCTTCATCTGGAGGACTTTCCTGAATATGAGGAGAAATTTATCAACAGGTTAGTCTGATTTCTTATTAATCAAATAGAGCGCCTCGCTCAGCGGAAGTTCCGGATATTTCACAGTCGCCTCTATGGCATCCGGGAGCGGGTAATCAACAAAATACCCTTCAGTATATACAACGCGGATAAATCTTCTTTTCAACAGATACCTCCGTTTCTGCCTGCCGCGCTTATCAGTAAAGGGAATGATCACATATTCCGCATCCTCTTCAAGCCCATACCGCTTTATCAATTCTTCGGCGTCGGACATGTCCCCCATTTTCAGCATCAGTTCAAAAGCTAATTTCCGCTTTTCCTATGCCATGGCCTTCGTACCAATGCATTTCAGCATCTATTAATATGCCTCCGCTCAGCTTTACCCGGCATATTCCCTTTAACTTTCTCCAGTTTGTGTTCCCGCATATTTTATTCAGCCGCTTTAGATTCTTTATCCCATAACCGGCGGCAATGTAGCGCGGCGGAATTGCCAGTCAGGTGAGCGTCTTGTTTGGCAAATTCGTCATGTCATTTTCGAGACATTTTTAAGTGTAAAAAATATTACTACTGCGGGTATCAGCATACCCATGATGTTCCAGACACCCATTGCAAGTAAAACAACCTGATTAAGAGCCACAAAGCCAGTGTACGTATAGGCAGCCCATTTTTTCATCATCCATAAACCAACCATGCAAGCCAGCCCGGTGATAGCCGAAAAACCCAAGAATGGCGGATACCAGGCGCCAACTCGTTGTGCTTCGGGGGAGAAGATCAGTTGAACTGTAATTAGTGCCACGATAAACCCAAGGACGCATATTACGGTTATGGATGTGGGCCGCTTCGCTTTTTCTGACATTCCGTTCACGGGTCTTGTCTCCTTTCGTCTTGCTTAATCCAGATGGCTCAGGTGCGCGGTGAAAGCGTACCGCTCGCGATCAGCAACGGCGTTTAGCCGTCAGTTGGAAACGCTTGTTATGCGCTTGGTGGAGAGATGGCTTTCGCCTTTCTGCGACTCTTGTCCGCTCGTGGCCCAAGAACCCTTTCGCTACTTCCACGCCAATGTCCGATTGCCTTTCAATCCGGGATGAAGTTAGTTGGCTCCTGGGGAGGGATTCGAACCCCCGACCAAGTGGTTAACAGCCACCCGCTCTGCCGGCTGAGCTACCCAGGAAGAGACTACTTTTATATCAAATGGGCAAGTGCGTTGTCAATCAAACGACAGGCGGCTGCCATTTAAGAATTAAAAGTGAACTGTTTTTATTAAATTTATGAATTAAAAGTGAACACCTGAAAACCGTTCATACAGGTCTTTATAAAAGTCAATTTGTCATGCCGGACTTGATCCGGCATCCAGCGACTTCTTTGCGCGGGCATCTCATGGCGACTAAGCCGAGGCCGGAATCCTCCTGAGCGCAGAAAAGCAAAGTCACTGGATTCCGGCTCAACACACCGCCGGAATGACGGCCCGATAATAAACACTAAGACATTAAAAAGAAATAGACACGGCAGAGGTGCATCTATACGTCTGCATTTCGCTCATCTCCTTGCTATCTACCCCT
>CAZKLK010000002.1:0-19432 GCA_964553535.1 uncultured Nitrospiraceae bacterium
TAGTCGGTAATAGTTTTGACGCGCTTCAGCGCCGCGCGGCTTTGTATTTTTTGCCTTGACAAAGGGAATTCTTCCTTGATAGTGTTATGGCAGTTATACCGGGTTCATTATTAGCCATAAAATCATTTATCAGGAAAGGGGGGAAACAACGATGACGAAGGCAGAGCTCATTGATAAGATTTCTTCAGGTGCAAAAATAAGCAAGGTGGATGCTACAAAGGCACTGGATTTTACTTTAAACTCCATAAAGGGAGCCTTAAAGAAAGGGCAAAAGGTTACCCTCGTTGGATTCGGGACATTTTCAGTTGCAAAAAGGAAATCCAGAAAAGGCCGTAATCCAAGAACCGGCGATGTGATTACAATCCCGGCCTCAAGGGTTCCGAAATTTACTTCCGGCAAATCACTCAAAGACGCTGTGAAATAATATCATTTCATCAGAAGGGGCATGCTTCCGTCTGCCCCTTCTTCATTTATCACTATGAATCATAGCTGTTACAAATTTTTCTTCATCTTCCCGCGACACGAGGCGCCCTCTCATCTTTTCATCAAGGAGCGCGTTCAAAAGCTTCGCATATAAAGGCCCGGGCGGTATATTCATCTTCTTGAGACCTTCTCCTGTCAAAGCCGGCCTGATATGTCTAAGCTCGGTAAGATAACGGGATATCTCTTTTTGCTTCTGCCGGTCCCGGCTTAATGCCATCGTAAACAGGATAACCTCAAGACTCAGAATATGCAAAAGCCGGTATATCTCCGCAGGGTCACGGACGGGGAGTTTCCTCACGACATCTCGCGCAGACGCGACGCCCTTAATGATCGCATCCTTCAGTCTCGGCGATGGTGACAACCTTTCCATGGTAAATCTGAGGTCCTCATCCTTCAATCCCGAGAGCAACGCCATGAGATACAAAACCCCGGTCTCCGGCTTTTCTTCCAGAAAAAGCAGATTAAACCACGAAAGCGTTTCCTGCAAGGATTTGAGCGTTGCTTCAAGCTCTTCAGTAAATATAAGTTTTGTACAGATGACCTTCAAAAGCCCGAATTCCGAAAGCCGCTTGAGCGTCCTGATAGAATCCGTCTCCTTAAACGCGAGGAGCAACTCTTCATAAAGCCTCGGGCCTGACAGCCTGTCAAACAAGTTCATTTCAATTGTCGACTTAATGAGGGTTTCCGTATGCTTGCTGATTTTGAATCCGAACCGCTCCGAAAATCTGACCGCCCTGAACGCCCGGGTAGGGTCTTCAACAAAACTGAGATTGTGGAGAACCCTGATCGTTCTTTCCCTGAGGTCCCTCTGCCCGCCAAAAAAATCAAGAAGAGTGCCAAACCCTTCGGGATTCAGTTTTACCGCAAGTGTATTTATGGTAAAATCCCTCCGGTACAGGTCCTTCTTAATGGACGATGTCTCAACCTTTGGAAGCGCGGCAGGAGACTCGTAGTATTCTGTCCGCGCTGTTGCCACATCAAGCTTAAAGGGAAGTGGGAATATCTGCGCGGTCCCGAACTTATGGTGAGTCCTGACTTTTGCGTGAAGTTGTTCCCCGATCGCACGGGCGAATTGAATGCCGTCGCCTTCAATTACGATGTCCAGATCAAGATTTTCCTCCCCGCGCAGGAGGTCCCTGACTGATCCACCGACAAGATACGCCTGAAATCCAAGTGCTTCCGCAGCCTCGCCGGACTGTTTCAAGAGAGTAAACACGCCCGGTGGAAACTTGTCCTTCAGCCAGGAGGACAGGTTTCTTCCGATGGTCAGCCGGTCCCTGCTTACTGTTTCCTCTATCTTCCTGCGCCTGAGGAATTCTTCGTAAAGGGTGCGAAGAAGGTCGGTTCTCGTTATAGCGCCGATTATTCTTTTGTTTTCCACTACAGGCATAAACCGCTGGTTTTGCTCTATCATGATTGTTTCAATCTCGCGTATAGGCGTTAGAGGGCTGACGGTAATTGCATCAAGCGTTGCGAAGTCCGCGGATTTGCTCTTCCCGAACCCGAGAAACAGGGATTTCTCCACAATTTCACGCGATATCAATCCCATGTAAATATCCCCCTGCAAAATAGGCAGGACATTTACTCCGTAACGGGTCATCATGGCCTCTGCTTCCTTGATCGGAACATCCGACTGAACAGTGATGACCGGCTTTGTCATGATATCGAATGCAACCTTTGCCCGCTTGACGTTCATCTTGACAAGCTCCAGCAAACGTTCCTCGATAATCTCGAGCGCTTCTCCCTTAATAGTTGCGGCGGCGGCTGTAGGATGCCCGCCGCCGCCGAATTGCGTCGCCACTTTGGAGACATCGAACTCCGGCACTTTGCTCCTTGCGACAAGGACAATCTTCCCTTCCATGCTGATGAGAATAATAGCCGCGTCGATATCCTCCATGTCAATAATCCTGTGGGCAAGGTGCGCAGCGTCCCCGAAATACCTTTCCCTTGCCGCTTTCGCAATCTTTATCCGTATCCCGCCGACGACTATCTCATGAGATGACCGGATAAGCTCGTTCAGGAGGTCAAATTCATCCATGCTCAGCTCCATTTTGATAAAGCTTGAAACAATATTCAGGTTGGCGCCCCTCCTGAGAAGATAGGAAACAGCGAGAAGGTCTCTTTCCGTAGTTGACGGGAAAAGAAGACATCCCGTTTCTTCATAAATGCCGAGAGCAAGGATCGTGGCCTCCATGGGCGAGAGATTGATTTTTCTGTTCCTGAGTATCTCGGTAAAAATTGTCGCGGTCGCCCCGACATTTTCAATTTTTTCCAGCTCTCCCCTGATGTCGCCTTTACGAAACGGATGGTGGTCGTAGATGTGGACTTTTATATTCCTGCCGGCAAGGAGTTCCGCAAAAGGACCGATCCTGTCTGGCATCTTGGTATCAACGAGAATCAGCCGGGTTACCTTTGAAAGTTCAACTTCCTTTAAGCGTTTTATATCTATCGGACGGAACGCTTCAATAAAGTCTCTGAGTTTCTTCTCCTGCGAGCCGGGAAAGACAACCTCCGCGTCCGGGTACAACTTTTTTGCCGCGACCATTGACGCAAGGGAATCGAAATCGGCATTTAAGTGGGATGTGATTATGTCCACGCCATATTGTAACAGATACAAACGCGGTATTAACGCTCAGAGAGACGCGTGCGAGACAATCAGATCGCGCCCTCTTCCCTTTGCCTCGTAAAGGGCGCTGTCCGCAAAGTTAATGAGGTCGTCGGGGTTCTTGATGTCTTTATCAGGAATTGAAGATACCCCGAAGCTGACTGTTATCCCGTGCCCTTCTCTAAGCTGCGGGAACCGGGCCTCCCTCACCACTTTCTGGAGCCTTCGCGCCTCGATAAGCGCTCCATCCAAAGACGTCTGGGGAAGCAGCAGGATAAATTCCTCCCCTCCGTACCGGGCTAATAAATCCGATTTCCGTGTGTGCAGTTTTATAAGCTGGGCAAAATCCCTGAGCACAAAATCCCCTATCCTGTGCCCGTAAAAATCATTTACTTTTTTGAAATGATCGACGTCGAGCATAATACAACTTAAAGGCAGATTGTGGCGCTCCGCCCTGCTGTATTCCTCTTCGAGGCGGGAATAGAAAAACCTGGTGTTGTAAACCCCGGTAAGATAATCCGTTATAGCAAGCTTCTCAAGTCTTGCATTTTCGTTCTTCAGCTTTTGAAAAAGGAATGCATTATATAGGGCGTGCGATGACGCATTGGCGAGCGAGACGCAGAATTGTATTTCCTTTTTCGTAAAAGCATGATGCGCCCTCGAAGTCCTGAGCAACATGGTGCCGATGATTTCATCACGAAAGGATATCGGTATCACGAGAATCGATTTTATGCCGAGCGGCGCGATGAGATTTTTCACATCCTTCATGACCGGATCCTTCCCCGCATCGCGGATTATTACCGGCTCTCCGCTCGTTAAGGCATTTCTGATTTCAGGGTACTTCTCAAGGTCCAGTCGCATATTGGTAATCCTGGGGTCCTCGAACGTCGAGAGCACATGCGCATACCGATCGTCTTCAGCGCTGAAGCTGATCATCGAGCACCTTGTCACTTTTAATATCTCGGATATCTTCTTTACGACGAGATAGAGGACTTCCTTGGGATTAAGAGTCGAAGAAGCGAGTTGAGTAAGCTCAAGAAGGGCTTTCAGATCCTTTCTGTCCCTGTACAGGCTCTCGATCAGGCTGCTTTTGTCTATCAGTGTTTTAAGCTTGTAGTCGAGCTCCTCCTTGTAAAAAGGACTGAGCAGGTAGCATTCGACGTCTGATTTGACGGCTGATTGTATGCCTTTTGTCTCATCTTTCGAAATAATGGCAATGACGGGACACTGAATGTCCGCGTGATTCAATTCGGCTATCCCGTCCGGACTGCTTACGATAAGCACGCCGGGCTTTGCTGCCGAAATCTCTTCGGCCAGCGTGCGTTTGCCTTTTTTGAAAAAGCGGACCGAATAATGCTTCCGTTCCTCAAAAAAAGTCTTGAGGAATCGCAAAACATTTCTATTTTTTTCGTATATCAGTATCTGCTGGTCCATTTCCCGCTAAATATTTAAGCAATTAATATGCCTAATTTTTTCATTCCGCCTCCTTTAGTGTTTATTTTTTAATGCTTTCAGGAGTGAAGGGCAGTCAAGGGTATTCAGCACATCCTTCTTTTCGAGCCATCCCCTGCGCGCCGTCGAAACGCCATACTCCATATAATCGAACTGGTTCGCGATGTGAGTATCTGTGCTGATCACCATCCGTATCCCCATATCCCGCGCCATTCTCGCATGGAAATCATTCAGATCAAGCCTGAGAGGATAGGCGTTGATCTCTATGGCTGTGCCCGTGTCTTTTGCAGCCCTGAACACTTCATGCATATCCACATCATAAGGATCCCGCTCCCCCATCAACCTGCCTGTCGGATGGGCTATAACAGAGACGTATGGGTTCTTCATGGCAGATACCAGCCTGCGTGTAATCTGTTCCCTGCTCTGCCTGAAACCCGAGTGAATTGAAGCCACAACGATGTCCATCTGTCTGAGAATTTCATCATCAAAATCCATAAGTCCGTCGCCGCGGATGTCCACCTCAACTCCCGCAAGCAGCTTAAACCCTCTCAAATGCTTATTAAGCGCAGATATTTCGGCCTTCTCCTCGAGAAGCCTTTCCTCGCTCAGTCCCCGCGCGATACCAAGTCCCTTGGAATGATCCGTAACCGCAATATATTTATATCCCCGCTTTCGGGCCTCTGTCACGAGTTCATCCAAATCATGACTGCCGTCGCTTCGCCTCGTATGTACGTGGAGGTCCCCTTTAATATCAGAATGAGTGACAAGCAGTGGAAGGCGCCCTGCGATTGCCGCCTCTATCTCCCCTGAATCCTCACGCAGTTCGGGTGGAATAAAAGGCAGTCCGAGCACACGGTATATGTCCTCCTCTCTCCTGCCGCCGAGTTTTTTTTCATCCTTTTCCCTGAAAATCCCGTATTCATTGATTTTGAGACCGGATTTAACCGCTATCTCCCTCAATCGTATATTGTGGGCCTTGCCGCCCGTAAAATACGCCAGTGCGGCTCCGAAACTGTCTTCCGCAACGACACGCAGATCAACCTGCAGCCCCGCATGAGTAATGACGCTCGATTTTGTCGGGCCGCGCATGACAACGTCTTTGACGTGGGGGAGGCGCGCGAAGGCGTTCATAGCGGCATTTGGATTTTCTGAAGTAGCCAGCACATCTATGTCTTTTACGGTCTCCTTCCATCTCCGGATGCTTCCCGCAATCTGAATACGATTCACCGGCGCGTGTTTCATAAGATATTCCACAATCTCTCTCGCCAAAGGCAAAACTTTGCCGAGCGGCTGCCTTTCCATCCCCCTTTTCAGCATCTCAATCCCTTTGATGATATTCTTTTCAGTTTTCTCCTTAATGCCAGGCACTCCCGAAAGTTTGTGTTCCCTTGCAAGCCTCTCAAGGTCACGCAAATCTTTTACCTGTAACCGTTCGAAAAGCAATTTCGCGGTCTTCGGTCCAAGGCCGGGGACTGAGATTAGAGAGATGAGTCCGGCAGGCATCTCTTTCAAAAGTCCCTCATACGCCTGGATTTTTCCGCTTTGGCCATATTCAAGAATCTTGCCGGCCAGATCATGTCCGATCCCCGGTATTTTCAGAAGGTCGCCCTCCGGGGCCGATGTTAAATCCATTGAGATGCTTTCTATGTTCAAGGCGGCACGCCGATACGCCCGTATTCTGAAGGGATTGTCCCCCTTTATTTCAAGCAGATCCGCAATATTATTAAATATCTCGGCTATTTCCTGATTTTTCATATGAAAAGTATAGCAGAAAAGCAAAACGGGCAATCATTGCTTTATGCGATAACCCCCGGCGTCACCCGACACGGACGAGAGAGAGATATTTGCCCGGTAGCCTCGCATTTCTCAAAAAAAAGAACAAACAACAAAGGGAACCCATTTCAAGAGCAGAAAAAACATTATTTTTGCCATAATCCGCTCTTGAATTATATTCAGCAAATAGTAAAATAGGGTTAAAAGATAAGAAGACATTGCGAGACCCGGGACGGATTGAACCTGAGGATCAAGCAAATCGGTAGGGAAGCGGGAGTCGGATGCGGTGTGCAAGCCTTCAGCAGCGAGAAGGAAGCCTGAAGCATCCGCCGAAGCATCCACTTAAAAACAGCTCAAGGTTGCCGTTCCTGGGATCGCAATTCTTAAGACGATTCTGGGGCCATATCAGGGTTAGGCATCAAAAAATTGTCACAGCCTTTGCGACAGCAATTGACTGTGAGCCGGGAAATCCCTGTATGGCTCTATTTTTTGGGTACGATGAAAAAGCCTAATGCTTGAAGGCCCTCTGGCCGGTAAAGACCATCGTAACTTTCGGACTCGCCTCGTTACACGCAATTATCGATTCGAAATCCCGCTCCGATCCTCCGGGATTCACGATCGCGGTGACCCCCTCGTTAATGCCGACATCAACTCCGTCTCTGAAGGGGAAAAATGCATCCGACACCATCACGGAGCCAGTCAGCCCGCCTTTTTGCTCCTTCGTCTCCGCATCGATCTTGACGAGTTCCAGTCTGCTCCTTTTGCCCATTTTCACATCGCGTTCAAAGGTCTTGTAGGGGACGCCATATCTTCTGAAACAGAGAGCATCCGCATATTTCGTGTAAGCCTTGAAAACGGCGATTTCTGCCACCCCTACTCTGTCCTGCTCGCCTGTGCCGATGCCGACCGTCACGCCACCCTTAACGTAAATGACTGAATTCGAGGTGATTCCCTGTTCCACATTCCATCCGAAAAGCATATCATCGAATTCCGCTTCAGTCGGCTGCCTTTCGATGACATAATCTTTACCCTCGTAAGTTGCCCTGGCCGGCAGAAAATCATCCTTCGACCGTATCCTGTTCAACGGGGATTGCTGAACTATGACCCCGCCATCCATCAACGATTTAAAATCTAAAAACCGAATATTCGCATATTCATGCAACCGGTCGATCTTGCCCACCCGGATAATCCGCAGATTTTTCCTTTTTGCCAATGTCGCTGCCGTTCCGTCTTCAAATTCAGGCGCGGCCACTACTTCGAGATAGTTCCTGCCGACCATCTCGGCGGTATCCCTGTCCATTGGCCTGTTCACCACGAGACAACCTCCAAATGCGGCTATCCTGTCAGCCATATTGGCTTTGTCATAAGCATCGGAGAGAGAGCTCCCATATGCGGCCCCGCAGGGGTTATTATGTTTAAGGATGACAGCGGCAGGACGGTCGGTCAGGCACTTGATAATGTTAAGACCGTTATCAAGGTCAGTGAGGTTTGTCTTCCCGGGATGTTTGCCTGCCTGTATCATGTCCTCTTCCGAAATGCTGCTCACAAGTCCGTTTCCGGGCTCAATAAACCGGCAGTCACCGAGGATGAGATTCCCGTTTATCAACTCATAGAGCGCGGCCTCCTGTCCGGGGTTTTCGCCGTAGCGCAGCCCTTTCTCGATCAGCTCCCCCGACCTGTCATCCGCTATTTTCCAGGTTCTTTTCCTGTACACCAATTTCTGCTCACCGAAACTGACGATCATTTCAGATGGGAAATGATCGTCCATAATTGTCCGGTACATCTTTTTTATGTCTGACATCGGACCCTCCCCAAATTAATTACAAGACGCGCATGCGAGTTTATTTTTTCAGATATTCCTTCTTGACCTTTAAACCGTCCTCAAGCAGGAGAAGAAATTTTATATAGGTAAACCCAAGCTTCATTAATGCGACGTCATCTGTTTTTATTACTTCTCTGACATTTTCCCCGATCTCAAAAACATCAAGGAATTTACTCTCAAATACATATCTCCTGAACCTGTCTATGTCGTAAAAAGCGGTATATATCTGAGCCTGCTGGTTGGAATCCAGTTCCTTCAGCAGGGGATTTCTCCGCAGCTGGACCTCTTTCCATTCCCGGTTCATTTCATCATAAAGGCTTGCCTCCTGGTCATCCTTCCATGAACCCACCGTCCACTGCGTATCTTCCTGATATCCAAGGCAATGCGGCTCCCGGATGAAAAAATAAAATTCCTCATTCACCGTGTCATTTTCTGTTCCCTTGCGCATAATGCCCTGTCCGATAGGATAATACCGGCAATTCGCGGGCCTGTCCGCATAAATCGTGCACCCCTCAGGGGTAACAAAGGGGCATCTCTTCTCCTGTTCATTCAGCATCTTCAGGCTCACGAGAGGCTGTTTTGACTTGTCGTCAAGTTCCATCACTGTATACTTCTCGAGGAATTCTTCAGAGGATATCCCAAGCCTTTTTTTCATCCTGATAATATCGTAGGGCGTAAGCAGGATATTGATATTGCTGCAGCATTTTGTGAAGCAGGCTATCCCCTTATGACACCTAAACTGAAACTCCGACTTCAGTGTAAGCTGAGTCGGTTCAACATCTTTCATACTTGGTAACGGCATGTTGTTCGATCCTTTCCATCCGGTGACATCCTTGAATTTCGTTCTGTCATGCTGCGCTTTTCGAAGCATGACCCCCCGCCCGTGAAACACTTCTAATTATTAAGGGTCTCAAAACTGAAATTACATGAATCGGAAAATCTCCCATTCCCCCTCAAAGGGGAGGGGATATCGGTTAACCCCGATGCAGAGCGTCGAGGAATTCCCGGATTACAAATTTAATAAAAAAGGCCGGCAGAAATCTCTGCCGGCCTCAAATACCATCTTTGACTATATGAGCGGTACGATCAGGAGCGCAACGATGTTAATGACTTTGATCATCGGGTTGATCGCCGGCCCTGCCGTGTCCTTATACGGGTCACCGACTGTGTCGCCGGTAACTGACGCTTTATGTCCGTCGCTTCCCTTCTTATGCAGAACACCTTTGTCGTCCGTAACGCCCACTTCAAAGGATTTCTTGGCATTGTCCCATGCGCCGCCGCCGCTGGTCATCGCGATTGCCTGGAACAACCCTGTGACGATGCTGCCGATTAGCACCCCGCCAAGCGCCTCCCTGCCCAGAAGCAATCCGACAATTAAAGGAGTGACGACGGGGATAAGGGCTGGAACCATCATCTGCTTTATGGCGCCTTTCGTAACGATGTCAACGCATGTTCCGTATTCCGGTTTTGCCTTATACTCCATAATACCCGGTATTTCCCTGAACTGTCTTCTCACCTCGTCGACAATGCTGCCGGCAGCCTTTCCAACCGCCTCCATCAGGAGAGAGCCAAAATAGTAGGGGAGAAGACCGCCGATAAAGAGACCAACCAGCACCAATGGATTTGAAAGGTCAAACGCAATCGGTATCACCTCTTTTGTGACGGGGTCAATAAAAGATCTGGAATATTCTGCGAACAGAACCAGGGCTGCGAGTCCAGCTGAACCGATAGCGTATCCCTTTGTAACCGCCTTAGTAGTATTGCCGACCGCGTCCAACGGGTCGGTGATTTCACGAATCTCTTTCGGAAGCTCTGCCATTTCCGCAATACCGCCGGCATTATCGGTAATCGGACCATATGAGTCGATGGCGACAACGATGCCGGTCATCGAGAGCATCGAAACAGCCGACAGGGCAATCGCAAATAGTCCTGCCTCAGCCTGATCAGGGGTTATATTGACAAATCCGCCGGCGCCAATGTAAAACGCCCAAATAATCGCCCCGCAAATCACTATAACAGGCGCTCCGGTGGATTTCATGCTTACTGCAAGACCGGCAATAACATTTGTACCGTGGCCGGTAAGGCTTGCTTTCGCGATATGCTTAACGGGAGAAAAGCTGGTGGATGTGAAATACTCGGTGATCATAACGATTAAACCGGTGAGAGCAAGGCCGATCACCGCAGTAACAAACACTCCCATCTGGGTAAAAGCGGGTTCCACTCCGGGGAGTCCGAGGAACCATCCGGCGACAAAATAAAATGCTATGGCAGCCAGAATGCCGGAAACCGCCAAGCCTTTATAAAGGGCGCCCATAATATACTGACTCTTGCCAAGGCGGACAAAATACGTGCCGATAACCGATGCTATAATTGAAATTCCACCGATTAGCAGCGGGAACTCAACCCATGGACTTTCGGGTCCAAATGCGGTCTTGGCAAGAAGCATTGCCGCAACCAGCGTAACCGTGTATGTTTCATACAGGTCGGCGGCCATTCCGGCGCAGTCACCGACATTGTCACCAACGTTATCCGCGATGACCGCAGGGTTTCTCGGATCATCTTCCGGGATTCCGGCCTCAACCTTGCCGACGAGGTCTGCGCCGACGTCTGCCGCCTTGGTATAAATACCGCCGGCGATACGGGCAAATACGCTCATCAGGGAGCAGCCGAAACCGAGACCTACAAGGGCATGAAATGCCTCTTCACCTGCCGCTGCTTTCGCAATAAAATAGTAGCCTGCTATTCCAAGGATGCCCAGTCCGACTACCATAATGCCGGTAACCGATCCGCCTTTAAATGCGACGTTCAGTGCGGCGGCCAAACCTTTGTAGGCAGCCTGAGTCGTGCGGACATTGGACCGCACTGTCACCATCATACCAATCCATCCGGCCAATGCAGAACCTACTGCGCCGATGACAAAACCGATTGCCGTCCATGTGCCCAGGAAGAACAGCAAGACAGTAAGCACGGCGCCGACCATTGCAACCGTTATGTATTCCCGTCTGAGAAACGCGGTTGCACCCTCGCGGACAGCGTCTGAAATCGCCAGCATGCGTTCGCTTCCCTTATCCTGTTTGACAACCCAGGATGCAGTAATCAGGGAATACACAACCCCCAGCGCGCCACATGCCAAAGCAAACAGAATAATATTACTCATACCTTCCCTCCTTTTTTGATCTTACTCAGTGAGTTACCAGTGAAAAGGAAACAATAATATACCGACCTTCCACCTCCCTCCTCTCTTTGATTTCGTCCGAGCAAAATTTCTTATTTAACCTCGATATCCCTCTCGGTTGCTTTCGCAAAAACCATTGCGGTTGCGCGGTAAAGCATATGGGCCATTTTTGAGAATGGCGCGTATGCGAAGAGGAAGAACACGACGACGAGATGCGCGAAATAAATTAGATACGACGGCAATGCCAGATCCGCAAGTCTGAACAATTGGGAAAGGATTCCGGTGGCCATAACGGCAAAAATGACATATATAAGGAGCCAGTCGTAATATCCGCCTTTTCCCGCTTTCTTCTCATTCTTCTTCCTGTTGTTCATCACCATGATGATCCCGACCATAAGCATAATTGCGCTGACATTTGCGAGCCACTTCAGAGGATCCGTCAGAGGATACGGCGACGGGCCAAGCAGCCAGGCGGGAGGCGTTTTCCCCATGGCGTGCATAATTTCGTATCCGTATAAATAAGTGACTGCCCAAACCGTTGTGATCGCAAGTCCGATAAAGCTGAAGAATACCAGCATATGGGCAAGCTTTCTGGATTGCGTCACATTGCACTTTTCGAACCTCTTGTGAGCCAGGATATCACCGATTGTTGCCGTAATAGCGGCCGAGATGCTGCCTCCGGGTTTGACTCCGGTTGCCCGCACCATGTCTTTCCAGTACCGGGAAACGCCGATGGCGAGTGAAAAAACAGCAAAGAAGAAAGCCGGCACAAAGACTCCGTCAATGTAATACGATTTAATTAATGAAGAATATGCTATTTGTCCCGCTTCGTTTCTTATGCTCGCCAGGTTCAGGTGGCCAAGGCCTCCGAGGATCAGGAGAAAGATTACAACAGGGACCGCGAGCAGAAGGACAAGCGAACCGGGGTTGCCAACAGCCTTTCCGAGAAAGCGAGGGACGGAATAATTCTCAATGGACAGTTTCCTCACAGCGTTAAGCACCTCTCCCGGTTTTGCTCCCCGCGGACAATAGGCAGTGCAGTCGCTGCACTGGTGGCAGAGCCAGATATCGGGATTGCCGAAAAGCTTTTCCTTCATCCCCCACTGCGCGTAAATCATTTCTTTCCTGGGGAAGGGATTGTCGGCAGGCGTCAGATTGCATACCACAGAGCAGGTCGCGCACTGATAGCACTTCTTTAATGAATCCCCGCCGCCTTTGATGATAGAATTGACAAACTGCAAATCAGGGCTCACGGTGACGCCAACAAATGGCTCCGGAACCGCGGCAGCCGCAACCTGAGCCTCAGGTGCGCCGGCTTTCTCCGCTGTTGCTGCTTTAGCTTCGACTTTTTCTTCTGCCATATCTATTCCTCCCTAAAAAGGTCGTGGACAATTCCATTCTAAAATTCCTTGAAAGGATTAGGTCCTATTTCTTTAACCCTTTTCACAAATTCATTGATCATGTCAGGCAATTTCTGGTATTCGTCAATGCCCACCTGCAACATCTTGACGCGGTCAGCCTCGAGTTGCAGTTTGTTGAGTGTCTCCCCGACCTTGCTGAACCGCACGCTTGCGAGCTCGCTCCCCTTAACAAAATGGCACTGATAATTCTCGCCGAATTTGCATCCTATCAGAAGGAATCCGTCAAGCCCTTTTGAGAAAGCGTCCGCAATCCATACAAGGTGCATTCCTCCGAGGCACCGCATTGGAATAATTCGAATGCTGGGGTCAAGGGACTTGCGCTGCATGGCCATGGTGTCAAGAGCCGGATACGCGTCATTTTCACACACGAGGCAGACGATGCGGAATTCTTCCTCGGGGACGTCAATCGCCTTGATCATGGAGCCGATTATATCAATGCTATAATCCTTGAATGAAACGATCCTTTCAGGACAGGCCCCCATACAAGTGCCGCAACGTCTGCACCTGTTAACTTTGTAGTATGGTATGCCCTTTTCGTCTTCATCTATTGCTCCGAATGGGCACTCCTCAGTGCATCTCTTGCAGGCCGTGCACCTGATCAACTGGGGATCAGGGAACGTCAGATCCCACGCGCGGGGATGGACCGCGATACCTTTCGAAATATGATCTATGCACTGTATAGCCTTGAAAGCGGCCCCCGCGGCATCCTCCTGCGCGTCCGTCATATTCATGGGTTGCCTTACGGGACCGGCGGCATAAATGCCGGTCCTCCTTGTTTCGTACTGGAAACAGATGAAGTTCGAATCCGCGAACCCGCAGGCGCCTTCAAGGGAAGGTATCTCCGGCCCTTGCCGGTATGTCAGGTTCAATATAAAATCCGGTTTCGGCGTAGAATCAAGATAGGATTTCCTGGCCTCGTCGCCTTTTCCGGCAGCCACTGTTAATCCATCAAGATATTCCTGGGGGGCTCTTGTTGTAGGCACCATGCCGGTGGCGAGGACAACAAGATCCGCTTCCATCCTCACCTTTTCCCCGAGAAGCGTATTCTGCGCCTCAACAAAGAGATTCCCGTTATCTCCCGCGTCAGTAACCCCTGTTACCTCCGCTTTCGTAAGCATAATGCCGGGATCGTTCTGCGCCTCCTTGTAAAATGCTTCGAGTCTCCCCGGGGTTCTCATATCTTTATAGAAAATCATCGCAAGAGCGCTTGGGTTCTGCCTCACATAGCGCGCCTGCTTCAGGGACGTTGCGCAGCACATGGACGAACAGTATGTAAGGTGTTCAGGATCCCGCTGGCCGGCACACTGGATAAATGCAACCCTTTCGGCATCCTTCCCGTCCGAAGGCCGTGAAATGGAGCCTTTTTTTGCCATCTGTTCGAATTCAATATTCGTAACGACATTCTTGAACTTTCCATAGCCGAGATGACCGAGTTTTGTCGCGTCATACGGCACCCAGCCTGTAGCCATAACAATAGCGCCAACCTTCTCGTTCACCGGTCCGGCGCTCGTGGCAATTGTAATATCGTACAACCCGGGCTGGCCCTCCGTCTTTTCCATCTTTGCAGATTTGTAAACAGTAATATTCGGATTGCTCTCCACTTCGCGCATGACTTTTTCGATCTCCGTGTCAACCATTACCGGCGCGGAGTAATCTCTTGTCGGTATCTTCTTGTACAACCTATGGGCAAACCCGCCAAGCTGCGGTTCTTTTTCAACCAGAATAACCTTATAGCCTGCCTTCGCTGATTCGAGGGCCGCCGTCATGCCGGTAATGCCGCCGCCGATGACTAAAATGGCATTGCTCAGATTCTCAAGAATGGCAGGATCCGGCAGGGCAGCTTTCTGGGCTTTCGCGCTGCCCATGGCAATGTAGTCCTCCGCCACGGCCTGCGTCTCATCAGTATTCGGTTCAAGAGTCCACGAGACAAATTCGCGGATGTTCACGCGCTCAGTCAGACACCCCGTGAAATCAAATTCATCAAATTTCACGCGCGGTGAGCACGCCACGAGTATAAGAGTATTGATACCGTTCTTCTTGATATCGCCTTTTATAAGCTGCACGCCTTCAGGGCTGCACAGGATATCATGAGTTTTTATATTTTCTTCCTTGACAGCCCCGGATTTTGCCGCCTTGGCGAGCTTCTCTATATTGACGGATTCCCCGATCCCACAGCCTTTGCAGATATAGACACCGTATTTTTTCTCCATGGCTACCTCCTGTTCACGCTCTGGATGCACTTGATGACTACACCTGTAGCATCCTGGACTGATCTTGCGACGTCAGCGGGGCTTTTCAGTGTGCCCACAGCGTATATGCCTTTTTTCAACGCCGCGTCATCCACAAGCCCGTCGGGTGTATACGACAAAGCAGCGCCAACTTTTGAGCTTCTGGTTGTGAGATCCATGCCGGTCGCAAGCACCACCATGTCAAAGGTTGCCTTCTTCTTCCCGCCGCCGTATATATCCTCAAATTCGACTTCGACATTGCCGCCGGCCGCTTCACTGATGCCGGCAACTTTGCCCTTGACGAACTTTACATTCGGATCATCCTTTATCTTCCAGTAAAATCTCGGCTCGTAAAGCCCGGGGGTCCTGATATCAATGTAGTAGATCGTTACCTTTGAATCAGGGAACTGCTCTCTCACATACATCGCGTGCTTCAGGGAAGCAAGGCAGCAAATATAGGAACAATATTGGAGATGATTCTCATCCCTTGAGCCCGCGCACTGTATAAACGCGATGTTTTTAGCCTCTTTCCCATCGGATGGCCGGACGATTTTCCCCTTTGTGGGTCCGTCGGAAGACGCTATTCTCTCCATCATCATATTGGATATGGCATTTTTGACGGCGCCGCCGCCAAGAATGTCAAGTTTTTTCATGTCATAAGGATCCCATCCCGTGGCAAGGACAACCGCGCCGACATTCAGTTTAACGGCCTCGGGTTTCATGCCGAGATCGATTGCGTTGTATTTGCACGCTTCAAGGCATGGTTTCATGCAGTCTTTCGGACAGGCTTTCGCGTCAATGACATATTGAAAAGGGAAAGCCTGCTCATGAGGCAGGTAAGCCGCTTTGGATTTGTTCATGCCAAAATTGAAATCATCATCCCTGTACGAAGGGCAGGCTTGAGCGCAGGCATCGCACCCAACGCATTTATCGTTCACGTACCTCGGATTAAGTGTGAGCGTGACATCGAAATTCCCCTCTTCACCGCTGATGCTTTCGACTTCGGCAAGCGTGTACATGGTTACCCGCGGGCTGTTTTTAATCCTTTTGAACTGGATCTCGAGCCCACAGTTCGGCGGGCAGAGTTTCCAGAAGTATTTATTAATCTGGGCAACCCTGCCGCCAAGATACGGGTTCTTCTCAACGATATGAGCTTCGAGTCCTGCTTCCGCCGCTTCAATAGCAGCGGTAAGTCCGCTCATACCTCCCCCAATCACCAGCACTTTTTTGTTTTCTGCCATATTGACCCTCCTTTAAGGCAGTAAGTCACTAAGCGAGTTTTATAGCGACGTTATAACCTTCCCTTGGTAACTTACTCAGCAAGACGGGGAGTATTATAGCACACATCTCGACAAAATTCTTTCCCGGAAAGAATAAAAAAATAGGGGAGGTTTTACCCTCCCCTATCTCCGCAATGTTTACGGGAATAACTGGACGTATGGTACTTTCTTGAACTCCCAGGTGTTGGTTTCCGCGTTGTATTTGGAATTGGTGAAGCACCTCCAGTTGGCGTCGTCGATCTTGTTGAAGTCTCCTCTGTAATAGTAGCCAGGATATCTGGACTCCTCCCTGAAGAGGATGTGACGGGCATGCGCTTCAACAGTAAGAATCCTGTGGTAGTTCTCAAAGCATCTCAGGAGCTCATGGAGGTTTGCAGCCGCCATATGGTTGCAGTCCTCTTTCAGCATCTCGAGTTTCTTCAGGCCTTCCTCCAGCATGGTCTTTGATGTCATATACCATGTCGAGCACCCGCCGAAATACTCGTCGGCGATCTTCATAAGCCTCAACTGGATTGCTTTTCCACTGATGAAGTAAGGGTTGACCGCCGGATCGGTTGTGTAGGTTTTGTATTTCTCATAGATCTCGAACGGCAGATAAAGCTCAGCCGCAATCTCGTCAAGACTCATCTTGGGATCCGGTTTGTAGCCAGCATTGTCGAGGATGTAGGCAATCGCGGCCTTTGCAGCCATTCTGCCCTCTGCATGGGAACCGGATGAGAATTTATGACCTGATGCGCCGACAACGTCGCCGGCCATGAAGAGACCGGGCACTGTGGACATGCGGTTATAACCCCAGCTCCACTCCGGTGGTGCTCCGGCGATATCTCCGGGTCCGCTTACCCAGAAGCCTGCGCAGCCTGCGTGCGAACCAAGGAGATAAGGCTCGGTCGGCATGATTTCGGAAGGAACCTTATCCGGCTCGACGTTATTTGCCGCCCAGAGGGACGCCTGTCCGATAGCCATATCCAGGAAGTCTTCCCATGCCTCTGCCTCAAGGTGTTTAAGTTTCTTTGCGCCGACTTTTTCACCAAGCTGACCGATAATTCTGTCGGAGAATTCCTTCATGGCAATATGCGTGTTCATCAGGATAGGGCCTCTCCCGTCCTTCATGGCCCTCATCATCAGGTGGTTTCTGATGGCGGTACCGAGATTCTTCGCATAGTCACCATATCTGGCGACCGCATCATCAAAATACTCCTTGTCCAAGCAATAGTCGTTTCCGAGACTGTCGGTTGCCTTGGCCTTGAAGAACAGGAACCATGCTCCGACAGGACCATAACCGTCTTTGAACCGCGCGGGAACGAACCTGTTTTCCATGAGAGACATCTCAGCGCCGGCCTGCATTCCGAAAGCATACCCTGAGCCCGAGCAGAAAACCGGGTACCATGTTCTGCCCATACCTTCACCGACCGACCTAGGTCTGTAGCAGTTAACGGCTCCCGCGGTTGCACAGAGCATCGCCTTTGCCTTGAAGGAATAAATCTTGTTCTCTCTTGTGCTGAATCCGACGGCTGCCGCGACATTCTTCCCATTCTTATCCATGACGGCCTTCACGATGAAGACTCTCTCAAAATGGTTCTGGGCGATACCGGTCGCGGTCCTGTTCGACTCGAGGGCCTTCTTCGCGGCTTCAGCAACGACAACCTTGTAGGACTCGCCGTTGATCATGATCTGCCATTTGCCGGACCTGCAGGGGGTGCCGCCGTCCTTCAGCATCTTATGGCCTTTTTCGGCTGCCTCATGGCCGTCCATCGAGAATCCGTCCTCGCCTTTTTTCCAGATCGGGAGGCCCCACTCTTCAAAATGATGGACGGAATCGTCAACGTGCCTGCCAAGGTCATACACCAGGTCTTCCCTGATGATGCCCATGAGGTCGTTTCTTACGTATTTCACATAGTCGGCGACTTTGTTCTCGCCTACATAGGTGTTGATAGCGGATAACCCCATTGCGACTGCGCCGCTTCTGTCCGTTGCAGCCTTATCGACCAGAACGACCGTCATTTTTTTAGCATTCGCCCAACGGCAAGCCTCAAAAGCCGCTCCGCATCCGGCCATGCCGCCGCCCATTATCAAAAGGTCGCACTCTACCTCTGTTACCGCCGGTTTCTGACAATATGAAAATGTACAGGTTTCTTTTTCCATTATATTTTCACCTCCTTAAAATTTATTCAGTCCTCGCAGGATTTGTAAAAAATCCGGGCTTTTTGATAGTTGCAAAATCAGGCTCGGGTTTGCCTGCATACGGATCAACCGTCCCTTCCACGGTGGTTCTGATCGGGAATTTGAATCTCTTGGTCAGGCCGCTTCTGAACTTGATTGTCCACATAATGGAATCTGTACCCCTGAGAGGAATCGTCTGGGATCCAAGGGGAACAAAGTCTGAATAGCCTCTTACCTCAACGGCCTGCTGCGGGCAGATCTTCACGCAGTTAAAGCATTCCCAGCACTGCTCAGGTTCCTGATTCCAGGCCTTCATCTTGTCCCTGTCGAGCGCCATAAGGTCATGGGGGCAGATATACTGGCATGCAGTTTTATCCTGCGCCTTGCACCCGTCACATTTTTCGGTAATCACAAAACTTGGCATGTAACTACACCTCCTTCGAAATAGATTATTGAGTTAATAGAGAAAAACAAACCGATAGAGTGTCCTTCCACCTCCTTTCCGTTGTCATTTCTCCACGGACTTAATGAATTCGTCCATGACGCTTAAAGATTTATTTTTAACGACAAGATCAAAAATCTGATCTTTTACATTCCGCGGCATGTTCTCGATGCTTCTTGTTGTCGCGGCATCGTATTTGGCCATCGGGAACATTTGCAGAATTTTGTCTCTCTGGGCCGCAGTATTCGGGACAGCGATAACTTTCAAACCCGCAAGAACTTCTTTTGTCATGCTTGCAAGCCCCGCCGCCTGAATTTTCTCGAGTCTCTCTTCATTGATCCATATGTTGATCGGATAGGTTTCTTCTGCCATGTTTTTCCTCCTTAAATTTACTTTAATAATTTATTTCAGTGGTTCAACCGTAAATACCGGATTTCTCTGCTTGAGGTAAGTTTCCGTAACAAATGCGTCGCCGGCTCCATACTTCTCTGCACATTCCATGATCATGTCAAAAACCTCCGGCCTGAAGATACGGCGGGGCGGTTTCACTCCGTCCTGGATGATGCTTCTGATTAAGGTGCCGCTGAAGGA
>CAZKLK010000002.1:19532-36478 GCA_964553535.1 uncultured Nitrospiraceae bacterium
CCGCCCAGAAACTTATCCTGATACTGGTAAGTTCTCTTAACGCCGGGATGTTTGTCTTCCGTGGTTCCATAGACCTTCATTGCCACTTCTCTTGTGTCCAGGGTGAAGATATCCGTGATATCAAAAATTGCAAATGGGTTGCCGGTGTAAGTAAGAAGGACTTCATCGTACTGTTTGATACCCGATTTTTCGAGATCCTCGCTGGAGATATCATAAACAATGGGGATACTCCAGACTGTTTTCCCGTCTGCAAGGGTCATATTGTTACAGACCGCTTCGACATCAGCTTTTGTCATGAACCCTTCCAGAGGGCTGAAAAAGCCGTATGCGAGATCGATAATTTCTGTAGCCATCTGCAAACGGACGTCAAGTGTTTTTACCTTTGCCGCCTTCATTTCTTCGACTCTCTTGAGCGCTGCGTCTTTTGCCATTACCCGCTCAATAATTTCCCTGCCGCCATGACCGATCATTTCCATAACCTTTCCTCCTTATTTAGTTATTAGCTTCTGCTTACTTTCCTTCCAAGATTGCGCAGACTTTACTAAATATCTCATCGATGCTGCCGGTTCCTGAAACCGACTGCAAAATGCCCTTGTTCCTGTAATACCCCATTAACGGCTCTGTTTGGGCAGTATACACTTCGAGTCTCTTCTTGATAGTGGCTTCCTTGTCATCATCCCTCTGGAACAACTCACCGTTGCATTTATCGCAGGTTCCCTCCTTCTTTGGCGCGCTAAAATATACATTGTACATCTGCCCGCACGACTTACAGGTTCTTCTTCCCGTAAGCCTCTTCATGAGATCATCAAACGGGACGTCAACGCTGACCGCGGCAGTCAGCGACATATTGAGCGATGCCAGCATCTTGTCCAGCGCTTCCGCCTGCGCAGTATTTCTCGGAAACCCGTCAAGGATGTACCCTTTTTTGCAGTCGTCCTTTTTAAGCCGCTCTTCGACCATGCCGAGAACTACGCTGTCGGGGACGAGTTCCCCCTTGTCCATATAGGATTTAGCTTCCTTCCCCAGTGGTGTCCCCGCGGCGACTGCGGCTCTTAACAGATCCCCGGTAGAAATCTGAGGGACGCCGTATTTCTCGATAAGTTTCTTGGCCTGGGTTCCCTTCCCGGCGCCAGGCGCGCCAAGCAACACAATTCTCATAACTCTACCCCCGTTAAAATTATTGCGAGACCTTTATAAAAACCTAAGAACTGCTTAGCTTAACGACAAGGATAACGCTTAAAAACACCAAGGTCAAATACGCTTAATTTACGAAATTAATTAATGCGCGGCAAGACTATATCCAGTAAAAACAGACATATAAATATATTACCCGCCATGTATTTAGTCAAATTCATATTTTTGATAGGTAAATAAATTTTATTTATCGCAATGCTTACGGTCAATATTCCGTCAAAAGCAGCCAAAGCGAACCCGCTGCTCGATAAACCGTCTGAATTCTTCCAGCGCCATCCCGCGGTGGCTTACCGAATCCTTCTCTTCGCTGCCCATCTCCGCAAACGTACGGGATGAGCCTGCGGGATAAAAGACCGGGTCGTACCCGAAACCAAGGGAACCTCTCGGCTCTTCGCCGATGCATCCATCAACAACCCCATGGAAAATGTGCACTTTGCCGTCAGGCAAGGCAAATGCGATACAGCACACAAACCGGGCTTCCCTCTTATCCACGCCTCGCAAAGCGGACAGCAATTTCTCGACATTCCTGCTGTCATCGGCACCCTCGCCGGCATACCGCGCCGACAGTACTCCAGGCGCTCCCCCCAGCGCCGCAACTTCGAGCCCTGAATCATCGGCAAGCGCCGGTTTCCCAGAACAGCGGGCGGCACTGAGCGCTTTCTTGACCGCATTTTCCTCGAACGCGGCCCCGTCTTCCACGACATCAGGGCATGAGGGGAAGTCATCGAGCGTAAAAAATAAAACCGGGAGCCCGGCCGCGATCCGCTTCAATTCTTCCATCTTCTTCCTGTTTCTTGTTGCCAAGAGTATTTCCATAGGAGTTTACAAAGTGAAAAAGCGAAACAGTAGTATCCTTTCGGTTACGTGTTGCAGCCCTATTGCGTGTTGTTGCGATCCCGAACTTGTTTCGGGAGAGGCAATCCCGATTTATCCAAAGAATTAAAGAAGATTGACGCGTCGCTTCGCTCCACGCAATGACAATAATTACAACTCATAACTGAAGGTTACATTTTAAACATATTTGCGGACGGGCGCAACCTTGATAAAAAAGGCAACATTCTGTTAAGCTTCTCAAATGTCTGGAGAATCTGAAAGGGCGGGGCTGCTTGTCAGGACTGTCGCTAAGATTCTCGATTTCATTTTGATAGCAGCGGCGGCGGAAGTAATTCCAAAGGCTGGGTTTTACGCCGGTTTAGTCTATCTTCTGATAGGCGACGGGCTCTTCGGCGGGAAAAGCCTCGGGAAAAAACTTGTGGGACTCAGGGTAGTATCGGCAACATCTCATGAGCCCTGCACCATCAGAGACTCTATTCTGAGGAACAGCATATTCGGCGTCGGATATTTGCTCACTGCAGTGCAATGGCTTGGATGGTTTTTTTTACTGTTTATCGCCGCGTTTGAGTTCATCGTTTTGCTGGGGAACAGAGACGGCAAACGCTTCGGCGACGAACTTGCAAAAACGCTGGTTCTCGACCACTCTCAGGCTAAACAGGAGGAATAATGTTTTTTCACAAAATTCTCGGGTTGTTTTCGAATGATCTTGCCATAGATCTCGGGACAGCCAACACCCTTGTATTCGTGAAAGGCAAGGGCATAGTCTGCAATGAGCCTTCCGTCGTCGTCCTTAGAAAGGACAATAAGAAACCGGTGGCTGTCGGCGCTGAAGCGAAAAGAATGCTCGGAAAGACTCCGGCGAATATTATCGCCATCAGGCCTATGAAAGACGGCGTAATCGCCGACTTTGACGCTACCGGAGAAATGTTGAAATATTTCATAACAAAAGTCCACAACAGGCGAAGTTTTGTCTCTCCCCGTGTCATTATCGGCGTCCCTTCGGGAATTACTCAGGTGGAACAGCGGGCAGTGAAAGACGCTGCCCAGGTTTCCGGGGCGCGGGAGGTATACCTTATAGGTGAGCCAATGGCCGCCGCCATAGGGGTCGGGCTTCCGGTTGGGGAACCTTCGGGCAATATGATTGTCGATATAGGGGGGGGCACTACGGATGTTGCGGTAATCTCTCTTGACGGAGTTGTTTACAGCAAAGCCGTCCGCGTAGGCGGCGATAAAATGGATGAGGCAATCATGGCCTTCATCAAGCGCCGGTACAACCTTATGATTGGAGACATGACCTCCGAACTGATCAAAATCAACCTGGGCTCTGTATATAAAAACGACGGAAGCGAGCAGCGAACCATGGAAATAAAGGGGCGGGATCTCATCTCAGGCATACCCAAAACCCTGACCATCAATGAGGCGGAGATCCGGGAAGCCCTTACGGAACCGGTGAACGTGATCATCGATACCATCAGAGTGATCCTTGAAAATACACCCCCTGAACTGGCTTCTGATATTGTAGACAGGGGGATTATGCTGGCCGGCGGGGGCGCCCTTCTGAAGGGCCTCGACCTTCTCATACGGCAGGAAACCGGTCTTCCTGTCTTTGTCGCTGACGACCCGCTCTCCGCAGTCGTTCGCGGTGTCGGCAAGATGCTCGACGAAATTGACCTGCTGAGAAGAGTAGCCATTAACCTGTAATGTCCTGGAAAAGGCTTTTGCTTTTTCTGTTCATCCTTGCATCATTCGGCATAATGACCTACCAGAGCAACCGGACACAGCCCGCGCCTCTCAAGTTGCTTGCAGGCGCTTTCAATTTTTTCTACGACATCAAAGAATCCGTCCGGGAATCCGTCACCGCTCCATTCAGGAAAATGCTCTTGAGAGAGGAAGAGAACATAAAACTTAAAGCGGAACTTTCAAAGTTACTCGCGGAACAACAAACGTGGCAGGACGCATTGAATGAAAACCGGATTCTCCGCTCGCTTCTCGCATTAAAGGGGAAAGAACGGCGCTATGTGACTGCCGCGCGGGTAATAGCAAGGGGAACCGACCAGTGGTCGAACACTTTTATTCTCGACAAAGGGCTCGCGGACGGAATCAAAAAAGACATGGTGGCGATAACCGAAAAAGGACTTGTGGGCAAAATTGCCGATGTATATCCCGCCTACGCATATTTGTTGCTTATTACCGATATAAACTTCTCGGCTGCCGCACGACTCCAGGAAAGCAGAGCCGAAGGAGTACTGTCCGGCACGGGGTTCAAAACATGCCAGTTGAAGTACATTTCATATGACGAAGAACTCAGGCAGGGCAGCGTTATATTAACTTCGGGTCTCGATTCCCTCTTCCCCCCGGGGATACCGCTGGGATACATATCCAAAGTGAGCAAAAGTGAAAGAGGGTTATTTCAATACATAGAGGTCGTCCCCTTTGTGGATAATACCAAAACTGAAATTGTTGCGATCATCAGCAGGGCGTGAAATACTTCTTCTGGGCAGTAATAACCTTCTTTGTGTTCGTCATGCAAGGCAGCATTTCTTTGTTCGACATAACCCCGAATTTCACGCTGATACTCGCCTTTTACGCAGGCATCCGGGGAGGGGAGATCAAGGGCCTCTTCCTGGGCGCCCTGATCGGAGCAATCGAAGACGGCCTGTCCGGAGCATTGCTTGGGCCTCATCTTCTGAGCAAGGGGCTGATGGGATACCTTGCCGCCTTTCTGTACAGCAAATTCTTCATTTTGACGCCGGCGCTGGGAATTCTTACCGTTATAATTCTTACATTTGCGGACGGCATAGTAGTTTTTGCAACCCGCAGCGTCTTTGCCGTGATGCCGTCCGGCATTGGTTCGGCGGCGTTCATCATCCTGATGCAATCGCTTTTTAACGCGCCGCTGGGGTTCCTAATGAAAAAAAAGAGCGACCAACAGTGGATACCCAATAAATGATAGCGCAAGGCAGGCCTGAAAAGATCTCACTCATTGGTTACCTGGTGATAGCGGCCATTCTGCTGCTGGCAATGAGGCTCTGGCAATTGCAGATTCTGCAGGGCGGTGAATACAGGAGACTCTCGGAAGCCAACAGGCTCCGGATTGTTACCATGCCTGCTCCGCGGGGAATAATTTTCGACAGAAATAACATCCCATTGGTAAAAAACGCAGCTTACTACTTCGCCTCCGTATCTCCTGCGGAATTTGACCAGTCGAAAATACCTCTCCTCGCAGGAATTCTGAAAATACCTGCCGAAGAGATACAATCCCGGGTGAATATGCCGGACTCTCATCCTCTTGTTCCGGTAAAGCTGAAGCACGGCTTGTCCTTTGAAGAGATTGCTTATATTGAGGCGCGGAAATCGGATTTCCCCGGTCTCATGATTGAGGCCGAAGTGAGCAGGGAATACCCGTATGGAGAACTTGGTTCGCACCTCATCGGTTACCTCGGCAAACCAAGTCCCACCCAGTTGAAAGACCCCGCATTTAAAGACGTGCCTCCCGACATGTTCGTCGGCCAGTGGGGCATTGAGAAACTCTACGATGCGTCCTTGAGGGGGGTGCCCGGAAAAAGGATCATAGAAGTCAATGCCCTGGGCAGACAATTGCGCTTGCTGCAGGAAACAGAGCCGGTCAAGGGAAATGACATTGCAATCAGCATCGACCTTGACCTGCAGAGGGAAGCAGAAGCGGCGTTCAATGGAAAAGCAGGGGCTCTTGTTGCCGTGAACCCTTTTACCGGAGAGATTCTCGGAATGGTCAGCAAGCCGTCATTCGATCCCAATCTCTTCACAAGAGGGATTAGCGCCAAGCAATGGGAATCAATAGCGGCCGACAAAAAAAACCCGCTTTTGAACAGGGCTTTGCAAAGCCAGTACCCGCCGGGGTCAATATTCAAAATCGTAACCGCTCTTGCCGGGCTGGAGACCGGAATAATCCACCCCGGCCTGAGGGTTGACTGCAGGGGCGGCATCAGCTTCAGCGGACAGCGTTTTGGGTGCTGGAAGAAAGATGGTCACGGCGTTGTTTCTTTTCACAGGGCAATGGTCGAATCTTGTGACGTTTACTTCTACGAAGTCGGCAGGCGCCTGGGAATAGACAAGATTCATGAATACTCAACCAGGTTTGGACTGGGGGAAAAGACAGGGATCGAACTCGGGAGAGAGCGTCAGGGGCTGATACCCAATACAGCATGGAAAAGAGAAATTAAAAAACTCCCGTGGTTTCAAGGGGAGACCCTCCATGCAGCCATAGGCCAGGGGTATGTCACCGCAACACCGCTGCAAATGGCATATATGACAGGGGCGATTGCCAACGGAGGCACGCGCTACAAGCCGCTTTTGGTAAAAGATGCAGATCCGGCAATGACGGGGGAATTGGGCGCTGACCCTCAAAACGTCGAAACAATTAAGAAATCACTCTCCGGCGTGGTGAACGAACATTCGGGCACAGGGTGGGCTGCCAGATCGGACTTAACCTCTGTAAGCGGCAAAACCGGAACAGCCCAGGTTGTGGCGCTCAGGAAAGGATTGCCTTATCTGTCCGAAAGGTTCAGGGATCACGCGTGGTTTGTCGCATTTGCGCCCTTCGAAAAACCTGAAATCGCCCTCGCCGTCATGGTTGAACACGGCGGACACGGGGGCGCGGCCGCGGCTCCTATAGCCAGAAAGGCGATCGATGCGTATATGAAACCGAAGCAGTCACTTGACCTCCGGTAGCACCGCCTTTATTATACAGTGATGGGCATACTGCAATGCATAGGCAATACCCCGATAGCCTGCATAGATTCAAATCCCAATCCAAGGGTCCGGATATACGCAAAACTTGAGGGCAACAATCCCGGCGGTTCAGTCAAGGACAGGATAGCCCTTTTCATGATTGAAACTGCCGAGCGGGAGGGCAGGCTCTCAAGGGACAAAATAATCCTCGAGGCCACTTCCGGCAACACCGGGATCGGTCTCGCAATGGTGGCATCCGCCAAAAGATACCGCGTAAAGCTGACCATGCCGGCGTGCGTCAGTATAGAAAGAAGGAGGGTACTCGAAGCATTTGGCGCGGAACTGATATTGAGTCCGCCTGACCAGGGCACGGACGGCGCCATCAGACTGGCGCACAAAATTCTCGCGGAGGATTTCGATAAGTATTTCATGCCGAACCAATTTGATAACGAAGCAAATGTGCTGGCGCATTACGAGACAACGGGCGTGGAAATCATAGAGCAGACAGGCGGGGAAATCACCCATTTTGTCGCGGGGATGGGAACGACGGGAACCCTCATGGGTGTCGGCAAGAGATTGAAAGAATTCAATAAAGACATACAGATCATCGGCGTTGAACCGGTTCTCCATCACAGGATTCAGGGATTGAAAAACATGTCCGAGTCAATAAGGCCGAAGATATTCGATGAAAACCGGCTTGATGAGAGACGTATCGTGAATGACGACCAGGCATTTGACACAACCCGTATGCTTGCGGTCAAGGAAGGAATATTTGCCGGCATGTCAAGTGGAGCAGCCATGCATGTCGCATTGCAAAAATCGAGTGAAATCAGCAACGGAGTAATTCTCGTCATACTGCCCGACAGGGGAGACCGTTATCTGTCAACCTCTCTTTTCACTTCTGTCTGCGCAAAATGCCCGCCGTAACGTCCCATGCTTCACATAGACCGCAGGCTGCTGCGCAATTTTGACTGGATTACCATTGCCGTCACGATTCTGATTTGCCTTATAGGAATCATGACAATTTACAGCGCTACGCGGCCTCTCTCCGGCGAACCTCACCCGGCCTTCTATCTGAAACAAATTATCTGGCTCGCTATAGGGCTTTTTGCCTTATTCGCTGTCGTCTCCATCGACTATATGTGGATAGACAGAGCGTCGCCAGCGCTGTTCATCGTCGGCGTCTTGCTCCTCATAGCGGTTTTTTTTGCGGGCAGAACCGGCATGGGCGCCCAGAGATGGCTCAGTCTCGGCCCTTTGTCATTTCAGCCGTCGGAGTTTTTCAAAATTGCCTATATAATCATGCTCGCACACTGTCTGAGCACGTGGGAAAGCCCTCTTGATACGCGCTCACTCCTCAAAGCCTTCTTCCTGACTCTTATTCCTTTTGTTCTGCTCATAAAGCAGCCTGACCTCGGAACAGCGCTCATAATCCTTATGCTGTTTTTTTTGCTGATTATTGCGCGCGGGCTTTATCAGAAAGTTGCCGTCCTCCTCGTTATTATCGGGCTTATTTCTTTGCCTTTCTTCGGCAATATCTTATGGGAGGGACTCAGAGATTACCAAAAGAACAGGCTGGTCGCTTTCATCGAGCCTGAAGCAGATCCTTCAGGAATCGGCTACCAGATCAACCAGTCAAAGATTACGGTAGGGTCGGGCATGTTCTTCGGGAAAGGATATATGGAGGGAACGCAGGGCCCGTTCCGTTTTTTGCCGGAGAAGCATACAGATTTTGTTTTTGCCATTTTTGCGGAAGAATGGGGTTTCCTGGGAAGTGCGTTCCTCCTATTCCTTTATCTTATTCTGATATTACGGGGGCTCGATACGGCGCGAAAGGCAAAGGATGAATTCGGGAGACTGCTGGCTATGGGCATTACTTTCATGCTCTTGATCTACTTTATCACCAATATAGGGATGACGCTGGGACTGATGCCCGTCGTCGGCATACCGCTGCCTTTCATGAGCTACGGCGGGACTGCGCTGCTGTCCAACCTCATCTCAATCGGCATATTGATTAACATCAGAACCCGCCGCTTCGAACTCTTTCATTAAACCGGCTCCTTTTGGTATACTTTTAAACCGCTTCAAAATCACTGCCGATTATCTTCATTAATACGGCGGCGTAGCTCAGTTGGTCAGAGCATGCGGCTCATATCCGCAGTGTCCGGGGTTCAAATCCCTGCGCCGCCACCAGTACCGCAGCAATTGTGACCCGAACCTCCTTTGTTGCCAACCGGCCTGCCTGTGCTACGGCAGACAGGTTCAGGTTGTTTCTTCATATGTCGGCTAACCCAAAATGAAGCCTCAGTATCTCTTTTGTTTTTCGCATTGTCAGTCGCTCCGCTGCCATTTTTTCTCCTCAAATTGTATTCAAGAGAAAACAATGGCTGATTTGTCAGTAGATTATCCAGCGAAGCTATGCTTTCAGGCGGGATTAAGACTTAACCCAGGTGGCCGACTTGGCCCGGAATTTCCATCAGATACTTTAAATTTAGGCGTAGCAACCGTAATCTGTAGGCAAAAAGAGAGCGCCACATGACCATCGTAGGATACAACGAACAATCCTGCGACCCGCATCTCTTTTCACTCCTTTAACACAGCCTTCTTCTGGTTTGCGACGATGACAAGAATATAGTTTTCCGGGTCGAGATAATTATGCGCTACCCGGAGGATGTCCTCTTTCGTGACGGCGTTGATATATTCCGCGTATTTTTTAACATAGTCCGTTCCGAGTTCATAGAACTCAACCGACGCCAGAAAATCGGCAATTTTTCGGTTCGTATCGAGCCTCCGGAGAAAGCTGCCGGTCAGATATGCCTTCGCCTCCGCAAGCTCCTCGTCGGAAACAGCCTCTTTTCTGATCCTGTTGATCTGCCTGCGTATCTCGTCAATAGCCACGCCCGCCGATTCATTTTTTGTCTGCAACCCGGCCTTAAAAGTTCCTGATGCCTTATGAGCTGTAAAAAAACTGTGCACATCGTATGCAAGTCCCATTGTATCCCTGATGGACTGCATGAGCCGTGAGGAAAATCCTCCTCCCCCCAAAATATAATTCATCACCGAAACGGCATAGTAATCAGGATTGTCCCTGCTGATCGCGATGTGACCCAGAACGATGTTCGCCTGCGTAAGGTCTTTGTCAATTTTGACGGCCTTTTTCGCCCTGCTCTTCGGGACCGGTGCCACGGTCTTCCCCGGAAGCGTTTTCGTCTTCCACGCGCCCAGATACTCATCGATGATCGATGACAACTCCTCAGGCGTCAGATCTCCGGCAATGGCGAGAATCGAATTGTTCGGCACAAAAAAATCCGAATGAAATCCGATGAGATCGTCTCTCGTGACGGCATCAAGCGAAACGGGGGAGCCTTCCGTAAGACGCGCGTATGGATGCCCTTCGAAAACCTCCTTTCTGAAGGCCCGGTCCGCGAGAAACGATGGGTCTTCCTCCTGTTGTTTCAGAAACCCTTTCACTCTTTCTCTGACGCGAAAGATTTCATTCTGCGGAAAAACCGGATTCAGGAGCGCATCGGCGAAAATCGAAAAGCCTTTCCTGAAATCCTTCTTCAGGACGGAAAGCGTCACGGTTGTGAAATCCGCGCCGGCGGATGCGTCGAGCGATGCACCGATAAAATCTATTTGCTCGCTGATATCCCTGGACGTCAAATTTTTCGTGCCTTCTGTGAGAAGTTCGGCAACAAGATGGGCTGTCCCGGCCTTCTCGACTGGCTCATTAAGCTGTCCCGCTTTTATGATTGCGGTTACCATGACAATGGGGAGATTATGGTTTTCAGAGTGAAGGACAACGAGACCGCTGTGGAAAACGGTTCTCCTAACATCAAGTGCAAAAGCGTCAACAGACAGAAGAAAGGTAATGACAAATAGCAGAAAAAATATAGCTGCCGGATATTTTTTGAGATGTTTTTTACCAAGCTGACTTTTCACTTTTCACCTCCCTCACCGGCATCAGTATCCCGGTCGTCCTGTTGCTCTCTGTCAGATATTGTTGCGCAACACGCACGATGTCCGCCGGCGTTACCTTTCTTATCCCTTCCAGGTATCTATCCATGAACCTCCAGTCTCCCAGCATCTCAAACCTTCCGTACTGCATCGCCTGAATGTGGATAGAGTCCTGCCCCATTAGAAATGAAGCCTCAATCTGGTTTTTTGCTTTCCGGATCTCCCGCTCGGAGGGGGGCGCTTTTTTCAGTTGTTCGAGATTTTGGCTAATTGCATTTTCAACATCGCTGATATTTGACCCGGGTGACGCATCAGCAAAGAGAAAAAACAGATAAGGGTCCCGGTTGAATCCACCGTACATGGCATCTGCGCTCAGAGCAATCTTTTTTTCATACACGAGTGACTGATACAACCGGGAACTCTTTCCGCCCGAGAGAATCAAGGCAAGAATGTCAAGTGCATAGCTGTCTTCATGAGGAAAAGATGGAACATGATACGCGGCGATAAGATATGGAATCTCTGCCTCTCTTTCCAGGAATAATCTCCTCTCGCCTCGTTGCCCCGGTTCGCGGGAAGTTGCCTGTTGAACTGGTTCACCCGAAGGGATCCCTTCGAAGTTCTCACGGATTTTTTTAATCATTTCCTTTCCATCGACATCGCCAACTACAATAATCACGGCATTCTGCGGGGCATAATAGGTTCTGTAGTAATTCAATAAATCATCTCTCCGGATTGACTCGATATCACACATCCATCCGATGACCGGTCTTTGATAGGGATGCACTTTAAATGCCATTGCCACAACCTCTTCGAAAAGGGAGGTCTGCGGATCGTCCTCATATCGCAACCTTCTTTCTTCCATGACTACTTTTTTTTCGGAGTCAAGCTCACGATCATCAAGCAGGAGGTTCCGCATCCTGTCCGCTTCAAGCTCCACCGCGAGGGTTATTCTGTCCGCTGCAAAAATCTCAAAATATACCGTGTAATCCTTCGTAGTATATGCGTTATTAGTGCCGCCGTTCCTTTGTACGATCCTTGATAATTCCGACGGCCCGTACCGGGAAGTTCCCTTAAACATCATGTGCTCAAGCAAATGGCTCATTCCTGATTTCCCGAAAGGTTCATTTCGACCACCCGCCCGGTACCAGACCTGAAACGTCGCAACAGGGGCCTTATGTTCTTCAATAATCAAGACTTTCAATCCGTTGCTTAAAATGAATTCCTGCACATCGGCGCCATGGAGAACGGCAGGCAAAAGAATAAAAAAAAGAAGGATGCATGTTTTGAAGTATTTCATAGTTAAGTATAGCAGATGGGATATTGCCGTCGCTCTGACGCAACGTCACAACATTACCGATAATCCTTGCTGCAAACCGCTTCGCTAACTTCCGCAACCCCGATGTGTGTCGCGCGTAATTGCCCAACCTGCTCTGCACGCTTTGAGTATGCAGATCTATTCCTGCATTTACTATCATATAAAAAATAATATATATTTAATTTACGTTAGATTATAGATGTAAATATGTTATGATTTTATATATCGACAAGAATAAATGACAAGAAAACTCTTGTACATTATCATTTCTTAAGGAGGGATTTAAAATGGAAATAAAAGTCTTGGGCCCCGGCTGTCCAAATTGTCAAAAAGTCGAAGGGCTCGTGCAAGCCGCGGCGAAGGAACTGGGCATTGATGCAAAGATAGAAAAAGTAACGGATATGCTTCAGATCATAAAGTATACGATGTCAACTCCCGGAATTGTGGTAAACGGCACATTGAAATATTCAGGCAAACCGCTTCCAACCCTTGAAAAAGTGAAAGATATTCTTAAGGGAGGAATCGCCCCATGAAAGACATGTTGCGGATTTATAGAGCGCTTTCGGAAGAGACCAGGCTGAGAATCATAAAACTTTTGGAACACGGCGAACTCTGTGTGTGCGATATTGTAGCAGCACTCGATATCGTCCAGCCAAAAATATCATTTCATCTCGGAGTTCTCAAGGAAGCAGGCCTTGTGAAGGACCGGAGGGTCGGCAAGTGGATTCACTACCGGCTTGATGATTCGGAGATGTTCAGAAGGTTTCTCCTGCTCTCGACCATCGAAAAGGCTCAAGGGGATGTCGTTCATTCAGACAGGATGAGGCTCGAAACATTTCTCAAGTCCAAGGCAGAGAAGATTATTCCGATAAAATTCAGGAGCTATTGCCGCGGGAGGTAGCATGAAAAAAATCATCTTTATATGCATCGAAAAACTCCTGCCGTTCTCAGATGGCAGAAGGCTTTGCAGGAAAATTAGGGAGGGGCTTGATAGAAGCGCGCAGCGCGGGCCTCGGCCCTCACGGGGTTAATCCCCGCGCCATCGCCGTGATGAAAGAACGGCATAAATTTCTGATTGTCCTGACCGTATTTCTGCTCTGCTATTTTTTCCCCGTTGAGAATGCACGCTTCATCAATGCTACGTACGAATCATTGGCGTTGACGAAATGGTATGCGCGGGAGCATGTCCTTCTTTGCCTTATTCCGGCCTTCTTTATCGCGGGTGCAATCGCGGTATTTGTAAGCCGGGCCTCGGTAATAAAGTATTTCGGGTCCAAAGCGAACAAGTTTCTCTCCTACGCCGTCGCCTCTGTCTCAGGTTCCATACTGGCAGTATGTTCATGCACCATCCTGCCGCTGTTCATGGGCATATACCGCAGGGGAGCGGGCTTGGGGCCCGCGATAGCATTTCTCTATTCCGGACCGGCGATCAATGTTCTATCTATTATCCTGACTGCGCGGATACTCGGCTGGGAACTGGGCCTGGCACGGGCAATAGGCGCCATTCTCTTCAGCATTGCCATCGGACTGATCATGCATCTGATTTTCTTAAAAGAGGAGATAGCCCGGCGGGAAGGAGAAGACTTCGACATCAAAACAGAAAAAGAATACCTTCCGTTGGGCAAAGCCATCCCCTGTTTTTTTGCGATGATCGCGATACTCGTCTTTGCAAACTTGGGGGAACCGCAGGGGGAAGCCCATGACCTCTGGCAGATCATTTACCATTACAAATGGCGGATAACGGGATTCCTTGCTGTTTCCCTGGGAGCTATGCTGATAGGATGGTTTAACAGGGAGGAACTGAAAGAATGGGCTCAGCAATCCTGGATACTCGCACTGCAGATCTTGCCGCTTCTTCTTGGCGGTGTCCTTGCTGCCGGATTCCTGCTCGGAAGGGCCGGGCATGAGGGTATTGTACCTTCACATTATGTCAGTGAACTGGTCGGGGGAAACTCAATATCTGCGAATTTCTTCGCATCGTTCGTTGGCACATTGATGTACTTTGCGACCCTCACAGAAGTGCCGATCCTTCAGGGGCTGATCGGTTCAGGCATGGGGAAAGGCCCCGCCCTGGCGCTGCTGCTTGCGGGGCCCGCACTGAGCCTGCCGAACATGCTGGTCATCAGGCGCGCGATGGGAACCAAAAAAACCGTTGTCTTCGTTTCGCTGGTTATTGTGATGGCGACTGCTTCAGGAATAATTTTTGGACAGATCATGGAATAGCAGCTCATGAGGTATCAGAAATATTGAGCTTCCAGCCTTCGGTTGGGAAATTCTTACCAATCGGGGCAAGGGATATTTTCACGCCTTCTCCCACAGCAGGCACAGGGTCCCAGGTATAGACTTTCAGTATGAAGATATATAGAATATATTTGACTGTTGAGAACTATTAATCTTAACAAAAGGAGCAATATCTATGCAGAGCCACAGAGTACCGATTAGCAGCATAGTGTTCTATTTGTTGCTTTTATCTCTCGCGTCGGTTGCATTGGCACAGGTTCAGGAATACAAGGATTACACGGTAGAGCAGGGAGATACCTTATGGGATATAACCAAAGAAGAATTGAAAGATCCGTTTCTGTGGCCAAAGGTTTGGACTGCCAATCCGGATATCGATAACCCTGATAAAATCTATCCGAATCAGAAAATCAAAATCCCGCTGTTCCTGTTGCAGCGGGAGACCACGCCTCCTATGTCAAAACCTGCGGTGAGGTCGCCATTGATACCCGAAGACGAAGCGCAAATCACCACTGAAAAGCCCTCCAGATTCAAAAAAGAATATCTCATCGATAAAAATACGCTGATACTAAGCGGCTATATCGCTGATTCGGTGCATTCCGTCGGAACAATCTATGATAAGCCAGGGGAAGCCACAAATCTTGCAAAAGGCGACTATGCGTATATCAGAACAAACAACCCTGTAAAAAAGGGGGATAAATTTTACGTAATTGATCCGGTCGAGAAAGTAAAACATCCGGTAACCGGCCAAAATCTCGGAGTCCGGATTTCAATTCTCGGAACTGCAGAAGTCGTTGATGAGAAGGATCCCAAGGTTCTTATAACAACTTCTTACGTCGAAATTCCCGTTGGAAGCCTGATCGATAACTACTATGAAATAGAACCTCCTCCCGCGGTGGATAATCCCAGAAAACCTGAAATCAGCGGTCATGTGGTAACCACATTCAGGCGCCTGCACGCGCACGGGAATCTGGACATCGTATTTATTGATAGAGGGGAAAATGACGGACTGGAAGAAGGCGATTTGCTTGCCACTACACTGCAAAACGCCCATACAATCTACAACGGCATTATTCAGATAATAAGCAAGAAACCGTCAACTTCCGCTGCTATTATTAGAAAAGCCGGCAAGGAAATCAGGATAGCGGATCCGGTTACCGCGGTCAGGCAGGAGTAGCCGTAAGTCTCTTGAGGGCCTTCAGTCTGCTCGGATGCTTCAGTTTCCGCAGCGCTTTTGCTTCAATCTGCCTGACTCTCTCCCGTGTTATCGAGAGATGACGCCCCACTTCCTCAAGGGTATGATCGCGGTCGGCGCCTATTCCGAACCTCATCCTGATAACCATCTCTTCTTTGGGTGTCAGGGTCTTAAGTACCTGCTGTATCTGTTCCGATGTCTCTATTTTTTCTGCGTCCGCATAGGGAGACGGGCTATTTTTGTCGCCGATGAAATCCTCAAGCTCTGTATCTTCATCCCCAACGGGTGTCTGCAAAGCAATAGGATCCTGAATGGCGCGGAAGACCTCTTCGACTTTTCTTGTCGGGACAATCAGCTTCTGGGCAATTTCCTCGTTGGTTGGCTCTCTCCCAAGCTGCTGCGTAAGTTCACGCGATGCTTTTGTGACCCTGTTATAAAATTCCATCATGTGAACCGGAACGCGGATTGTCTTTGTTTGATCGATCAAGGCTCTGGTTATTGCCTGCCTAATCCACCAGGTCGCATAGGTACTGAACTTAAACCCTTTCTCATATTTAAATTTATCAACCGCCTTCATAAGGCCAATGTTGCCCTCCTGAATGAGGTCCAGAAGAGGCAATCCCCTGCCGACATAGTTCTTTGCTATGTTGACTACAAGCCTGAGATTCCTTGTTATTAATTCATTTTTTGCTGTCGTTATCAGTACTTTGGCCTTAAGTATACGGGACCATATGCCTTTAAGGTCATCAACTTTTGCTCCGACTTCATATTCAACCCTTCGATAAACTTTTTCAAGTTCTTTCGCCAATATCTCGAGCTTTTTTGTATCAACATTTTTCTTTCTCTTTTCGCGGATAGTGCTCCTCAAAATCTTTAAAGAACCAAACTTGGCGATTCTTTTATCGGCAGACGATACTTCGTTCATCAATTCTTCAATAACCTCAACACTTTTCAGCAGCGCTTCATCGGGTTTCTCATCCTCGGGATTTAATTCCTCCTCATTCCCGTTTACGCTGGCCTCAAGTTTCTTGTAGAGCGGCAGAGCTGTAACCAGCTCCCGTATAATTGCCTTTCCTTCTTCAAGCCTCTTCGCAAGCTCTGTCTCCTCATCCTTAGTCAGAATGGAGATGTCTCCCATTGAATAGAAATACGCCTGAACAAGATCTTCCGTTTTTTCATATTCCTCAAGTTCTTCTTCCAATTCCTCTTCAGGCGGGATAACATCCTCATGATCAACAACCTTCACCCCCATATCCTGAAGTATATCCATGAGATCTTCTATCTCATCCGGCGAGAAAAACTCTGAGGGCAATGCATCATTTATTTCATCATAGGTAAGTATGCCTCTTCTCTTCCCGATATCAATTATTTCTTCAAATATATCTTTCTCTCTCATTTCGGTCCTTATAACAATTAAAGGGCCTTTTTAAAAAGGCCCTCGCTCACTTCTTGACAACAGTAGGGATGAAATAAGGGTCAAGTCGCACGGTCTATTAGTACTGG
>CAZKLK010000003.1:0-35149 GCA_964553535.1 uncultured Nitrospiraceae bacterium
GGTCGGGTTTCCGAACTCCGGCAAATCTTCATTGCTCGCATGTCTTACCAATGCCAATCCGGTTATTGCAGATTACCCAATCTCTACGCTTTTCCCTTTGCCTGGCATGATGCCTTTCGAAGATATTCAATTTCAACTTGTAGATCTCCCTCCTATTGGAAATGAATCCACGGATGGGTGGGTATCAGGCATACTGCGGTATGCCGACATCCTGTTACTTGTCATTGATTTGACAGAAGACCCTGACATCCAGGCAGAACTTATCATTGATCAGCTCAACAGATGGAATATCCATCTGACAACAAAAACAGAAATCCAGAAATCATTGGGCAGAGAATCTGCTGCAGTATTTAAAAGAACTCTTATTGCTGCAAACAAAATTGACCGGGTAATGTCTGAGGATGTTTTTCCGGAACTATCAAAAAAATATGGATTTATCTGCCGGTGTATTGCAGTTTCAGCAAGGGAAAAAGAAAATCTTGAGGAACTGAAAAGAGCTCTTTTTGAAGTTTCAGATATTTTAAGGATTTACTCCAAGCCACCCGGGAAAGAAGCTGATTTGTCAACTCCGTTTGCCATGCCAAAAGGCTCCACAATAATTGATCTTGCAAGCTTTGTTCATAAGGATTTTCTCTCAAATCTGAAGTATGCGCGAGTATGGGGTTCTGCAAGGTTCGATGGGCAAAAAGTAGAAAAAAATTATGTTCTCAAGGACAGGGATGTAGTTGAACTGAATATATGAGAGCCACCTATATTTGTCATGAAAAATAATAATTAATAATAACTAATAATAAGCAATATTAAGCAATAACTTTAATTAACATTAATTTTTACTTGACAATAAAAAATAATTCTGATATTTAATTAACCATTGGCAATAAGCGCTTTTAAATATTAATGAACATAAATAGTGCTAAAAATCGAGTGAAAGAACTCAGAGAACTCAATGCATGGAGTATCGCCGAACTTGCGAGAAAAGCAGAAGTTGTTCCTCAAACCGTTTCAAAGATGGAGAGAGGGATTGCTACGAGCAGGAATTCCAAGCTGAAAGTTGCAAAAGCACTTGAGAAGAAGTTCGAAGAGGTTTTTCCCTTTGATGAATAGGAATTGTCACAATATTTTCCCCCTGTTATTCGTTTTTAAGCAGGGTGATCGTTTAAACCTGTCAGCACATCAGGGAAAGGTCTTTCTCTGAAATGGGCACAAGTGAAATAAGCGTGAAAGAAAATACATCTGCCCTTGCAACAATTGGCTTAATAGCCACAGGGGATGGTTCACCGAATAAAAAAGAACCGGACATGATATCAGATTTTGCGAGGGAGGTACAAAACCTTATTTCAAGTTCAGGAGGAATATTGTCAAGACTTTATGAGGAACCTCAAATTCTACACTCGGCCAGCGCAACATACCTTGAATCCCTAAGAAAAGATCTGAGTCAGATGGAAAATTTAATAGCTCAGTTCCTCGAGTTCTCGAAAGTTGGAGACGGAGAATGCGGGACGATTGGAAAAGAGAATATCCTGCTGAAGAAAAGATTCAAGAAGAATAATTTTAAGGGAATCATTGGTGATTCATCAATAATGCAAAGCTTATATGAAATGGTCGAAAAAGTTTCGGATACTGATACAACCATTCTCATAACAGGAGAGAGCGGGACGGGTAAGGAACTCATAGCAAAAAATATACATATCACCGGCAGACGCGCTCAGGGTGCTTTTGTTCCATTGAATTGCGCTGCTATACCAAAGGATCTCCTTGAATCGGAACTATTTGGCCATGAGAAGGGGGCTTTTACCGGGGCACTCAACATGAGAGTAGGTCGTTTTGAACTTGCTCATGGGGGGACTTTGTTCCTTGACGAAGTCGGAGAATTAGAACCGTCTCTGCAGGTTAAACTGCTAAGAGTTCTCCAGGAACGTGAATTTGAGCGCGTAGGAGGCGTTAAGACAATAAAAGTAGATGTAAGAATTCTTGCTGCGACCAATAAGGACCTCGAACAGGCAATAAGGGATAACAGGTTCAGAGAGGATTTGTACTATCGACTTAATGTAATACCCCTCTCTATTCCGCCTCTCAGGGATAGGACTGAAGACATCCCGCTTCTCATCGATTATTTTAACCGTAAATATGCTTACAGTCGCGGGCGTGAGCCCCTCAAGTTTACACCTGATGCAATGAAATGCCTCATGAAATTTAGCTGGCCCGGCAATGTAAGGGAACTGGAGAATCTTGTCGAGAGATTGGTAATCCTTACAAGCGGCGCTTTTGTTAAAACTGCAGACCTGCCCGAGAAATTCAGTCAATATGCAGATTCCAAAAAACTATTAATTGCCGAGGCCCCCGAGTTGCATGATATTGCCATCCCGGAATTCGGCATAGATATCAATGCAATGGTGGGCAACATGGAGAGGAATCTTATCCTCAAGTCCCTTGAAAAAACGGGATGGGTCAAAAACAGGGCAGCTAAACTGCTGGGTCTGAACAGAACTACACTCATTGAAAAGATGAAAAAAATGGGGATCGATCTCCAGAAAACAGTAACAAACACGCCAAATTATTAGACATGTCAGATAACTGACATGGCCGCAATCCTGAATATCTTTTAGAATCAATAAATTATGTATAGGCATGGTTGTTGCTTAGAGCGTGTTTATGACAAAGGTGTTACTTGCGTTTCTAATCCTGTTCACCTCGTCTGCTTACGGGGTTGAAAAAACCGTTTATCATCCACTCGAAAAAGCGAAAGAATATATTGATGCAAACAAGCCTGCAGATGCAATAAAGGTGTTGTCTGCATATTCCCCCCCGGTCGACGAACTCCCCCTGTACCACCAGTATTATGCCAGGGCCTACGAGTTGTCCAAAAGGAGATTTGATGCTATTGCACATCTCCGATTGGCATATCTTTATTCCCCTAAGGGAACGATGAAGGAACTACTGCTGATCGAGAGGGCTGAGGCCTATTATCATATGGGGTTTTATGATGAGGCTGCTATAAGTTTCAGAATAGCTCTCAGACAATTCCCGGGTTCTGATTCTGCTAATAGGGCGTATCTGGGTCTCGGGGATTCCCTTTACAAGCTTGGCGACTATAGCGAATCAAAAGCGTTTTATGAAAAAGCAGGCACCTCGTCGCGTGCTCTCACCGGGATAGCAAATGCTCTAAACGCAATGGGAAGATATCATGATGCATATTTCTTGTATCAAGAGATAATCATAAAAGAAAGAGGATATCTCCAGTCTTCACAGGAGACACTTTATAGAATTGGCGAGAACTTCATGGAGAACGGGGAATTTTCAAATGCAAAATTCTATCTGATGTCTGTTACTGATCGCTCCCTGAAATACAAAGCCGCTTTTCTGCTCGGCAGGATTGCATTGCAGGAATCGCAAACAAATGATGCTGTCAAATATTTCAATCAGGCATTACTGTCACCGGAGAGATACATCAAGCGTCTGGCGCTTCTTTCCATCGCTGACGTGTACATAAAACTCGGGAAACAAGGGGAAGCAAAGTCCAGGCTTCTGGAGGTGCGGAATAAATACCCATACGGGAAAGCATATGATAAGGCTCTGCTTACGCTGTTCCGGTTATACAAAAAGGAAGGGAATGCTCATGAAGCGGGAGCCATAATAAAGGAACTTGTTTTGAGACGGTTTCCCGAACCGGAAGCCCTTGACGAATTCGAAAGTATGGTTCTCGAGGCAAAGGAACAAAACAAGCATGAATTCCTGAGACTCTGGAGGGCGGGGGGATATTCATTGCTTGACCCCGGGCGTTCTGATACGCTCTTGAAGATTGCTGCCGGATTACGGGATTCCGGGAAACCATTCCTTGATCTGTGCACATGGCTTTCACAATACGGTATGGGCGATTCGGCAGTGCAGAGCCGTCTTTTCCTTGCAGATATCTATGCGGATTTAGGCGATGTGGGGAATGCTTCAAGGCATCTGCAAAAAATAAAGGGCGCTAGTGATGAGATAACCCGGATTAAGGCAAAAGTAATCTACACTAACAAAGATTATCCGCGCGCACTTGAGGCAATTCTCTCGATCAAGGATATAAGGCCGGAAGATATTTTGCTCCTTTCCCATCTGTCGCAGTTGATACCGGATAACCGGAGGGCACTCGATTTCTATGAGAGAGGATTGATCGTGTCGGATTCCTACCCAAGGACATACGTCCGTTTCGCAGATATACTCTATGACGGAGGCAGAAAAACGGAAGCGCTGCAATATTATAAGACGGCTGTTTTGTTGCATCAGAAAGGGAAGGAACTCGCACGAAGTGAACTCGAATGGTCTCTTTACAGAATTTCAATGCTTGCCCGGGATGAAGAATCTGCTGATGCGCTGAAGAGCATGCAAACAGGGAATGGGATATTCAGCAGGTTTTCAGTGATCGGACTCAAAGAGTCGAACATAACCAGAATGATGAAAAGGATGTTTTAATGTCTGTCAAACTGCTCAATGAAGCGTTTCAGCATTTTACAGATGCATCAAAGAGTCTTGAGACATATTATTTGACACTGCAGGAAAACGTTGAGCATCTCGCGAGCGAACTGGAAAAGGCCAACAATGAACTGAAAAGAGCCTTGTCAGAAGCAGAGAGAAATAAAGATTACCTCAACGCGGTGCTCCAGAGTCTTGAGGAAGCAATCATAACAGTCGACTCAAATGACAAAATAACGGTCATGAATAAATCTGCGGAAGATCTTTTCGGAGTGCATCTCAGGACCGCTTTGGGCATGCCTTTCGATGATCTTGAATGTTCAATCGGAAGTGAAGAATCTGAAACAATACTCTCTGTCAACGGCAGGAGGTACTCCATTATTCTCTCCCGTTCACCAATAGTTGATGTAAATAATAACTTGAGGGGAACGGTAATCCTGATTAAGGATGTAACCCGGCTTAAGGAACTGGAGATACAGCAGGAAAGAAATCAGCGACTGATCGCCATGGGTGAGATGGCAGCGAAGATCGTTCACGAGATACGAAACCCCCTCTGCAGCATGGAATTATTCGCCAGCATGCTCGCAGGGGAGCTTGACAGGGAATCCCACAAAGAACTTGCGGGAGGCATTTCGATTGGCATAAGCAATCTCAACAATATACTGAAAAATATGCTCTTCTTCGCAAGGCCACATAAACCATCAATGCAATGGATACAAATCGGGAGAGTAGTGGATGACTCGGTCAGGATTTTTGTTCCGCTTATGGAAACCCGAAGGGTTAAAGTGGAAAATTCAGCTACGAGCCATGAAATTTTCGGCGATTCAGAGCTTCTGAAGCAGGTCATAATCAACATAATCAGTAACGCCATTCAGTCGATGACGGACGGCGGCAAGGTGGTCATTAAAACAAGGCGTGAGCCGCAATTTGTTGTGGTTGATATTTGTGATAGCGGGGAAGGAATACTCCATGATGACATGGAGAAGATTTTTAATCCGTTCTTCAGCCGAAAAGATACCGGTACAGGACTCGGGCTTACTATCGCTTCGACCATAATGCAGGCCCACGGGGGATATATCAAGGTAAGCAGCGAAAAAGGAAAGGGAAGCATATTCAGCTTGTATTTCCCCTCCCATAAGTGGATCAGGGATACGGGATGAAACCGGTGCTTGTTGTGGATAATGATCCGCAGATGGGGGTGGCTCTTATGAATGCCATCCAGCGTTTGGGTTACGACGTAGTTGTGAGCAACAGCGGGCATGATGCTATGTCTAAACTGCACCAGTACAATTTCTCATTAGTTGTGACCGACATGAGGATGCCCAAGATGGATGGCTTAATGTTACTGAGGGAGATACGAAGAACCGTCGGAAACCTTCCTGTTATTGTCATAACAGGTTTTGGAACAATCGAGAATGCAGTGGAGGCTATGAAAGAAGGGGCGCAGGATTACCTGATGAAACCCTTTTCATATGATATCCTCAAGAAAGCCATTGAGGCAACAATGATGAGAACAGAATATGGGAGGGAGATCCTCACTGCAAGCACTGAGATGAAAAAGATTATCACTGTTGCAGGAAATCTTGCAGCCAGTGATATCACTGTACTCATCCAAGGGGAGAGCGGAACCGGCAAAGAGCTTCTTGCACGTTATATCCATAGATTGAGCAGCAGGTCAAAAAGAGCTTTTATTGCAGTAAATTGTGCTGCCATACCTGATACGCTTCTCGAATCTGAACTTTTTGGTCATGAGAAGGGATCATTCACCGGAGCAGTAGACAGGAAAATAGGCAAATTTGAACTCGCTCAGTCAGGAAGTATTCTTCTTGATGAGATTGGGGAAATGTCGATGATACTTCAGGCGAAACTCCTCAGGGTGCTGCAGGAGAGGGAAATAGACAGGGTCGGGGGAAGAGAGCCTATACCTGTAGATGTACGGATAATAGCGACAACGAATAAAGATTTGCTCAAAGAGTGCAAGGAAGGTCGTTTCAGGGAAGATCTTTATTACAGGCTCAATGTTTTCCCCATTAAAGTCCCTCCCCTCAGGGAACGCCCGGGTGATATATCACTTCTTACAGAGCACTTTATCGAGAAGTTTTCCGGAATTTCAGGAAAAGCGATAAGGGGAATCACCTCCGGTGCATTCACCCATCTCAAGGGGAAACAATGGCGCGGTAATGTGAGGGAACTTGAAAATGTTATACAGAGAGCTGTATTCCTCTGCAAAGGTGCGGAGATAGAATCAGACGATCTTCTGCTGGAAGGCGAGAGTGCTACAGATGCAATAAGAGGGAAGATAAGGGATATGGAAAAGGAATTAATCCTGCAGACACTCAAAGATATGCACGGGAACAAGTCAAAGGCCGCGAAGGTCCTTGGTGTAAGTGTCAGAACTATACGGAACAAACTGCATGAATATGGGAAAAATTTTCCTGCGGGATAAAAGGCAGAATAATTTGAACTCATGGAAGGAGACGGGAAAACATCAGTAGGAACCGGATTTCCTCAATAATTTCAGGGACATAGTGTCTATTCTGGGCACAGTGAATATAGACGATACTGGTATGATAATTGATAGAGGTGATGGTATAGATGGGTGACGGATTTAATATCTTAGAGCGGCTTTTACAGGCAACAAAAATCAGGCATGGGGTAATCGTATCCAATATAGCCAATGCCGATACCCCCGACTACAAGGCAAAGGATGTAAGATTTGACAGGATGCTCAACAACGAAATCATTGAACTGAAAAAGACCAGCCCTATGCATATTACGTCGCATCATTTTGGACAGTCAGGAAACACTGCGGTCGAGTCAACAAACCATTGGGGTGACAGAAACAATGTAGAGCTCGACATGGAGGTTGCCAAAATGACAGAGAATTCACTCCTGTACCAGGCGGCGATTCAAATGCTTTCAACAAAGATAAGAATGTTTAAAAATGCATTGAGGAGGCAGGCATGAACGCTTTTGGCATATTTGAGGTGAGCGCATCAGCGCTCGAAGCGCAAAGACAGAGAATGAACGTGATAGCATCAAATATGGCGAATGTCCATTCAACAAGGACCGAGGAGGGTGGACCATACCGAAGAAAGGACGTGGTTTTTTCTGCCCTGACAGTAGCGTCAAATCCCGGGATGCTTGAAGGGGTCAAGGTGGCTGATATTACGATAGATGCCTCGCCGTTGAAGGCCGTTTACGACCCGGGACATCCGGATGCCGACAAAGAAGGCAACGTATCCATGCCTAACATTAATATCATTGAAGAAATGGTTAACATGATGATGGCCTACAGGGCATATGAAGCGTCGGTATCAGCTTTCGCCATGTCAAAGGCGATGTTCATGAAGACCCTGGAACTGGGGAGGGTATAATGGCTGACGCAACGATTACAGGACTGAATGCGGCGAAAGGGTTTTCTTCCCACATAAGCAAGAATGAAGCATCAAAGGGCTTTGACAGGATAATGCAGGACACCATAGGGAAACTGTACCAGATACAGAACGATGCCGAGAAAGCTGTGCAAGACCTTGCCTCGGGCACGGATGTAACACAGGCTATTATTGCGATGGAAAAGGCGGACATGTCGTTTCAGCTGATGGTAGAGGTGAGGAACAAACTACTGAGCGCGTATGAAGAAGTCATGAGGATGCAGATATAGTGTTGAACATAGCTGCAGTCAGCGACCAGTTCAAGACTCTCCCGATGAAGAAAAAGCTGATGGTGCTCGCCGTGCTTGTCTTTGCGCTCACCTCAATGATCCTAATATTTACCTGGGTTCAGCGGGCTGACTACCAGGTGCTCTATTCTCAATTAAGCGAAGAGGATGCAGGGTTGATCATCCAGAAGCTGAAGGAACAGAAAATTCCTTATAAGACTGAAGTCGGGAAGATATTGGTTCCCTCCGACAAGGTTCATGAAATCAGGCTCAACCTTGCAAGCCAGGGACTCCCCCAGGGTGGTGGGGTTGGGTTCGAGCTTTTTGACAAGACAAGCTTCACAATGACGGACTTTGTCCAGAAACTGAACTACAGGAGGGCATTGCAGGGAGAGCTCTCACGGACTATAAGGGCATTTTCCGAAGTTGAACAATGCAGGGTGCATATATCAGTACCCGAAAAATCTCTTTTTACAAGAAATGACGAAAGGCCAAAGGCATCTGTGCTTGTCAAGTTCAAACAAGGGAGGAGCCTCACCCAGGGGCAGGTTCAGGGGATAGTGCATCTTGTTGCCAGCAGCGTTGAAGGTCTCAATGCAAAAGATGTCGCGGTGGTTGATAACCGCGGTGAAATGCTGACAGCACATGCCGACGAAACTACCGGCATTACCAGCAGCCAGATCGAATATCAGCGGAATATCGAGAAAGACCTGGAGAACAGAATCATGGGAATTCTGGAGCCGGTAGTCGGAAAGGAAAAGGCGAGGGCAAAGGTTGCCGCAGAGATTGATTTCACAAAGATAGAAAAGACTGAAGAACGCTATGATCCCGACAGTCAGGTGGCAAGGAGTGAGCAGAAGACTGTTGAGAAGACCATGAATGGCAACAGGGGAGGAGTGCCGGGAGTTTCATCCAACCTGCCGGGCAAGACAACAACACAGGTTGCCGCATCACAAGGGGAGTCAGAGAAAAAGAGTGAAACAATCAATTATGAGATCAGCAGGATAACAAGCCATATCGTCGGCGCCTCGGGAGAGATTAAAAGACAATCTGTCGTAGTTCTCGTAGACGGGATCTATGCTGCGCAACAGGGAACCAAGGAAAAAACCTATACCCCGCGCACAGAGGAGCAGATGAGCCAGCTGGAGGAAATGGTGAAAAAGGCTGTTGGCTTCAAACCGGACAGGGGTGATGAGGTGAGGGTAGTCAATATGCAATTTGAGGCTTCAGGTCAGGAAGAACTGCCTGCGCCCAGGAAAGAGCTGGTACCCCTCGTCCTCACGATCGGGAAGTACCTCGTGCCGGTTGCAGTCCTGGCACTCCTGATACTCCTAATTGTGCGGCCGCTTATCAAGGCGATTACGATCCCGTCTCTTACACAGCAACCCCACCTAAACTTCCCCCAGACTGTCTCCGAGATCGAGAAGAAGATGGAGATTTCCGGCACCCCTTCTATTGAAAATATTATCGAATGGACGAAGAAGAACCCGAAAGAAGCAACGAATCTTGTGAAGAACTGGCTGGAAGAAAGATAGAATGCCACTCGGCGGATATGAAAAAGCTGCTATTTTCCTGAGCTCCATCGGAGAGGACGCAGCTTCTGAGGTTCTGAAATACCTTGATGAGAAGGATATAGGCAAGATTTCGATGCATATGACAAGAATGAAGACAGTCAAGCGAAGCAGCGTAAACGAGGTACTCAAAGAGGCGGTTGAGATCATCTCAAAGGGCGACATCCATATTGAAGGCGAAGAATTCGTCAGGAAAGTTCTTTCCAGAAGGCTCGGTGAAGAGGAGGCAAAAAAAATCCTTGAGATGGCAACTGCCGAGAGCCCGCTCGATGCCATTAAGTGGATTGACTCAAAGACTCTATCAAACTTTCTTGTCGGGGAACATCCGCAGACGATAGCACTCATCATATGCCTTCTTGAACCCTTTCAGGGGGCCAGGGTGCTCAGCTCACTGCCTGCAAAACTCATGGCTGATGTTGCAATGAGGATTGCAACAACGGAGAGGATACCGCAGAGTGCAATCGAAGAGATAAACGAAGTTATAAGGGATCAACTGGATATCGGCAGAGGCAAGGACAGGCAACTCGGGGGTGTAAAAACGATTGCCGAGATTCTCAATCAATGCAGCAAGACACACGAAGAGATGATTTTTGAGAAAATTAGCTCACAGAACAATCCTCTCGCAGAATCCATCAGGCAACATATGTTCGTCTTTGAAGATCTTGTTAATGTGGATGACAGGGGCGTCCAGGCGATTCTGAAAGAGATAAGCACCGAAGACCTCACACTTGCACTCAAGACAACATCCGAGGCACTGAAGGGAAAAATATTCAAGAACATGTCCCAGCGGGCAGTGCAGATACTCAAGGAAGAGATTCAGGCAAGAGGACCTGCGCGGGTATCCGATGTGGAGAAGGCCCAGCAGAATATAGTAAATATTGCCCGGCGCCTGGAAAAAGAAGGCAAGTTATTCCTTTCCGGCAAAGGGGGTGAAGACCTTGTTGCCTGAGAGCAGGCGACTCGCCCTGAAAAACGTAGAACCATACCGCATGCCAAGCCTTGAGCAGACAGCTCCGAAAAAACCCGAAGAAGACTCACTTTCATCAATTCACAAGGCCGAGGCTATCGAGCGTGAGGGATACGAAAAGGGATTTGCGGCTGGGGAAAAGGCTGGATATTCCATCGGGGAGCAGAAGGCACAAATTCTTGTCGAGAAACTTGAAACAGTCCTCAATGAGTTGGCTGACATGAAAAAAAACCTGGTCAAAGAGCTGGAGCCTCAGCTGATTGCATTGGCTTTCGGCATAGCCCGGAGAATTATCCTCAGAGAATTGACATTTAATCCCGATGAAATTGTGCATATAACAAGAGAAGCACTCAAAAAGGTGAGCAGGACAGGCCGGATTACGATTACAATCCATCCATCCATCTATGACCTTTTCATGGCTCACAGGCCTGAACTGCTTTCCGTCCATCCTGACATCGTCTTTGATACAGATCCGTCGGTTCCGGCAACCGGCTCTGTGGTAGTCGGACAAGCTGAAGCCGTGGTGACTGATATTGAAGAGCAGTTGAATAACCTTTTCCGCGATCTGGAGAATGAACATGGCGGAAATTGACCTGCTTCCCTATATAAAATCACTCCCGGATATTGACCCGTTGAAAGTGTATGGCAGGGTGGTAGAAATTACAGGGATCATCATCAAGGCAACAGGGGTAAAAGCAAGCATTGGTGAATCGTGCAGAATATTCTCTGATAGGACTATTGCCATCGATGCAGAGGTTGTGGGATTCCGTGATGATAAGGTTCTGCTTATGGGTATAGGAGATCTTACAGGAATAGGCATAGGAAGCAGGGTTCTTCCTGTTCACAATAAAGTCTGTGTGACAGTTGCTCCCTCGCTCAAGGGCAGAGTAATCAATGATAAAGGGGAGCCCCTTGATGGAAAAGGTCCTGTTGAAGGAACCGGTTGTCCTCTCCTTTCAGGCTCTCCGAATCCTCTCAAGAGGCAACGGATTTCTGAACCTCTTGACCTCGGGATCAGGTCTATCAACGGTCTTCTGACATGCGGAAAGGGGCAGAGGTTGGGAATCATGTCAGGCTCCGGTGTTGGCAAGAGTGTCCTGCTCGGAATGATTGCAAGGTATTCATCAGCCTCGGCAAACGTTATTGCACTTGTTGGCGAAAGAGGAAGGGAGGTCCGGGAATTTATCGAAAAGGATCTCGGTGAAGAAGGGCTGGAGAAATCAGTAGTGGTTGTCTCAACGTCGGAACAGCCGCCTATCGCAAAGGTCAGGGCTGCGCTTGCCTCAACAGCCATAGCAGAGTATTTCCTTCGTAGAGGGGAAGACGTGCTGCTCCTCATGGACTCCCTGACCCGCGTTGCACAGGCACAGCGTGAAATAGGGCTTGCTATAGGAGAGCCGCCAACCTCCAAGGGGTATACTCCATCAGTCTTTACACTCCTTCCGAAGCTCCTTGAGAGGGTTGGGAGATCGGAACATAGCGGTAGCATTACAGGAATTTATACAGTCCTTGTTGAAGGCGATGATCTCTCGGATCCGGTAGCGGATGCGGCGAGAGCGCTGCTCGATGGACACATAGTATTGTCAAGAGAACTGGCTCTTGAAAATCATTACCCGTCTATCGATGTGCTCCAGAGCATTAGCAGAGTGATGCCTGATATCGTAGAGGAAAGGCACAAGGAATATGTCTCAAAATTCATTGAGACACTTGCTGTATACAAGAAATTCGAAGATATGATCAATCTCGGCGCATATAAGGAAGGTACAAATCCCAAACTTGATTATTCAATGAAGATGCTCGAGAGGCTGAGAAAATACTTAAAACAGGGAGTGTCAGAGAGAGTGGATTTATCGGACAGCCTTCAGGATCTCTATCTTATTTTTGATGAAGCAAAGAACCCCGAATGAAAAAAGATATCTTAAAAAAAGTTCTCGATTTGAAAGGGTTTACAAAAAACCAGCTCGAAATATCGGTCAAGAGCAGCAAGGAGGCACTGGAGATCGAAAGCGCAAAACTCGATTGCACGGTCAGCATTTTTGACAGGACGGTTGAGGAATTCAACAGCAAACAGGGCAGCGCTGTGGTTAATGCTCAGGAACTTGATTACTTCTACAATTATTTTGCTTATCTTAACAGGCAGATAGAGCAGCAAAAGCATACCGTCACAGAGAAGATCACCGAGGTTGAACTCAGGCAAAAGGCGTTGATGAATGCGCACAGGGAAAAGCGTCTCTGTGAGGTTCTATACGAAAAAATTGCAGATGACAGGGTAAGGGAAACACTGAAAATTGAACAGAAAGAGGCAGACTTCAAGTTCATTTCCCGAAAGTCCAGAAGATGAGGGGAGAAGCATATAAGATGCGTTGCCCAATAAACTCCGGCTTCCTCATGCTTTTTGTTCTTCTGTTCACATTGATTTCTTTTTTCCATGCCGGGCCGGTCCTGGCACAGGACGATATGATACTCTTTATACAGAAGAAGCAGCGGGAACTGAAAGAGAGGGAGGAGTCGCTGGAAAGAAATGAAGAGAGGCTCAAAGCTTTCAAGAAAGACATCGATGAAAGAATAGACAAATATGAAAAGCTTCTAACCCAGCTCGAAGCCGCCTTGAAGAAAATAGAGCAGGTTCAGGAAGAAAAAATCGATAATGTTGTGAAAGTTTACGAAGTGATGCCACCTGAGGAGGCAGCAACAAGGCTGTCTGATTTGCCCGAGGGTACCGCAGTGAAAATCATTCATAAAATGAAACCGAAAAAGGCGGGGCCAATCATGGCTTATATGGACTCAAAAAAGGTTGCTTCACTTACCGAACGCATGACAACGTTAGAGAAATATTTTCCTGCTCAATGAAATATTTTCACCTTTTTCCGCTATTTCAATAGAAGACAAAAATATCCCCAATTCATAAACAAGATCATCCCGTCAAGCAAGTCGATCGCGGATCAGCATTAGAAGCCGATCAGCAGGGGTAACTTATCCACTCCGTCATCGGGGGAAGCATCTTAACCGGTGATTTCTAACCTGGCATATTACTTGTTTTAGTACCGGCGTGAACGTATTGCTGTCTATGATTTCTGAAACCGCTGATATGGTTGAACCGGCAGTTCAGCAATATCCTCACATATTCGAATCGCGGGCTGACCTCGTAGAATTCAGAAATCTGCTTGAAAAGTCACTTATTACCTCAGCGGGTGACAGACCGGCAACTTCTCCGGCACCAGTTTATGGAGCTGGAATGGATACCATCTCTGCTCTTTTGGAAAAAGGGGAATCGGCTTCCAAAGAAGGGGCTGCCAACCCGGGAATTTCTAAGACGGCTATAAATAATAACGATACATGTTCTAACACGTCCCCCTTTGTCCCCTCCTCTCCCCGGCGGGCCTGCGACTTTCAAGGGATGAGCGATTATCTTGTCCCTCCTCCCCCGGAGGGAGAGAGCAAGGGTGAGGGTGGACGCAGTCTTCCCCTCCTTAGTATCCCGGATGAGGCACCGGAAAAGCTGCCGGGGGGAACAGATACTGATCATATCCCCGCAGACAAACATCATTCCGGCGGGGTTTATACTGCTCCAGGGAATGAAATGCTTCACGTCTTGTTCCCTCAGTTCGAGTCTGACAATCAGGAAAGCGTTGAGGATGATATAGTGCCTGCGGATGGACTGAAAAGAGTGAACGATCAGACCGGCAATGAGCTTGAGCATGCTCCTGCTGACAGCGGCAAGAAAATGAATGTATCCCTGCCTGATCCGGGGATCGCCGATAATTTTTCAGGACAGCACCCGCAGTACAGCAGGGATAATGTCCAGCAGCAGACGGGTGTTGTTGGTCAGTCCTTACGAACATACCCGGAAGCAGGAATCCGGAGTTCCTTTGCACCTGAACCGGAAAATACTCAAATTCTTATTCGTGACAGTGGGAATGTTTCAGAGATATATCAGCCTGCCCTGGAAAATAACTATATGCTCATTTCACGATATTCAGAGCAGGAGGAGACAGAGATAACAAAAGTCGGCACCCTCTGCAATGCAACCGGGGATAACAGACTGTTGTCCGGGGAAGAACGGAACAAACCACTTGTTGTATCAGAAGAACCAATAACACCAATTCCTGCTAATAAACTGAGTGAGTCATATCCCGGCGCCCATATAACATCAATGTTTGTCCGCAGATTGGCTGTATCCGCCGGTGAGTTGTCACCGGACAATTGGCAACATGGCAATGAAAACAGGAGATTGCCAATAACCACTGAGGCAGCTCCTTCTGAAAATGTGATCCCCTATATTGAAAAAGCGGGCGGCCAGGAGAATGCTCAGGAGGTAAGCCCATTACAGGAACCTCCACGTATTTCCCATGCTGAAGAGAATATACAGTCCATATTCAAAAAAGGCGATGCATCAATTGAGATCACTCTCGATACAGATGGCGCTGGGGAACTCAGGATTGACCTAATACTCAACAGGGGTGTGATTAATGCACAGATACAGACATCCGATGAGACCGGAAAGAATCTGATAGAGAGAAACCTCAGCGGATTACTCCAGTCGTTGATTCATGAAGGTCTCCAGGTTGGAAGCTTTTCGGTTTTCCTGAGAGGAAAAAGGGGCGGGATGAATGATGCCATGAGACAGGACGATTCAGGGATCATAAAGATGTCACCCTTGGTCAACACGCAATATCACGCTCCAGCAAACGGATTAGTAAGCATCTTTGTCTGAAAGGAGGACATATGCAGATATCAGCAACCGGTGACAGGAGCACGTTGTCGCAGGGCATGCCCGGGGACAAGACTCTTGGCAAGGATGATTTCCTGAAGCTGCTTGCAACGCAGTTGCGTTTTCAGAACCCACTCAATCCTATGAACAGCACAGAGTTCACATCGCAGTTGGCACAGTTCAGTTCTCTCGAGCAGCTGTACAATGTCGGCGAGAAGTTAAATGATCTTCTCCTGTACCAGAATTCCCTCCAGAATACGCTGACGGCCGGCCTTATCGGAAAAGTTGTAAGAATATCGGGCAACAAAGTTCTTCTGCAAGGAACTGCGGAAATAGGGTATTCTCTCGCACAGGAAGCTGTGAAAGGAACAATCCGCATACATGATCCCAGCGGAAGGCTCGTGAGGGAAATTTCACTGGCACATCAGGCGGCAAAGAACCAGAGTGTCCTGTGGGACGGGAGGGATTCTTCGGGGAATACTCTTCCGGATGGCCAGTACTCATTCTCAATTGAAGCATTTGATGCGTCAGGGAATCAGGTCAGTGCAGAAACCATGACTTTCGGGACTGTTACAGGGATCACATTCGAAAACAACCTTACCTATCTCATCATTGATGAGCGGGTCAAGGTTCAGCTCAGCGATATTCAGGAAATAAAAGGAGGAGGTGTGTAATATGCTTACATCATTGTATTCAGCAGTAAGCGGCTTGAGTGCCAACGGGGTATCCCTATCGGTTATCGGAGACAATATCGCAAATCTCAATACCATAGGTTTCAAGGGGAGCAGGGCTACGTTTGGCGATGTTTTGGCCGGAACCACCGGTTCCCTGCAGATAGGGCGCGGGGTTCTTGTGAGCAACGTCTCCCCGCTTTTCACGCAAGGATCTTTTCAGAGCACTGCGAACGCCCTTGACATGGGGATTGAAGGAGACGGATTTTTTATTGTCAGCGATGGTGGGGCGAAGTACTATACAAGGGCCGGCAATTTCTCCCTCGACAAGGACGGCAACATTGTCAATCCTGATGGGCTTGTGCTCCAGGGATACCTCGCTGACACGGCGGGCAATATCACCGGGACAATAGAAAATTTAACAATTGAGAGCAGGCAGAGCCTTGCGCGGGCAACGACAAATGTTAGCGTCGCCATCAACCTTAATGCGGTTTCGGATGCTCAGGCAACTCCATTCACTCTGGATGGTAATGGCGACGGAACAAACAATGATCCGGCCAACTATAATTTTTCCCATACGATAGCGGTATACGACTCGCAAGGCGGGGCCCATCAGATAACGCTCTATTTTGAGAAGACCGCAGATAATGCCTGGACTGTTCATTATACTCATCAGGATGCCGCCAATCCTTCACAACTTGTTGATGCTGGGACACAGATGCTCACATTTGATCTGAATGGCGCGCTGATTAATGATAACGGCGGGACGGCGATAAATTTCAATTTCGGCGTTGCGGTTGCTGCACAATCCATTTCTTTCAATTATGGTTCGGGGACTGGAGAGTCACTGGCAGGGAGCGGCCTTGACGGTACAACGCAGTTTGCGTCGGCATTCGGGGTTCTGAACTTGAATCAGGACGGATATGCGGCGGGTAATTTGAGGAATATTGCCATATCTGAAGAAGGGATAATAACGGGCATATTTACCAATGGTCAGATGAGGGCTTTAGGACAGATTGCCATGGCAAAATTTATCGCTCCCCACGGGCTTTCCAAATTAGGAAGAAATCTCTACGGGGAGTCTTTTGATTCGGGCCAGCCCGTTGTAGGGAAGGCAGGCTCTTCCGGATTGGGAAGGGTACTTTCCAATACCCTCGAACTTAGCAATGTTGACCTTGCTGAGCAATTTGTAAAAATGATTTCTGCTCAGAGGGGATTTCAGGCAAACTCAAGGGTCATAATGACTACCGATGAGCTGATGCAGGAGTTAGTAAACCTGAAACGGTAACTGACACTGTTTCTTGGCAGGGGCGAACGCCCGTTCGCCCCTTTTCTTTCACATCCAATCCACTTTTTGTTGAAAAACTATCACTGAGTCATTTCTTTGACGGACAACAACCTGTATACGTATAACGCAGGAAAAAATAATGTTATTTATCAATAAGATACATATAGGCATACTCCTTGATAGAGGAAGGTCGAATCTGTAATACTGACGAACAGGGGGCTTAAACATGGCGGACGAGAAACCCGAAATTGAGTCGGAAGAACCTCAACAGGTAAAACCTCGGAAGGGGAAAAAGCAATTGCTCCTCGTCATAGCAGGCATCATTCTGGCCCTTTCAGCGAGCGGTTTTATCACTTATACATTGCTGACAAAAGGCAAAGGGGGCGGTGAAGAGGGAAGTAAGAAAAAGGAGGAACATCTTGAGAAGGCTGTGCTTGTTGCGGTTGACCCTTTTGTTCTCAATCTCGCTGAACACGGACGATTTCTGAAGGTGAACATTCAGTTCGAGCTCACAGACGCTTCATACCAGCAAATAGTAACCGAAAAAATCCCCCAGATAAAAGATGCAATTATTATCCTTATAAGCAGCAAATCTACTGAATCGATAGCGAGCCCTGAAGGCAAGCTTCAGCTCAAGGATGAAATTATCCTGAGAGCAAACCAGGTGATCGGCAAGAATGTTATTAAAAATATTTATTTTACCGAGTTTGTAATGCAATGAATGAATTACTGTCCCAGGATGAAGTTGATGCGCTGCTTAAAGGCGTACAGTCGGGTGACATAGATACAGAAACAGCGCGGGATAAAATACTCTCCGGGATAAGGTCCTATGACCTTACGAGTCAGGAGCGCATCATTCGCGGGAGGATGCCCGGTCTGGAAATCGCGAATGAACGGTTTGCCCGCTTCTTCAGAAATTCTGTCTCTACCCTCATTATGAAATTTGTCGGCATCGGAACCCAGAGCGTCCAGACAATCAAATTCGGGGAGTTCATGAATACAATCCCTTATCCCTCGAGTATCAATATATTCAAGATGGAGCCATTGAAGGGATATGCTCTCCTTGTGATAGAAGCGCCCCTTGTATTCGCATTTGTGGAGTTCTTTTTTGGGGGTGCGTCGGCTCAATATGTTAAATCCGAGGGGAGGTCTTTCACGCCGATAGAGCAGCGGGTAAACAAGAAGGTTGTGACTACCGCACTGGGTGATCTGGCCATGGCATGGAACAGCATAGCTCAGATCAAACCTGAGTATGTCGGTTCTGAAATGAATCCCCAGTTTGTAACCATTGTTACCCCTAGTGAGATTATCATCAAGATAGAGGTTCATGTCGAAGTCGAAGACTTTACGGGGAAGCTTTTTTTCTGCATACCCTACTCCATGATAGAACCTGTAAAAGAAAATCTCTATTCAGGGATCCAGAGTGACAAGGTTGAGGTTGATCAGCGGTGGGTTGCACAACTCAAGGAGATGATTATGGATTCCAGCGTCGAAATTGCAGCTGAAATTGGAGAGGTGGAGTTGCCCTTTGGCGAACTGATGAATCTCAATATCGGGAGCGTTATTCCACTTGGCAAATTCATTACCGATGAACTTATCGTCAAAGTAGAAGGTATACCCAAGTTTTTCGGAGTCCCGGGATACAGCAGAAGCAATCAGGCAATAAAGGTTACGAAGACAACTTAAAAAGGAGGCAGCATGACTGATAAGCCCGAGGCGGCTGAAGAACCGAAATTCCAGGAGTTAAAGACAGAAAAAGTTGAGCCTTCCCCTCAACGGGATATCGAGTTCCTTATGGATATACCGCTCATGATTTCCGTGGAACTGGGAAGGACGAAGATGCTTATCAAGGATCTGTTGCAGCTTGGGCAGGGTTCAGTAATCGAGCTTGAAAAACTCGCAGGCGAGCCGATGGAAATATTTGTCAACAATAAACTGGTCGCCAGGGGAGAGGTTGTCGTAGTCAATGAAAAGTTCGGGGTAAGGCTGACGGATATTATTAGTCCGACAGAGAGGATCAAGCAGCTCAAATGATCGACGCATACCTGCAGATGGCGGTAGCGCTCATTGCGGTAGTCGGAATCATTGCAGTTGCCGGGTATATTCTCAGAAAGAGGCATGCAAAGTCCTCTCTCATGAATGTGCTTTCCTACCAGTCCTTTGGCCCCCGGAAAGGTATTGCTGCTCTCAAGATCGGTCCCGAAATCCTGCTTGTCGCAGTTACGTCGACAGACATCAAGTTGTTGAAGACAATGAGTGAGCATGAGCTGGGAACACAATTCACAGAGGAAATTGACCAAAAGCTGCACAAACTGAGAACTATAAAACGACACCTTGACAAGCAATGAATATAAATAGTCCACTTGTAGAAGTCTTCCTGGTAATAAGCTTTCTATCGCTTATCCCGGCAATTCTCATCATGTTCACCTCGTTTACGAGGATTGTGGTTGTCCTCGCTTTTCTGCGTCAGGCGCTTGGAGGACAGCAGATACCGCCAAACCCCGTCATAATAGGCCTCGCCATTTTCCTGACTCTCTTCATCATGTCTCCAACGATCGATATCATTACAAAAGACTCGGTCATTCCATTCATGAACAAGGAGATCACGATGCAGGAAGCCTTCAACAGGGCTGAACCATCTATTAAAGGTTTCATGCTCAAACAGACGAGAGAGAAGGATCTGGCTCTCTTTTTGAACATAGCGAGGGAGAAGGGTCAAAACCAGCCTGAAGAGATCCCGTTGAAAATTGTTGTGCCTGCTTTTGCTATCAGTGAACTGAAGACCGCCTTCGAGATCGGCTTCCTTATCTATCTGCCGTTTCTTGTGATCGATATGGTCGTTTCGAGCATATTGCTCTCTATGGGAATGATGATGCTTCCACCTGTACTCATATCGCTTCCCTTCAAACTCCTCCTCTTTGTGCTCGTTGACGGGTGGAACCTCATCGTTGGATCCATAGTAAGGAGCTTCCAGTGACACTGGATGTAGTTAAGGAAATTTCTTCGGAAGTTTTCAAGACAATCCTTTTTGTCTCAGGGCCTGCACTGCTTGTCAGTATGCTCGTAGGTCTGGTGATCAGTCTTTTTCAGGCAGTGACACAGATACAGGACTTCACGCTTACATTTGTTCCGAAAATTATCGCCGTATTCCTCTGCCTGTTCATATTCTTCCCGTGGATATCGAGAGTACTGATCACCTTTACTACCGGTCTCATTGAGAAGATACCCGTATATGTGAAGTGACCAAGCCCCTTTCATGGCCGGCATGTGAAAAGAAAAAAGCCATGTGCGGAAAGAGGGGAGAAGTTTGAAGCTGTTATTCGACAGGATCAGATGGACATTATAGGACCATATATTGCTAATTTTATGTTCATATTCCTGAGGGCAGGAATTGTTATTGGCATGCTCCCTTTTTTGGGGAGCAGGAACGTTCCCGCACAATTCAAGATAGGTTTGGTCGTTGCCATTGCCCTTGTCCTGGCTCCGGTTATTGATTTCAAGGTGGCACAGGCAGATATTCCATCCCTGGTTATGCGTGAGATCATCTTGGGGATAGCGCTTGGCCTTGTGGCACGATTTGTTTTTTTGGCAGTTGATATGGCAGGCCAGGTAATGAGCAATGCAATGGGGCTCTCACTGGCTACCGTTTTCAATCCGGAAGTGGGGCATTCCACCGAGATAGCACAAGTGTTCGGGATCATCACGATGCTCATCTTTCTCGCAATGGATGCACACCATGATCTCATCTATATATTTGTCAGGAGCTATGAATGGCTTCCTGCCGGGCATGTGGCAATAAGCAACATCGCTGCAGAGGTGATTTCGATCGGCGGAATGATCTTCCTCCTGGCAGTGAAGATAAGCGCACCCGTAGTAATATCCATGCTCATCTCGAGCCTGCTTCTCGGTTTTCTCTATAAGGCAGCGCCCCAGATGAATATTTTTTTTATCGGATATCCTATTTATCTGTTTGTCGGGTTTATAGTCATTCTCATGAGCATGCCTGTCATGGTGACCGTAATCGGGAATCATTTCAGTGTCATGAAAGATGAGATGGTGAAGATCATCTCACTCGCGAGAGGGTAACCATGTTCGAATACGAAGAAAAGACAGAACAGGCAACACCCCGAAAGCGGCAAAAGGCGAGGGAGAAGGGGCAGATTGCCCGGAGCAGGGAGCTCATCTCAATGGCTTCGATGGCCGGGGTCATCATATTTTTCTATTTTGCGGGAAACATCTTCCTCAAGAAGCTCTCCCTATTGACGGGCAATCTTCTCAGCCTCCGGTACGGAAGAGACCCGGTTACCGTAATGCAGGTCGCTGCATCAGAATCCATGTTGCTTATGATGCCATTGCTGGGGCTGGCCTGTACATTCGCCGTTCTGACCGGTGCAGCACAGGGAGGGATATTATTGAAGCCCATAAGCATCGAGGTTGAGATGCTTAATCCGTTGAAGGGAATACAGAGGATCTTTTCCCGGCACGGACTTATACAATTTCTGAAAAGCCTTCTGAAATTCATTCTGGGCGGAATGATTTTTTTTTACATTATTAAGAAGTCCCTCCCGGTCTTCCCTGCCACTGCGGCTCTGGATATCGTTCAGATACAGGCTGTCGCGGGCGGCATCATCGCAAAAACTGTTCTCATTGCCTTTGTCGTTTTTCTCGCAATCGCGGTCGCTGACTATATCACCGAACGGTGGAAATTCGAGAACTCCCTGAAAATGACGAGGGAAGAGATGAAGAAAGAGTACCGGGAAACAGAAGGTGATCCGATCATAAAGGCAAGGATAAAAAGCATTCAGAAAGAGTTGGCACGGCGCCGGATGATGCAGGAAATACCTAAAGCAACGGTTGTCATCACAAACCCCACTCATATTGCGGTTGCCTTGAGATACAAGAAAGACGAGATGTCGGCTCCGAAGGTAATTGCAAAAGGGGCTGGGTTCATAGCCGAGAGGATAAAAGAGCTGGCAAGGAAATATGGTATCCCTGTTGTAGAGGATAAGCCGCTTGCGAGGGTCCTCTATAAACTGAAACTCGATTCTTATATACCGGAAGCATTGTATAGGGCTGTTGCAAGAATACTCGCATATATTTACACGCTTAGGGGAGTTGCGTGAACGGAGTGAACTTGGAAAATAATTTTCCGTCACCGGACAGAAACAGAGACGGATCCCCGGATACCGGGGAGACCGGCTGCCAAATGCGAAGGAGTATTTTTTGAATTTCCCCGGTTATATTCAGAATAAAGGGGATATCTTTGTCGCCTTAGGCGTTCTGGTCATCTTGGGTGTGATGGTGCTTCCACTCCCGCCTTTTGTGCTCGATATTTTCCTCTCCCTGTCCCTGTCTGTTTCGATCGTGATACTCATAACGAGCATATACATAAAAAAGCCCCTTGATTTCTCGGTATTCCCGTCGATTCTTCTCATAACAACGCTGTACAGGCTTTCCCTCAATATTGCATCAACAAGGCTCATACTCCTGAAGGGGAATGAGGGTATCGATGCTGCGGGGCAGGTCATCAAATCCTTTGGCAGTTTTGTCGTCGGGGGAAACTATGCGGTAGGCCTGACCATATTTCTCATACTTGTAATAGTAAACTTTGTCGTTATCACAAAGGGTGCAGGAAGAATTGCAGAGGTCGCCGCCCGGTTCATACTCGATGCAATGCCCGGAAAACAGATGGCCATCGATGCCGACCTCAACTCCGGCCTCATTGATGAATCAGAGGCGAGAAAAAGGCGGGCGGATATTGCCCGTGAAGCAGATTTTTACGGGGCTATGGATGGCGCGAGTAAATTCGTCAGGGGTGAAGCGATCGCAGGGTTATTAATTACCGCAATCAATATCATTATAGGTTTTGTCATCGGCACCCTGCAAAGAGGGATGACAATTTCCGAGGCTGCAACAACATTTACCATATTGACGATTGGTGACGGCCTTATATCCCAGATGCCCGCCCTCCTTGTTTCAACCGCTGCAGGTCTTGTTATAAGCCGCGCGGGGAAAGAGACGGATCTGAGCAAGGATATATCACGTCAGATACTCCTGAATCCAAAGACGCTTGGTACCGCTTCAGCGGTTATGATAATCCTTGCAATGGTTCCCGGACTTCCCCATCTGCCATTCTTTCTCTTATCTGCAGCATCAGGCGTCCTCGCATATGTGCTGTCCAAGCCTTCTGCTGAAAAGGAGGAGGAAGAGCAGCCGGCAAAGGTCCCGGAACCGTCTATAGAATCATTCATGGAGATAGACCCGCTCACTTTTGAGATCGGGTACGGGCTTATACCCCTTGTCGAGTCCGGGAAGACGGAGCTCCTGAATAAAATAAAGGCGATGAGAAGGCAGCTTGCCCATGAAATCGGCTTCATTATCCCGGCCATCCATATCAAGGACAATCTTCAGCTCCGTCCCCACGAGTACAGCTTTCTCATACGCGGTATGGAGATGGGAAAAGGTGAGGTTATGATGGATCACTTTCTGGCTGTCGCTTCCCAAAAGGCGGAAGCGATAGAGGGGATACCGACTAAAGAGCCGGCATTCGGTTTGCCGGCATTCTGGATAAGCGGCAAGGATGTAGAACATGCTCAGATGAAAGGATACATGGTGGTGGATCCCGCAACGGTCATTATTACACATATCACCGAGCTGGTTAAATCCCATGTCTGGGAACTCTTAACGAGGTCAGAGGTCCAGAATATTCTTGATGCGGTTTCAAAAATATATCCGAAGATTGTCGATGAACTCATTCCGACCCAGATGACCCTGGGGAGTGTACAGCGCGTGCTTCAAAATCTGCTGAAGGAGAGGGTTGCTATAAATGACAAAATTACAATCCTTGAGACACTCCTTGATTATGCTCCGTCCACGAAGGACCCCGATATGCTTACCGAGCATGTGAGGCAGGCCCTTTCACGGTACATTACCAAACAATATATCACGTCCGGGCAGGACATAAAGGTTATTACTCTCGACCCAAGGTATGAGAAGGCTCTCGCACAGGCCTTGGAGGCGAATGGCGCGATAAGCCCCGACATAGTCAGCAAGCTGCTGAAGGCAACCGAGAGGATTATTACCGACAATGCTGCAAGAGGTATCCAGCCGATCATCCTCTGCTCTGCGCAGGTCAGAAAATTTCTCCGCAAGATCACCGAGAGGTTTCTCCCCTCTCTGGTTGTTCTGTCAAATGCAGAAATATCCCCGTCAGTAAAACTTCAGGTAACAGGAGTGGTGAGGTATGAAGATTAAGAAATTCAAGGCAAGGAATTTTACGGAAGCGCTGCGGTTAGTGAAACAGGAATTGAGCGAACACGCAGTTATTTTAGCTACTGAGGAGAAAAAGGGTCTCAGGCCATATGTCGAGGTAACCGCCGCGATCGATTACGAGCTTCATCAGTCCCGCAGCCTGTCTGCGCACATAGGCAACGGCGGCATGGCAAAGAGCACGGACATTGAAAACAAGAACTATGTGCATGAGAGAATCAATGGTTTTGGCTCACACGGGATCAATCCTCCTTTTACAGTGTCGGTGAAACGTGAACACCCTTATCATTCCGCCGGTAATCAAGGGGGAGGGGTATTCCGGACATCCAACAAGGAGACGGCGTACATGGATGACAGAAGGCATGTTATGTCCCTGCCCTTGAACAAGAGGATAATACTGAACTTCCTCAGGGAGAGAGCACTCAGGGAAGAATTTGCACTCAGACTGTGTGAAACAGCCCGGGACTTGGATGATATTCCTTCCCTGCTCTCATCCGATATCAGAGTAGCCGACCACGATGTTTTCAGTGCGGTTTGCACAGGAATGCAGGATTCTCAAATTCAGGCAAGGGCCCTCATGTTCATCGGACCGACAGGTGTGGGGAAAACTACAACGATTGCAAAACTCGCAGCCCGTGCAATGAAGAACGGCAAAAGGGTTGCAATAGTCTCTCTCGATACCTATCGTATCGGTGCAATCGAGCAGGCAAGGATATATGCAAAAATCCTTGGAATACCGCTTTCCGTCGTCTCGAACGGGAAGGAACTGAGAAACAGTCTTTCAGGATTTGCAGGTGCCAGAGACATTATCCTGATCGATACGTCGGGGAGGAACCCGAACGATGAGGAGCATATCAATGAGCTGCTCCACCATTTTCAGATCGGCTTTCCTCTCGAACTCCACCTTCTCATGAGCGCGAACTATGATGATGAATTTATGACAGAGACGTTTCGCTATTACAGAAAATTGCCTGTTGATTATCTGTCCATTACTAAAGTCGATGAATCCGTGAGATTCGGATCACTTTATAATCTCTTGCTAATCTACCAGAAGCCTGTTGCTTTCCTCACAACCGGACAGAAAGTGCCCGATGATATAGAACCCGCTTCAGTCAACAGGATTGTAAATCTAATTCTCAAGAAAAGGTGCTACGAATGTTAAAAGAAAAACATGGCAGAAAGAAATACGTCAAAACGATTGCAGTTGCCAGCGGAAAGGGAGGTGTGGGGAAAACCAATGTGGTTGCAAATCTTGCTGTTGCAATGAGAAAGCTCGGCAAGGAAGTGCTCGTTATGGATGCTGATCTCGGTCTGAGCAGTATTGATGTTTTGCTCCAATTGGCACCTGCCCACACCATTCAGCACGTATTCAAAGGGGAGATGAGTTTGAAGGACGTCATCATCGATGGTCCGCAAGGCATCAAGGTGCTCCCAGCCGGTTCCGGTATCCAGGAATTGACCTCGCTCAATGAATTCCAGAGGTTGAGGATACTGGAAGAATTTGATGCCTTTGACTCCGATATCGAGGTCATGCTCATTGATACAGCGCCGGGCATATCGGAAAATGTTGCTTTTTTCTGTATCGCCGCGCAGGAGATTATTATCATCACCTCATCGGAACCGACTGCGCTTACCGATGCCTACGCACTGATAAAGGTGCTTTCAACCAGGTATCAGGAAAAGGAGTTTTTCATCCTTGTCAATTCCGCGAAGCATGCCGAAGAGGGGGTTGAAGTATTCAGGCGTTTGTCCGTTGCAGCAGATAAGTTTCTGAATGTATCTCTTGATTATCTTGGCTATATCCCATGTGATGCAGATGTAAAGAAAGCAGTGAAGGCACAGAAGGCGTTTGTTGAAATATTTCCGCATAGCCCGGCGTCAAAGCAGATTATGCATGTCGCGTCGAAAATGCTGACCCCCAGAGACACGGTAAAAGGAACTTTGCAGTTTTTCATAGGAAATCTTCTGTCTGCCGTACCTGCTTCAGCGCAATGAAGGGAGTGACCGGGGGAAAGAATATGCTTAACGAGGAAGACAAAGAAAAGATCATCAACGACTTTCTCCCCTTCATAAAGTATACCGCATACAGATTAGCATGGAGATTACCTCCCCATCTTACTGTCAAGGATCTCATGAGTGTCGGAATCATCGGCCTTCTTGAAGCCCTCAACCGGTACCGTGAAGGCGAGGTTAAGATCAATACCTTTGTAGAATACCGGATACGGGGCGCCATGCTCGATGAACTCAGGGCTCATGATCCCCTGTCAAAGACCATGAAAAAGAAAATAAGCTCTGTCAAAAAAACGTACGAGGACATTGAAAAAAAACTCGGCCGGGCCCCGGAACCTGAAGAAGTGGCAGAAGCTCTCGATATCGACCTCGATGAACATTACAGGATCATGCAGAGTTCGCATACCGGCGTCACGTTGAGATTTGAGGCATTTGCTAAAAGCAGAGAAGAAGACCATGACTCACGCATCATGGAATGCATCCCTGACGAGAGTGCCAGAACCCCACTTGAGATATATGAGCAGAATGACATGATGAAGGCACTGACCCGGCTGATAGATAGACTTCCGGAACGGGAGAGGCTTATCCTTTCCCTGTATTACCGGGAAGAGATGACCATGAAAGAGATTGGCAAGGTGCTCAATCTTACTGAAGGGAGAGTATGCCAGCTGCACAGCCAGGCGATTACCCGCCTGAAGGCAGGATTTGAAGCACATTCCGCAGTCTAAAGTGCGGATGACATGTTCCGATAAGATTGATAAAGACATGACTCTCACAGCAAAAAGACTTTTTCGATTGATCAAAGACCTTGCGCATGCTGATGCATCGCGGAGAAGATCGGCGGCGGAAGCTTTGTCAGGAGCCGATGAAAGGGCTATCTATCACCTTATCAAGCTGCTGAAGGATGAAAACCCAGGCGTTCAGGATGCAGCAATGCATTCCATCATCTCCATAGGCGGCGAGGTGACTGCATATATGATTCTGCCGCTCCTGAGGGGGGAGCCGTATCTGAGAAATACTGCAGTGATCATCCTGAAAGAGATAGGAACAGCGGCTGTCCCTATGCTTCAGGAACTCTTTTCCGATAAAGACAATGATGTCCGCAAGTTTGCCATTGACCTCATCTCGGAGATAGGATACTGCACCGATCACGCTCATCTCCTTGCGATACTCAGGGGCGACCCTGATGTTAATGTGAGAGTCGCAGCGGCAAAGGCGATCGGGTCTCTCCGCTACAATGATGGAGCACCACATCTGATCGAGGCCCTAAGGGATGAAGAATGGGTTTGCTTCGCAGCTCTCGAGTCACTTGCTAAAATCGCAGATGAATCAGCAATTGAAGAGATAACATCACTGTTGATGATGCAATCAGAAGCAGTGAGATATGCCGCAATCAATGTCCTCGGCACAATAGGTTCATTTCAGGCGTGTGATGCCCTTGCAAGGCATGCAGAACAGGCGGAGGGCATCGAAAAGATGGCAGCCATCAGGAGCCTCATACAGATCGGCTTTATACCGAAGATGCCGGGGATTTCCGATTCCCTGATTGAATTGTTTACCGATGGTGATTGGGATGATCGTATCATTGCCCTGCGTGGATTGGTTGAAATCAAGGAAGACCGGGCACTCCCACACATCATTGATATTGCCGGATCGCTCGATCAATCAGAGCCGGAGAGTGAAGAAAGATTGCATATTATTAGGGATACCCTCAGAAAATTCGGATGCACCGTGGGTTTCACGGATATTCTCCACAATCCGTCACTCAGGTATCGTGGCAGAACACTCGCAATAGACATAATCGGTGAGATGGGATGTAAGAACACCGTACCCTCCCTCATGAAATTGATAAATGACAGATTGAGCGGCGTCCGTTGCGCGACTGTCAGGGCGCTCGGGAAAATGAAAATATACGAGGCGAAGCGGGAGATTATAAATGCCATCCAGGACGGTGACGGGCATGTCAGGAGGGAGGCGGTTACAGCATTGGCTCAGATCGGTGACGCGGAATCCGTTGAACCCCTCTTGAAACTCCTTGAATCGGAGAAATATAACGATGTCCTTGAAGAGGCGGTGAAAACACTCCTTACGATTGATCCGGCATCCCTGTTCTCAAATCTCGACAGATACAGTGATACCGTAAAGGAAATAATCGCCATGTACTCACAGAACCGAGATGTTCTCCTCAGACTCTCAGAGGATATGAACCTCGGTGTAAGAATAGCAGCGCTTTCGAGAATCGGTACAATCCACGACGAAAGTGCATATATAAAGCTTAAAGAGGCCCTGCACGATTCGCAACCGGAGGTCAGAAGTGTTGCTATACGGGGGATGGCTGATCTGCACCGCTATGAGGAGTTAACGCCGGTTCTGAAAGACACCAACGACTGGGTAAGGCTTCAGGCAGTAAAGGCATTCGGACGATCCTCAAACGAGGATATGCTTGGTGTGCTTGCATCCTCCCTCGATGACGGCGCACTCCCGGTTGTCCTTTCAGCGATTGAGGCGATCGCTAACATCGGCAGTGAGAAAGCACTCGATCTCATTACTCCCCTTCTCCAGCATCATGACCAGGAAATACGGGAAAAGGCGTCCGAGGCAATCCGTTTCATTCAGAATGCAGAAACAATCGGGAATCAGACGTGGTAACGGCGGTTCACATAACTTAACAGGATTGAACATGATACTTCGTGATTCGACATTCAAGCAGCTCAGGGATTTAATCTATCAGAAGTGCGGGATTTTTGTCACCGATTCAAAGAAGTATTTTATAGAAACCAGACTGACTAAAAGACTTCAGGAAAACGGTCTTTCGAATTTTGAAGATTACCTGTATCTGATCCAATACAGCCTGAACGGAAAAGAAATTGACCGGCTGTTCGATGCCATAACGACAAACGAGACATTTTTTTTCCGGGAATCCCAGCAGACCGACCTTTTCATTGATGTTATCGCGCCGAAAGTTATAGAGCAGAATGGAAAGAAGGATATAAGGGTATGGTCGGCAGCTTGTTCAACCGGAGAAGAGCCATATACCCTCGCAATGCTTCTTAAGGAAAAACAGGTTGCTGTCCGTTCCGAGGTGAGCGCTTCTGATATCAGTAAAGGCGTTATCGAATCTGCCAGACGGGGAGTCTATAATCTATATTCCGTAAGAAATGTGCCTGGAGCATATCTCAATAAATATTTCACCGCACATGGGCAGACCTTCGAACTTTCTCCATCTATTAAAAATCAGGTCAACTTCCAGCAGATCAATCTCCTGGATGAGAAAAAGATGATGTTAATGACAGGAAAGGACGTCATTTTCTGCCGCAATGTGCTTATCTATTTTGATGATAAGGCAAAGCAGAAAGTTGTATCACTTCTGTATAACTGTCTGAAGCCGAAGGGATTTCTCTTTATAGGAGCATCGGAGAGTCTCCACAGCATCACGAGGGCATTCAGGCCTGTCATTATAAACAAAGTCATTGTGTACCAGAAGGTGTAATCATGAAGATTATGATTGTAGACGACTGTCAGACGACGAGAAAGATTCTCAGCCTTTACCTCAAGTCCAAAGGATTTGAGGTGATAACTGCGGATAACGGTCTTGATGCAATAGAGAAACTTGCCACCAATACTGTTCAAATGATCCTGACGGACCTCAACATGCCTTACATGGACGGCGTCGAGCTGGTAAGAACCATACGGGCTGATCCCAACTGGGCCTCACTGCCGATGCTCATGGTAACGACGGAGGCTGATCCTGAAGAGCGCACAAGGGCTTTCCAGGCTGGTGCAAATGGCTATATTGTAAAACCCGTAACTGCTGAAAATGTGACACATAATATCAAGACCATCCTGCGGGAGTTCTTTGCAAGGGAGGGAAGGGACAATGCCTGATTATAAGATGAAGATTCTCGTAGTGGATGATTTTTCGACAATGAGGCGTATCACCAAGAATATACTCAAGCAGATCGGCTTTGAAAATATCGAGGAGGCAGAGGATGGCGCTCAAGCATATGCGAAACTGAAAATGGGCGGCTTCGGTTTTGTCATATCTGACTGGAACATGCCCAACATGGACGGATTAGATCTTCTCAAGGCTGTCAGGGCTGATCCGGCCCTAAAGAATATTCCCTTCCTCATGGTTACCGCTGAGGCGGAAAAGGATAAGGTGATTGAGGCCATCAGATCGGGTGTGAACAATTATGTTGTTAAACCTTTTACTGCTGAGGTACTGAAGGAGAAGATGGACAGGATATTCGAGAAACTCGGCAAGTAGGGCCATGGAGCACGGGACAACGATTATCGGAGGAGTTCATTATGCCTGATGAGATGGAAGAGATAATCGGGGAGTTCATCACAGAGGCTGAGGAGTCTCTGGACAGGATAGACCCGCTCTTTATCGGGCTCGAGGCAAAAGGATATGACAAGGATATCCTGAACGAGATATTCAGGAGCATGCATACAATCAAAGGGGCTGCAGGGTTTCTTGGTTTCCAGTCTATCGTTGATGTTGCGCACAGCTCTGAGAATATCCTCAAGAAACTCAGGGACGGGAACATCCCCCTTACAAAAAACCTCATTGACGCAGTTCTCAAAAGTGTGGACATGATCAGGCTGCTTATTAAACGCATAAAGGACAAAGACCCCGAAAAGGAAGATATCACTTCCGTACTCAAAGAGCTTGATCATGCACTCACCGCATCATCGGAACCGGCAGAGGCATACTCTGCATGTCCACCTGATACAATCATGCAGGAAACCGAAGATTTCGGTGATAGAACGGCTCTTCATGATTCCCAGGAACCTTGCAGTGAGAGGGGCGCACCGGAGCGTAAAGAACTGCTTCATACACTGCGGGTTGATATAAATAAAATCGACAAAGTGATGGATCTGGCAGGCGAAGTCGTGCTTGTGAGGAACAGGCTTGTAAACATCGTAAACGATCTCGGAAAGAGAGAGACGGAATTCCCGTTTGCGGAGAGCCTTAACGAAACAGTCGCTTTCCTCGATCTCGTCACCACGGATATGCACCTTTCAATTGTGAAAATGCGCATGCAGCCCATTCAAAAGGTCTTCAGCAAATTCCCACGACTCGTGAGGGACATATCAGGCAATCTCGGGAAAGAGGTCAACCTCAGCATCTCCGGTGAGGACACCGAGGTTGACAAGTCGGTGATCGAACAGATTGGCGATCCGATGGTGCATATAATACGGAATTCCATAGATCACGGCCTTGAATCCCCTGAGGAGAGGGAGGCAAAGAAGAAGCCGCGTAAAGGGAACATCGCGATCAGCGCCTATCAAAAAGGTAACCAGATTATTATCGAGGTATCTGATGACGGAAGAGGTATTGACATTGAGCGTGTCAAGAAAAAGGCAAGAGAAAAGTTGCTGATAACAGAAGAGGAAGCACAGCGCTTGACAGACGAAAGTGCCATAAATCTCATATTCGCCCCGGGGTTTTCGACTGCTGATTTTGCGACTGAACTGAGCGGCCGCGGTGTCGGTATGGACGTGGTAAAGACCAATGTTTCCAAGCTCAACGGGTATGTCGAGGTAACAACCAGAAAAGATATCGGAACGACATTCAAAATAACCATTCCACTTACACTGGCTATCATCCAGGCCCTTATGGTCAAAACAAGCGGTTCCCACTACGCAATCCCCCTCTCTCCTGTAGAAGAAATACTCAAGGTATCGAATAGGGATATCACGGATGTGATGGGGCAGAAGGTTCTCGATATCAGGGGGAAAGTCTGTCCGTTTGTGGAACTGTCGGATATACTGGCGAACGGGGGGCCAAATCATACAGATTTCCGCTACGCGGTTGTCGTATCGGTAGGAGAGAAAAAATTCTGTCTGGCAGTCGATGAACTCCTCGGGTTGGAGGAGGTATTTATAAAGGCAATCAAGGGAATCGATGCAGTTTCACCCTATACACTCGGCGCAACGATAGCGGGAGATGGCAAGGTCGTTCTGATACTCGATCTTGCGGGGATATCGAGAAACATATTCGGGAGGATGAAAATAGAACACTCAGGGAGAACAATATGATGCAGCATATAGGATTCAAGCTCAAAGGCAATGAATACTCAATTCCTGTAATGAAAGTCCGGGAAATCATTCATGTCCCGCCAATCACGAAAATACCGCAAGCCCCTTCGTATATTGAGGGGATCACCAACCTCAGGGGGAATATTATCCCGGTTGTCAATCTCAAGAAGCTCGTGGGTATTGACCATGATGGAGACAAAGGGGATAAAGTGATTGTTATCTCATCAGGGAATGTCATCTATGGTGTACTTGTTGATGGGGTGACAGGGGTTATCGATATCGAGGAATCTTCCATAGAACCAACCGAAGGGTTTTTAAATGGACACCGTGAGCAGGTCAGCGGCGTTGCCAGGGTTTCTGACAGGCTCGTCATTCTCCTGAATACGAGAACTCTGATACCGCATGAGGACACGAATCTCTTCGGGGGTTTCATAGATGTTCTGCCGGGCAACGAGGAGGGTGAAATGGTGAAAACCGCCCGGTCAATGTCAGGAGAAGCGAAGGGAGGGGAATTGCACGCCATAAAGGATTTTTTCGAAAAACAGGGCATATCCATCAATGACCCGCGCTACATTGTATTTGATGACATGATCGCCTTCATGAATGCACTGGCGGTCCATGATTATGAAAGAGCTCATGTCTCAATTCAGAATATCATAAAGAAGGGGCAGCATGACCTCTTTCAGGAAATAGGGAAGATTACAAGAAAGCTTCATGATGCCCTTAGCGGGTTCAAGGAGGTTATTGATCCGAAGTTCAAAGAGATAGCCACTGTAACAATGCCCCATGCTATTGATAGTCTCCAATTCGTTATTGACAGGACGGAGGAGGCAACACACAAGACCCTGGAGATAGTTGAAAAGTATATTCTGATGATGGATGACCTCGCTTCCCATATAAGAAATATAAAAGAGCCGGAAGGTTCGGTGAAATATCTGCGGGATTTTAAGAATAATCTTGAAGACGATCTGACAGAGGTACTTACAACGCAATCCTTTCAGGATCTTACCGGTCAGACAATAAAAAAGGTCATTAACCTTGTGGGAGACCTCGAGGAAGAGTTAATGCGTCTGATTACTACTTTCGGAGTGAAGGGGGAGCAGGCTAAAACAGAAACAAAAGAACCTGAAAAGGTATCCCAGGCTGGTGTTGATGACCTTTTAAAGGACTTCGGATTTTAACCGATGATAAAAGTCCTCATTGTTGACGATTCCGCCTTCATGAGAAACGCCATCTCCAGCATGCTTTCTTCAGAACAGGAGATAATGATCGTCGGTACAGCGAAGGATGGAATTGAAGCGCTGGAGAAGGTGGCAAGCCTAAAACCGGATATTGTCACTATGGATATCGAGATGCCGAGGATGGATGGCATCTCGGCATTAAAGCAGATAATGCAAAAGGATCCTGTTCCGGTGATTATGATAAGTTCATTGACATCGGAAGGCGCAAAGGCGACACTGGATGCACTCGAACTTGGCGCTGTCGACTTTATCCCCAAAAACCTGTCTGACCTCTCCATCAATATTGTCAAGATAAAGGAAATTCTTATCAGCAAGGTAAAGCAGATAGCAAAAAGAAATATAATAAACAAGGGGATAAGGATATCTCCCGTCCAGAGGAGTCAGGAGGCGCCTCAGCGTATTGCGCCGGTCATAACTTCTGAGCGGAGGATAGGCATCGTCTCCATAGGAACCTCTACCGGGGGGCCAAAGGCTCTCCATGAAATACTGCCGAAAATGCCGAAAGATTTTCCTGTACCGATCATCATAGCCCAGCATATGCCCCCGGCATTCACCGGACCATTTGCCGAACGCCTGAACCAGATTTGCAATATTGTTGTCAAGGAAGCTGAGGAGGGGGAGCCCGTAAGACCTGGTATTGCCCTGATAGCACCGGGCAGAGGAAACATGAGAGTGAGAAGGCAGCGCGCGATAGAAACCGTCGTAACGATTTCTGAAAACAGGGAGGATTTTATTTATCGGCCTTCTGTTGATGCCCTAATGCTTTCTGTTGCTGAATGTTTCCCCGGAAGAGCCCTCGGCGTCATACTCACCGGAATGGGTAACGACGGACTGAAAGGGCTTACCGCCCTGAAAAAGACAGGCGGAAGGATTTTCGCGCAAAACGAGGAGACATGCATTGTGTATGGAATGCCGAAGGCTGTCGTAGATGCAGGAATTGCAGATAAAGTCCTGCCGGTTGGAGAGATGGCGGGAGAGATCATAAACTCGGTCTGATCCATCCAAAAATCCGCAGTAAGCCCACTTTTTGGGCATACACCCAAAAAGTGCAGATATTGTTCATAAAGTCATTGCGACACCACAGGGCGTTAACCCTGTGGGTCGCTACTATGGACCTGTGCCAAGAGCACAGGGTGTTATTTTTTCTATAAAATTATTTCTTTTGAATCTTAATCAATAATAATTCTTCAGGTCAACTGCATACGCAAGCTAAATTTTACTGCCTCGACACCCGAATGCCGGCGCGCGATTAAATAACCATGG
>CAZKLK010000004.1:0-12983 GCA_964553535.1 uncultured Nitrospiraceae bacterium
TCCAATAAAAATAAAAGAATGAACAATTCCTATCCACAAGGTTCCCAGAAGAGGCTTTTTTTATTATCTGCCACATAATCTCAAGGTCTATTCCAAAGTATTCATGGGCGAGAACATTTCTGAAATCAGCTATTTTACGCCACTCTATGAAAGCGTATTTCTCCTGTATATCTTGAGGAATTTTTCCTGATGCTTCACCAATTATTTCAAAATTCCTAACTATAGCATCCAGTCTCATTCTGTCTCCAATAAGCTCCTGATAAGACAGATTCCCCACGTAATTTTGAATGTTGTTTGCCGATTCAAGGATGTCCTCAAGGTACAGGATATAGCTTCTACGCATAGCTGACTTCTCTGAGAATATTTTCTTTCAATTGTGGTCTCAGTGCATCGGTGGTTACCAAATCCAATTTCCGAGAAAATATGTCTTCAAGATAAAATTTCAGATCCATAAAGTTATCGAAGGTCTTGCACCCTGACTCAAACTCCACAAGGACATCAATGTCACTGCCTTCCCGTGCTTCGCTCCGTGCAAAGGAGCCGAAAATACCGATTTTCTTTACACCATATTTTTGCTTAATAAGTCTTTCATTGCTTTTCAATATTTCAATGGCGTTCACTTTCATCACCCCTCATACATCAAAGTCTTTGACTCTAATTCTACCTTTCATCGAGATATAAAGCAAAGTGTTTGAAAAGAGTCTCGGTTGATTTCGTCAGTAACTCGTAGGGAATCGGTGTTGACGGTCTGTTGACGCTCTTTGCGAAAACGAAGGCATTGAAAAATAAGGAAAAGGCTGGTGGACGGTAGGGGATTCGAACCCCCGACTTCCACGTTGCGAACGTGGCGCTCTCCCAGCTGAGCTAACCGCCCATCTTTTTTTCTGATATACTATCACAGCGGCGCGATATATATCTGCAGGCCGTCTAAAGCGCCATACAGTATAACAAAAACCGGCAGAAATCCTGTATAAGAGAGCGGGGGCGCTGTGAATGCATTGCTACCTGATAATGGCTGACGGGCACAATTGATGAAGCAGCGGATCGGCGTTTACATTTGCAGCTGCGGCACCAATATTTCCAACGCCCTGGATATCGGCGAACTTTCCGGGTACTCCTCCAGCCTCAATGATGTTGCTTACGTCAAAGCACATGATCTCCTCTGTTCTCAGGAAGGCAAAAATTTTCTCTGTGACGACGTCAGGCGTCAAAAACCGGATCGCATTGTCATAGCCGCTTGCACCCCGAGGGAGCACGAAAAAACCTTCAGAAATTGCCTTTTAAAATGCGGGTTCAATCCATATCTGTTTCAAATGGTGAACCTGAGGGAGCAGATTGCGTGGGCAATAAGGGATAAAGACGATGCAAATGAAAAAGCCCGGTTGCATATCCGGGCGGCCGTAAAACGGGTGGCGCTGCATGAACCGCTGGAGACCCGGACAATCGATTGCAATACCGGCGCCCTTATAATCGGAGCGGGCGTGGCCGGCATGGAGGCCGCGCTCATACTGGCCCGTTCCGGAAGGAAAGTCCGTCTGGTTGAACGGAATTCTTATATTGGCGGCAAAGTCATGCAGTATGAGGAGGCATTCCCCTCGATGGAGTGCTCCTCGTGCATGCTCGCGCCAATGATGGATGAAATCCTCCATCATGAGAATATCGAGGTGTTAACCCTCAGTGAAGTGAAAGAAGTCGCCGGGTTTGTGGGAAATTTTACCGTCAGCATAGAAAAAAAAGCCGGACACGTGGACAGCAGCAAGTGCGTCGGCTGCGGGGAATGCATTGAGCAATGCCCTGTCACTATGAAGAATGCGTTCGATTATCGCATGAGCGACAGGAAGGCAATCGACCTTCCATTCCGGGGAGCGCTCCCCAACGTCCCCATCATCGACATAGCGCATTGCCTTCGCTTTCACGGTCAGGACTGCGCAGTCTGCAGGGAGGCCTGCCGGTTTGACGCAATCGATTATGATGAAGCTGATAAATGCATCGAAAGGAATGTTGGAGGGATTATTGTCGCGACCGGATTTGACTCATTTGATCCTTCAATGATCTCCCATTCCGGTTACGGAATAATGCCCGATGTTTACACAGGCCTTGAATTTGAAAGGATTCTGTCCCAGAACGGCCCGACCGGCGGCAATCTTTTGATGAAAAATGCGAGGGGGCCAAAATCTATCGCAATAATTCACTGCACCGGCAACGGGGATGAAAAAATAATGGATTATAGTTACGGGGTCTGCTGTCTTTATGCGGCAAAAGCGGCGCACATGATAAGAAAACGCCATCCGGAGGTCAAAGTCTTTGACCTCCGCGCCACCCGGTGCGCGCCGGGCGGCGACGGACAATCGTTTCTGAACGCGCCCGCCGGTTGGAAGAATTTCAGAATTATCAGGACATCTCTGCCGATGGATATTAAGGTCAGTCAGGGGAAAAACAGAATCAGCATCTCGTGCCCCGATATTGCAGGGAAGCGGAGGAGAATATCTGTTGACATGGCGGTCCTCTGCACCCCGATGGTTCCGGCTCACGGTTCGGACAGGCTTTCGGAAATCTTGCAGATTCACCGGGACGGGCACGGGTTTTTCACCGGATGGCATCCCATGCTTGATACAGTATCGACAGCGCTCGAAGGAATATATGTCGCGGGCTGCGCGCAGGGTCCGAAGGATATCCGGAGATCGGTAACGCAGGGAGCTGCCGCAGCCGGAAAGCTTCTCTCCGCTCTTGTTCCGGACAGGAAACTTGAGTTAACCCCTGTAACTGCTGAAATCGATGGCGACGTCTGCTCTGGATGCATGATCTGCGCCGGCATTTGTCCGTATAAGGCTATCGCCTATGACGCCGCGAATCACGTCGCCGTCGTCAACGAGGTGCTCTGCAAGGGGTGCGGGATCTGCGCGGCTGCCTGCCCGAGCGGGTCCGCGCGCAACAGGCACTTTACAACGGAGCAAATATGCGCGGAGATTTCGGAGCTGCTGCGGTGAAGGCCTTCGAGCCGAAAATCCTCGGATTCCTCTGCACATGGTGCTCCTATGCGGCGGCCGACGCCGTAAGCAGTACGGAGAAAAAATTTCCGCATAATGTCAGATTCATCCGGCTTATGTGCACCGGCAGGATTGATCCGGAGTTCATCATGAAAGGTTTTCAGTCCGGGGCGGATGCGGTGATTATACTCGGATGCCATCCCGGCGACTGCCATTACGGGCAGGGCAATTATGCCGCTCTCCGCAGGTTTTACCTTCTGCGGCGCGTACTGAGTCAGTTCGGCATCGCGGAGCGACGATTGCGTCTTGAGTGGGTGTCGGCGTGCGAGCCGGAGAAACTCGCGGAAACGCTGGAGGCAATGTCGGAAGAAATCAAGGTTATGGGGCCATTACAGCGGGAGATTGCCGCCGGCGCCGGAAACTATAAACGATAGCGGCATGAGAATATTGAATGCAATATCCTGCCCTTCCTCTTTTTGCCACTTCGACTGCGCTCAGGGCAGGCTCCGGGAGGGACTTTACCCCTCTTTGGCAAAGATGGGCAAAAGGAGATTTTCTGATAAATGACTGTTCAATTATGATGCCCGGCAACGCAATTTCTAAACCGAAGGCCGCATTCTACTGGTGCGCGTCATGCGGAGGGTGCGAAGAGGCAGTGCTTGATCTTGCGGAAGATTTTCTTGCTCTCGCTGAAGCGTTCGATATTGTATTCTGGCCCGCGGCCATGGACTTCAAAATGAAAGACGTTGAAAAGCTCGGGGACGGTGAAATATCCGTCTGTTTCATTAACGGCGGGATACGGACGTCTTATCAGGAGCAAGCCGCAAAACTTCTGAGGCGGAAGTCGTCCCTTGTCATAGCTTTCGGTGCGTGCGCTCATCTGGGAGGCGTGCCGGGCCTCGCCAATTTTATCAGACGCGCGGATATTTTTAAATATGTTTACCGCTCATCGCCTTCAGTTGTTAATCCGGATAACAAAGAACCCCGGGAGCAAACGGACATCGATGCCGGGATATTATCTTTGCCTTCATTTTTTGATACCCTCCGGACCCTCGATCAGGTTATCGACGTTGACTGTTACCTGCCCGGCTGTGCGCCTCCTCCTGATCTTATCATAAAGGCTGTAAAGGATATTCTGTCAGAAACCCTTCCAGACAGAGGAGCTGTGCTTGCCCCCGATAAGGCGCTTTGCGATTCCTGCGGAAGAAAAGCCACCATGCCCGTGAAATCCGTGATACGCAAGATCAGCAGGGTACATGAGGCGCTGATTGACGCGGACCGTTGCTTCCTTGATCAGGGAATAATTTGCCTTGGCCCGGCGACGCGGGATGGCTGCGGCAAGCGGTGCATCAATGCGAACATGCCCTGCCGCGGATGTTTCGGCCCGACAAGCAGGGTGCAGGATCAGGGCGCGAAGTTCATGTCTGCTCTGGCGTCTGTCATAGATGCGAAGGACGAGCCGGAAATACTCCGGATTACCGGTTCAATTGCGGATCCCGCGGGGCTGTTCTATTTCTATTCGTTGCCGTCATCAATGCTGAGGCACGGCAGTCAATAGAGAATGAATAAACGCATTACCATAGATCCGATTACAAGGCTTGAGGGGCATGGGAAGATAGAGATCTTCCTGAACGATGACGGCGATGTGGAGAGAGTATTTCTCCAGGTGCCCGAACTAAGGGGGTTTGAGGCATTTTTAACCGGCAGGCCCGCCGAAGAGATGCCGCGCCTCACGTCAAAGATATGCGGCGTGTGCCCGACGGCGCATCACATCTGTTCCGCAAAAGCGCTTGATGATCTTTACAAGGTTGATCCGCCTTATGCCGCAAAGAAGCTCAGGGAATTAATGTATGCCGCTTTCATCCTCGAGGACCATTTATTGAATTTATTTTTTCTCGGCGGTCCGGATTTTATTGCCGGGCCCACAGCGCCTCCCTCCGAGAGAAATATCTTCGGGGTTATCGCAAAATTAGGCGCTGAAATTGTTGGCAAGGCAATCAAACTCAGGAAAGATTGCAGGGATATCATTGCTTTTTTGGGCGGCAGGGTGATTCATCCCGTTTGCGCTCTCCCGGGCGGAATTTCAAAGCCGGTGTCCGAAGATGAAAGACGGAAAATCATGGAAGTGGCGCGGGGGGCTATCGCGTTTCTTCAGGACACTTTCAGGATATTCGATTCCATCGTGGCAAGGGATAATGTCTGTCGGGCCCTGCTGATGCCGGACATGCTCGCGCTTGAAACTTACTATATGGGGATGGTCGATAAGCAGAACAGGGTCAGTTTTTACGACGGGGAAATCGGGGTCGTCGCGCCGGACGGCAGTGTATTTGTGAAATTCGAGCCGAAAAACTATCTGCTTCATGTGGGGGAGCATGTCGAGACATGGAGCTTTGCCAAATACCCGTATCTCAAAAATGTCGGATGGCGGGGATTTACCGACGGCATAAGCAGCGGCATTTATAAAGTCGGGGCTCTCGCGAGGATGAACGTCGCGGACGGAATGGCGACGCCGCTAGCGCAGGAGGAGTACGAGAAATTGTTCAGCGCCATTGGCGAAAAACCGGCGCACAATAATATCTTGTCTCACCGGGCCCGGCTTGTCGAGGCGCTATGCGCCGCTGAACGGATGCTGGAACTGGCTGCGGATGACGGCATCATGGATACGCACATCAGAAATATCCCATCCGGGTCCCCGCGGGAGGGAATCGGCGTTGTTGAGGCGCCGCGGGGAACTTTAATTCACCATTACAAAAGCGACGCGAACGGGATTATAGCGGAGGCGAATCTGATCGTCGCGACGGAGCAGAACGCTGCCGCTATGAACATGTCCGCTGAGAATGCGTGCCGGCAGTTTGTCCGCAAGGGGGTGGTGACGGAAGGCATTCTCAATATGGTGGAGACTGTGATCCGCTCATACGATCCCTGTCTGGCGTGCGCCACCCATATGATGAAGAAAGGCAGCGGTTTTGCGGTTCATGTCATTAATCACCGCGGTGAAGTTCTTCCTGAGGATGAAATGTCTTGAGTTTGTGATCTCCGACGGGCATTACGCAAATGCCGGGGGATGACAACATTTATGATGCCTCAATGCTATTATAGAATACATATGAAATTCAGAAAGAGGTAAGATCGAATGGTAATAAGCGTGAATTGCATGGGTCTCAAATGTCCTCAGCCTATTCTAAAGATAGCCGCGAAATCAACGGATGTCAGCCCGGGTGACGTCCTTGAAGCCGTTGCCGACTGCCCGACTTTCGAACAGGATGTCCGGCAATGGTGTGAAAGAGCCGGAAAGACTTTGCTGTGGGTCAGATCCGAGGGCGGAGGCAAATGGCGCTGCCACATTCAATTTTGAACGGTCTCAGCCGGTGATGTGTTCATGGGAGGATTCTTATGCAAGCATACATAAAAGATTTGGTGCAAAAAAACAGCGCTAAAATCCTGCTCATTGTTCTTGACGGGCTCGGGGGCTCCCCCCTTCACGGCAGGACAGAGCTCGAAGCCGCCGTCAAGCCGCATCTTGATGAACTCGCTCGCGCGTCGGCATGCGGCCTTCATGTCCCTGTAGCGATGGGCATAACCCCCGGGAGCGGGCCGGGTCATCTGGCGCTCTTCGGATATGACCCGTTTGAATGGCAGATAGGGCGCGGCGTGCTCGAGGCGCTTGGGCTTGGTCTGGAGCTAGGGAAAACGGACGTCGCGATAAGGGTCAATTACGCGACAATTGAAAACGGCGTCATCAAGGACAGGCGGGCGGGAAGGATTCCAACCGAACGGAGCAGAATAATCACCATGCGTCTTCAGGAAAAAGTTCAAAAAATAGAAGACGCCGAAGTGATTCTTGCTCCCGGCATGGAGCACCGTTTTGCCGCGGTGCTGAGATTCCCCGAACCACTGCCGCCCGGGTCCGGTTCAATAAAGGATACCGATCCTCAGAAAGAAGGCCGGGAGCCTGTTCCGGTTATTCCCTGCGCGCCTGAGGCCGGGCGGGTGGCTCGGGTAGTTGAGAAATTCATTTTCAGCGTAGCGGAGATCCTGAAGCATGAGCCGGCGGCGAATTATATCCTTCTGCGCGGAATCGCGCAGGTGCCGGATATCCCTAACTTCAATGAGACATACGGGCTCAAGTCGCTGTGCATCGCGGTCTATCCGATGTATCGCGGGCTCGCGCGGCTGATAGGCATGGATGCGCCCTCCATCGCAGGCGATGTGCCGTCTGAAATCGAGTTTCTGAAAAAGAATTATCATGACTATGATTTCTTTTTCCTGCACGTAAAGAAAATCGATTCTTGCGGGGAGGACGGGAATTTTGACGGTAAAGTTCAAAAGATAGAAGAGTTCGACGCCTTGCTGCCGGAGATTCTGAGCCTGAAGCCGGACGTCGTCATAATTACAGGAGACCATTCAACGCCCGCGGTGCTCCGGAGCCATAGCTGGCATCCGGTTCCGTTGATTTTCGGTTCACCCTATGTCCTGGGGGGGACCTGTCGGGCATTTTCCGAGCGCGAGTGCCTGAAGGGCGAACTGGGAACCTTTCCGACAGTCAACATCATGCCTTTGGCCCTCGCCAACGCAGGTCGCCTTAAGAAGTTCGGCGCTTAATCCCTTGAATTCCCGGCCTCCCGAATACCCTCTGATTGATACTCATTGTCACCTGGAGATGAAAGCCTTTGACCCCGACAGGGAAGAGGTCATAAAAAGGGCGCGGCAGGCTGGCATTGAGGCAATTATTACGATCGGCTCCGATCTCGCCGGAAATCTGGGCGGGCTGGAACTTTCCCGGAAATATGATTTCATTTATTCGTCGGTCGGCTTCCACCCGCATGACGCCAGGGATTGTTCGGGGGAAATATACAATCAAATAAAAGAATGGGCGGGCAGATACAAGATACAAGATGCAGGTTGCAGGTTGCAGAATCCGGAATATAGAACCGGGAACCCGGAAGCTGAATGCCTGCATGTAAATCCCGGCGTTCAGCAACTTGCGCCGGGCAACCCAAACGGAAAGGTGGTCGCTATCGGTGAGATAGGGCTGGATTATCACTATGATAATTCCCCGCGCGAGGTCCAGCGCCGGGTATTTATCAAACAGCTCCAGCTGGCGAAAGAGTTGAATCTGCCGGCAATAATCCACAGCAGGGAGGCAAAGCGCGACACTCTCGAAATCGTATCGGGTTCGGGGGTTCGGAGCGGGGTCTTCCATTGTTTTTCGGGCGACATGGATATGGCGGAGCGTGTCGTGGCCCTCGGGTTTCATGTCTCTTTTGCAGGACCGGTGACTTTCAGGAACTCGAAAATGTTGCATAAAATCGCCGGGGCTATCCCGGACAATCATCTTCTCATAGAAACGGACGCGCCTTACCTCACTCCGGAGCCTTTCCGCGGCAGGAGAAATGAGCCGGGCTATCTTATCCATACGGCCCGGGCGATCGCGGGGTTGAGAGGGGTAAGCCTTGGCGACATATCGCGAATCACTTCCCTTAATGCAAAGCGGCTGTTCGGGATCGGGGAGCTTTCCGGGAAAGGGATAATAGCCTATCAGATACGCGACAGTCTGTATCTCAATATAACAAACAGGTGTACCAACAGATGCTCGTTCTGCGTCAGATTTCAATCGGATTTCGTCAAGGGGCATAACCTCAGGCTTTCCGGCGAGCCGGAGGAGGACGAACTGAAAAAGGCAATTGGAGACCCGCTCCGGTATAAGGAGATAGTTTTCTGCGGTTACGGGGAGCCGCTTCTCAGGCTTGATCTTGTCAAAAATATCGCGCTCTGGGTGAAACAGCAGAAGGGCCTGGTCAGAATCGACACAAACGGACACGGAAACCTTATGCACGGTAGGAATATCCTTCCGGAACTGAGCGGCATCGTCGACAGCATATCCGTAAGCCTCAATGCGCAGAACAGGGAAACATATGACAGGATCTGCAAGCCATCGCTTGACAACGCATATGAAGGGGTGATCTCCTTTATCAAAGAGGCGAAAAAGTTTATTCCTCATGTGCAGGCGACTGCCGTTGCGCTTCCCGGCGTCGATATCGAAAGGTGCAGGGAAATAGCGGCGGAACTGGGGGTGACGCTCAGGGTGAGAGAGCTTGACGTTGTCGGGTAAGAAGACTGATTATGCCGTTTGCTTCGCTTATCAATGCTTCCCCTTCCGCCCGCGGCAGAATGCCCGTCCGGACAAGGGCCGACACTTCGCGAACAAATGCCTTTATCTGATTGAGCGCGGGAACCGTCCTGCCCCGTTCAATATTGCCTATTGCCGCTTCCAGTAACGCGATCAATGCCTTTGCCCGTCCTGTGTTCACTATTCGCTGATCCGGGAGAAACCATATCCTGCCGATAACAGACCTGATGCTTATTATGGCCGGATTTATGTCCGCTATTGTGGAACTTATCGCCACACTGTTATTGGTTATGTCAGGGTCGGCTGCATTGGCGGCAGCAAAAGCATTATTGTCGATATTCCCAGTTTGAGTCGGGATGACGGTGATCAAGACAGATGCTGAAGCGCCTTTATTCACAGTATTGAGCGCGCAAACGACGGTCGGGGAGAAAAAGACGCAGCTCCCCTGAGACGGGGAAGCGGAAAGAAAAGTCACGCCGGCAGGAAGACTGTCTGCAAGAAATATTTCAGCGGCTGCATCAGGGCCGTTATTGCCGACTTTCAGCGCGTAAGTCAGATTTTTTCCGACTACGCCCGGCCCGGGCGCGGCAGTGATGGAGAGGGAGAGATCGGAAACGGAGCCGCTTTCCACCAGGGGCAGAAAATAATCGGCTGCGTCTTTATTGAACTGCTTTGAGAATGTCCGGCCGCCCTTGCCGGAGAAAAGAGCAATAAATCTGCCCTTCTCCCCGGCGAGCGACGGAATATTGAACATGCCGCGTTCAACGCCTGCAACGGCAGGAGGCGCGGCGCCGTCAAGCGCCGTTACTACGGCCACCCCGGCGTCATTGCCTTTAATGATTCCGAATATTCCTTTGTTGTCTCCGACCGGCGCGAAGGCGGTATTGCCGGCTAACCCATAAGGAGAAAGCGCCGAGGCGACAATCTTTATGCGGCCCGTGTAACCTGCCGGCAATGCCGGTTTGATTGAAATCCAGCCCAGACCTGAAGTCTCGTCGCTTCCGGTCGAGATGAGGTTGTCCTCATAATCGTAAATCTCCCAGTCGATTGCAGAGCCTTCCACCGGAATATCGGACCCGAATCCGTCCCTTAGAAAATAATACACGTTGAAATTGCTGATATTCTGGTAAAGGAAATAACCCTCCTGAGGTGCGGAATTAAAAATGCCCTGCTGTTCATACCATTTAAGAAACGGTTTGCCCTCGACTACAGGCTGCAACAGGCGCGCGATCTCCCGGAGCGCAACGGCGTCCGTCAGAATCGATGGGTCGGAAAGGGAACGAAAATACAGCTCTCTGTTGAAATCGGCAAAGAATGCCGGGTTTTCGAGAAACACTTTTGCCCACGCATAACCGGCCAGATTGTAACGGAGAAGCAGGAACGGACTGGCATAATCGAAATTTCCAGACTGCGAGCCCATGATCCGCGTGTTCAGCCCTTCATAAAAGACGTCGTACATGTAACTGTGGTTTTCGTTCCAGAATGCGTAGCCGGGCAGCCGGTTAAAGACCTCGACCTGAACTGCGCGGGTCATTCCTTCTTCATAACTGTCGATCAAAATCATATTCTCGTCTCTGAAGGCATGAATCATTTCATGGCACAGGACGTCGAGCTGTGCCGCGTCTCGCAGAATGATCTCTTTCGTGACCGGGGAATATTCGCCAGAAAACCATATCCACGGGTCCTTGCGAAGGTTGACGGTAACGGGGAACGCGGGAGGCCCGTACAGTCCTTCGATGACGGGATAGAAATCCGAGACAGCCATTCTCAGGATGTTCAGTTCGCTTTCCGTCCATGGATGAGCGGGCGATGAGAATGTGAAAGATATGCCCTCGGAAGCAAGAGAAGGCGTGATATTTCTCCACGGGAAGCTGTCAGAGCAGTCTGCTTGCGACGCCGTGGCGCCGAGAAGGGCAAGCAGGAGCAGCACCGTATGCAGGGCCTTTTTCAATCACAAACCCCTTTCGAATTCTATAAAATCCCCGATGGATATGCCATTCCTGTCGCAGAAGCCCTCATTCACCTCAACGGCATACTTCGTTTTCTTTTTCGATGCAATCGGAGCATAGGATAGGGGCTTTGCCTTCCTGTGAATTGAAATAATCTGTTTTTTCCCGTCCGCGAAGATGATATCGAGAGAGATGTAAGTGTTCCTCATCCAGAAGGAGCGCGGTTCCGGCCGCTCGAAAACAAACAGCATCCCCGCGTTATCGGGCAGGTTATGCCGGTGCATCAACCCTTTTTCCCTCTCATAGGCGTTGTCCGCGATCTCGATATCAATTTTTGTGATTCTCTTTTTGTTTTTTTTCTCAAGAAATGTCAATTCTCCTTCTTTTATAAATTGCGGCTTATCTGACGCATATGCACAAGGAGCGATAATTAACTTTTCCCCCTGCCCGGGACATATGGGAATTACAAGGGTGAAAAAAGCAAGAAGCGAGCAGTTCACTGCTGTCAGGCAAATCCGGGATATGTTGATTTTTTGCATGCTATTACTGCTCTCCAATATGGTCATACCGCCTATCAAGTATAGTATAGGGCAAGACCCACCGGCCGGTATCGGGGCCGCCAAATAATTTCCTCCCCATTAAAGGTGGAGGGTTGGCGCGGGGGTATTTCGCGGCGATGATTTCTGACACCCTCCCCTTCATCCCCTCCCCTCGAGGGAGGGGGAATATTTGACGCCTCGCGGCGCTGCCGCCGGGTTTCCTCCAACCCCACTTTGGAAGGGGGGCAAGGGGGGATTTTGAAAATTAATAAAATATGCCTAAAGATACCCCGCGGTCCCTGCATCTAAGGTTCATCATTCAGCAATGCCATCCGCCTGCAATAAAAAACCGGACTGCCGGCGTTGTCATCATCCGGCAGCCCGGCTGTCCAGAACGTATTCGGGACCCGAAGCTTTCCGCTCCCTTCTCACAAAGGGGTCGGCTTTATCGGATATCTATTTATCCGCGCGCTATTTCTTCGGGGCCAACAGGCTTTCTATAACGTCCTTGAAAGCCGGATACGGCTGAGCGCCTTTCACAATTTTTACAGCCCTGACACTTTTGCCGTCATCCTGCATCCATCCGATGAGGGACGACGGAGTGCCTGAAACGCCGGCTTTCTGCCCTTCGTCCGTATCCTTCTTGATCTCATCGGCGTATTTCCCGCTGTCAAGGCATTCCTTGAATAGCGCCATATCAAGGCCAAGCGTTTCGGCGTACTTCATCAGATCTTCAGGGTTAAGGGCTTTCTGGTTTTCGAAGAGGATGTCGTGCATCTCCCAGAATTTCCCCTGATCCCCCGCGCAAACTCCCGCTTCGGCAGCCTTAAATGCCAGCTTGTGGAAACCGAGTGGAAAGTCGAGGAAGTAATATCTTGCTTTGCCTGTGTCAACATAATCTCTCACTATCTGCGTCACCGTCTCACGGACGTGTCTCGAACAGAAAGGTCACTGATAATCGGAGAATTCTATGACTGCCAGTTTAGCATCGCTGCTGCCCTTGTAAGGATCATTGTCGACGCTGACCACGGTCTCCTTGAATTCGGCGGGCGCGGGTTTCGGCTTAATCTGGTTTTTGATTTCCTGGATTTCCTTCTGGATGGCCTGCTGGCCCTCCTTCAATGCCCTGATATCTTCCTTGACGGCATCCAGTTCCTTGCTCTTCTGCGCGAAGCCGGGTTGCGCGAACAGAAGCAGCAGGACCGCCACGAAGGGGAACAAAAAAAATTTCTTCATCGCATCTCCTTTCTGGAAAATTAATAATTAATATTCTATATAAAAAAGAACAGAAAGAAAAGACAAAATGCGAAGCATACGTAACCCCCCGGTTATGAGTTGTAATATTGTCATTGCGAGGAGCGAAGCGACGCGGCAATCT
>CAZKLK010000004.1:13083-33971 GCA_964553535.1 uncultured Nitrospiraceae bacterium
GTCATTGCGAGGAGCGAAGCGACGCGGCAATCTTCTTTAATTCTTTGATAAATCGGGATTGCTTCTCCCGGAACAAGTCCGGGATCGCAATGACACGCGATAGGGCTGCCGCCCGTCACCGAAAAGGATTACGCATACTCCCGCGGGCTGAAAGTGGTATACTTTATTGCAGGAGATCCCGGGCGTGACTGATAATGTCAAAATCGATGTCCTTCAAAACATACAGCTCTTTTCTTCCCTTTCAGAACATGAACTGCAGGAGATAGCCGACAAGATACGCATAACGGAGTTCAGAAAAAACGAGATTGTCCTGCGCGAGGAAGATACCAACGAGTTCATGTACATTATTCTGGCCGGGCAGGTAAAAGTTGTCCAGTCGACGGAAGACGGGAAGGAAATACTGCTCGCCATCCACAGGGCCCACGATTTTTTCGGCGAAGTTTCGCTGATTGACGGCATGACGGCGCCGGCAACCGTGCAGGCGTCGGAGGATTCATTCATAGCGTTTATTTCGAAAAAGGATTTCTTTGACCTGCTCGCCGCCCAGTCCAAAGTGCTCGAAAAGTTGCTTGAGATCCTGTGTTCGCGTCTCCGGGATTCATGGAAAAGGATATATCTCCTCAATTTCAAGCACGCCTCGGACCGGGTCAGGACATTGCTGCTTTCCCTCTGTTTTGAAAACGGGACCAGAACCGCGGACGGCATCGTGCTAAACCTGAAACTTACCCATCAGGAAATCGCCGATATGAGCGGGTTGACGCGCGAGTCGGTCACCCGCGTGCTTGACAAGCTGCAGAAAGACGGGGAGGTGATCGTGCTCAAAAACAAGAGAATATGCCTGAGCCGGGAATTCCTGAAAGCGCAATATTGAACTATCAACGCATCGCGCCTTCGGATTTTGTTCTTTCGCCGGTTCCCGGTCAGCGCAGCAAGAGCAGTGCCCAGAGCAGGCATCCGGAGGCCGCGAAGAGTTTTTCCGGCAGGCTGATGCGGGCGCTTCTGATAATGAAATAAATGCTGAGCGGAGATGTGAGAAAGCAGGCGGTAACGTACACCCATTTCGGGATTTGTTTTTTCCCGCGGGCAGTATGGTAGTAGCCGCTGCACACCGGGCATTCGATTTCGCCGTCAAGGCGGTGTCCGCATTGGGCGCATCGGGTAATCCCCAGGGCTTCGTCCAGTTCATCCTGATTCATAACGACTATTATAATCCTTTTCAAAAATGCGTATCCTTTTAGTTGAAGACGAGAAAAACGTGGCGGCTTTCATTAAGAAAGGGCTTGGAGAAGAGTCCTATACCGTTGACGTTGCCGTGAACGGTCCTGAGGGGTTGCTTATGGCGACCGAAGCCGATTATGATCTTCTCATCCTTGACGTCATGCTTCCCGGAATGAACGGCATCGAATTATGCAAAAGCCTGCGGTCGAAAGGAATTGTCAAGCCTGTTTTGATGCTCACCGCGGTCGATTCTGTTGAAAGAAAGGTGGAGGGACTCGACAGCGGGGCGGACGACTATCTGGTCAAGCCGTTCGCATTCTCCGAACTGACAGCGCGGATTAAGGCGCTGCTGAGGAGAACGCCGGGCATCGTCAATGAACTCTCGCTCGGCGATCTGAGGATCGATCTTCTGGCTCGTAGAGTGTTCAGGGGAGGGACGGAGATTATTCTCACCCAGAAGGAATTTTTGCTTCTCAAATACCTGCTCAGAAACAAGGGGCGGGTTTTGTCGCGGACGCAGATAATCGAGAATATCTGGGGATATGATTTCATACCCGGCACAAACATCGTTGACGTGCACATCAAGTCCCTGCGTGAAAAAATCGACTCGGGGGTTCAGGGGAAGCTCATCCACACGGTCAGGGGTACCGGCTATATCATGAAGGCAGATAATGATATTTAAGACCTTCAGGGCCAGGTTCGTTTTTGTATCCGCATCGGCAGTCTGCCTGCTGATGATAACCGCCGGATCGCTTGTTTACTTCTTGCACGGCAAAAAACTGATGGGGGATATTGACGCATCCCTGCTCTCAATTGTTAAAACGGTTGCCGGCGGCGGGGAGACCGCCGAGCCGGGCGTCAGCGTAGAGCTTCTCAGGGTCGTGAACGACGAGTTTTATCAGGTCATTACCCGCCAGGGCAGGGTCACTATCGCCTATCTGGACAGCAATTACCCCTGGCCCGTCAACCGCGGCCTGATCGGCAGCGCCTTAAAGGGCATGCCGCAATACGAGACCGTGCATTACAAGTCGGAGAATTACCGGCTGGTTTACTATCCCTTGGATTCCACAACTGTATTGCGCGCAAGGAAATCTCAGGAGGGTTACGACCGCGCGGTGGGAGAGCTGGGAAGGCTCCTGCTTTTTTCGTTCCCTCCGTTGTTGATTGTTTCCATGATGCTTGGCTGGATATTTGCCGGAAAGATGCTCGATCCGTTCAGGAGAATGAACGCGCTTGCCGAGCAGATCAGGCAGGGCAGTTGGGACAATCAGTTAACCCTGGAATCTTACGGGAGGGAGATAAATGAACTCGGATTGATGCTGAATGATATGGTCGGCAACATCAAGCGTTCGATGGAATCCCAGAAGCGTTTTACCGCCGATGTTTCCCATGAGATACGCTCGCCTCTCACATCTTTGAGGGGAACCATCGAAGTCGCTCTGAGAAAGAAAAGGACCCCGGAAGAATATGAGGAGGTTCTGAGGAGTAATTTAACCGACGTTATCAGATTGACAAGGTTGACCGACAACCTTTTGTTTCTATCGAAAGCCGACCACAAAATACTCGCGCTCAGGAGGCATTGGTTTGACGTCAGGCACATGCTTGAAACCGTTGTTGAAGGGGTCCGTGATAAAGCGCTTCGGGAGGGCGTTGCAATTCATGAGGATTACCAGCATGATGTTGAACTGAATGGCGATTTAGAGCTGCTGGAACACGCGTTTTCGAATATCATCGACAACGCGATCAAGTATACTCCCCGCGGCGGAAGCATAGCCGTTATGTCGCGCGCTGAGAGTGATATCGTCAAAATATCGGTCAGCGACACGGGCATCGGCATTCCGGAGGATCAGATACCCCATATATTTGACCGTTTTTACCGGGTCGACAGGGAGCAGTCAAGGAGGCCCGGCGGGACGGGCCTTGGACTTGCTATAACCCGGTGGATCATCAAAGCCCACAACGGCGAAATTTCCGTCGCAAGCGCTGTTGACAGGGGAAGCGAATTCACCGTCACCATGCCTAAAATGACGGAGGCCGGCATGTAGCCTGAATCCCGGGGCCAGCGACAAAAGTGAATATTCCGGACGTCCAAAAGCAGGTCTGGCCCCTGATTAACCCTGATTAACCGCTCTTGAATCTTTTTTCAGTTGTAAGCTATCATGCACCGTATGAAATCTCGTGACAATAAGCTGAGACCGGACTGGGACGAGTATTTTATCGGCATCGCAAAGGCGGTGGCGGCCCGGGCTACCTGTCTCAGAAGAAAATACGGGGCCGTCATTACGAAGGATCACATTATCGTCAGCACCGGATACAACGGTGCACCGGCGGGGATGAAGGACTGTCTTGAGGTCGGCAGATGCACGAGGAAGGAACTTCAGATACCGCACGGGGAGAGATATGAACTTTGCCACAGTGTTCATGCCGAGGCTAATGCAATTATCCGTGCCTCCGTTGACGAACTCAAGGGGTCGACTATCTACATAGCGGGAAGCGATAGCGCCGACAGCGAATGTTTATCGGAACCATGCATGATGTGCAAGAGGATGATCCTTAATTCAAATATTGCCAGGGTTGTATATTCTGACGGAGGGAACGGCTTTACGGTCGTCAACCCGAAGAAGTGGATGAAGAAAAGGGTGTAGATCAAGGGGCGATATTTTGAAAACAGTTCTTGTGACAGGCTGTGCGGGGTTCATCGGCTGGAAGGTCTCGGAAAAACTGCTCGAAAAAAATATCTCTGTTGTCGGCGTTGATAACATCAATGACTACTATGACACGAAGCTGAAGTTATGGAGGCTTGCCCGGTTAAGGAAAAGCGACCGGTTCATTTTTCATCAGCTCGACATCGACGTTTATCATGAAGTAAAAACAGTCTTCGCCAACCACCCGATGGATGCCGTTATCAATCTCGCGGCCCGCGCAGGAGTGAGAGCGTCAGTCGAGGATCCACGGGCATATCTCGACACGAACACCGGCGGCACGCTAAACCTGCTTGAATGCTGCAGGGAATCAGGCGTGAAAAAGCTCGTTCTTGCCTCGACGTCGAGCCTCTACGGCTTAAACGATATGCCCTTCAGGGAAGATGACAGGACGGATACACCCCTGGCCCCCTATGCGGCCACAAAAAAGGGCGCTGAGGTCCTGTGCTTCAGCTACCATTATCTTTTCGGCATGGACATAAGCATACCGAGATATTTCACCGTGTACGGACCCGCAGGCCGGCCTGACATGAGCATCTTTATCTTTATAAAGAATATCGACGCCGGTTTGCCGGTTACAGTATTCGGTGACGGCAGGCAGAAGCGCGACTTTTCTTATATTGATGACATCGCAGACGGCACGCTGAGATGCCTTCATACTCCCGGGTACGAGATATTCAACCTCGGCAACGATAACCCCGCGGAACTGATGCATGTGATTAATCTGATCGAAGAGGAACTCGGGAAAAAGGCCCTCATCAGGTTCTCGCCCCGTCATCCCGCTGACGTTTTCGCCACCTGGGCGGACATTGAAAAATCAAAGTCCAAGCTGAACTGGCGACCTGTCACAACGATCGAAGACGGCGTCAAAAAGACTGTGCGGTGGTATTTGGAAAATAGGGACTTTGTTAAGGGTCTGAGAGATCCATCCTGATTTTTCATGCGCCGGCCGGATTGAATATCAGTCTCTGCCGTGCTATCTATTGTTACCATTCTCCAACCGGCGCTTATGGTATCATTAATGCCTATGGAAAACCGATTGCAAAAGGCACTTTCGCAAATAGGGATCGCCTCAAGAAGAAAAGCCGAGAAGCTCATCGCTGAGGGAAGGGTCACGGTAAACGGCAAGACCGCGGTTCTTGGAATGAAGGCGGATCCGGCAAAAGACCACATAAAAATCGACGGCAAACTCGTTGCAAGGCCTGAACCGAAAGTCTACCTCATCTTTAATAAACCGAGGGGCGTGGTAACTTCGCTCAGCGACCCTGAGGCAAGGCCGACTGTAAAGGATTATATCGGGGATGTAAGATACAGGGTTTATCCTGTCGGCAGGCTTGATTACGATTCTGAAGGACTGCTGCTGCTGACGAATGACGGCGACTTCGCCCAGGCGATACTCCATCCATCGAAGAAAATCCCGAAATCCTACCTTGTTAAGGTAAAAGGAGAACCCGGGGAAGACGAAATAAGAAAATTGAGCGCGGGCATACGGCTTGAGGACGGAATCACGGCGCCGGCAAAGCTCCAAAAAGTCAGGGCCGCCGAAAGCAATACCTGGCTCGAAATAACAATACACGAAGGCCGGAAGAGGCAGATAAGGCGAATGCTTGAGCAGACAGGGCACCGCGTTCTCAAGCTGAAAAGGACGGGAATAAACGGGATTCGATTGGGAAATCTGAAACCCGGGGGATACAGGTACCTGAGGCCGGAGGAAATTTCTAAAATTAAGAAAGAGGTTGACTATTCTTATTAGAACTCTGCCATAACTGTACAGAACGTCATACGTCCGGCGGTTTTTATCATTCCGGCCAAGCTGGAATTGTAAAAATCGAAAGTTTACGGACAGGCATGATTTAGGATTTGCTGATCAGGATTTAGAATTTAATTTGGGGGGCATATGGTTCGTAATAAAGGGTGCGGTGAAATAACCGAATCGGATATCGGCCGGGACATGACCATCTCCGGCTGGGTATTCAAACGCAGAGACCATGGGGGGCTGATTTTTATCGATCTGAGAGACAGAAGCGGCGTTCTTCAGATCGTGTTCAGTCCGGATGGCTCTGCCGGCGCTCACGAACGGGCGCATGGACTGCGGAGCGAGTATGTTATCGCCGTCACCGGCGTGATCAGAAAGAGACCGGTCGGCACGGAGAATCCGGCTATGCCCACCGGCATTTTGGAGCTTTATGTTCACGCTCTTGAGGTGATCAATGAATCCTCAGTTCTTCCATTCGTCATGGAGGATGCGGCGGAGGCATCCGAAGCCCTGAGGTTGAAACACAGGCATCTCGATCTCAGGAGGCCCGAACTGCAGCGGAATTTAATCATACGTCACAAAACAACAAAACTCGTAAGGGATTATCTTGACGGCATGGGTTTTCTGGAAATCGAGACGCCTATTCTTACCAAATCAACGCCGGAAGGGGCGCGCGATTATCTCGTTCCGAGCCGCCTGAATCCCGGCCAATTCTACGCGCTCCCGCAGTCTCCGCAGATATTCAAACAGATACTGATGATCGCCGGCCTGGAAAAATATTTCCAGATTGTGAAATGCTTCAGGGACGAAGATCTTCGCGCGGACAGACAGCCTGAATTCACACAGATTGACCTGGAAATGTCTTTTGCCGAGAGCGGAGACGTCATGTCGATAATTGAAGGAATGATGGCAAAAATATTTGGAGAAATTCTGGGCGAGTCTATTACTGTTCCATTTGAAAGGATTGCCTTCCATGAATCCATGGAACGTTTCGGGAACGACAAGCCTGATCTTCGCTTTGGCCTGGAACTCAGGGAAATGGCGGACCTCGCTGCAAAGGGAACCTTCAAGGTATTCCTTGACGCCATTCATTCAGGTGGAAGAGTTAAGGCGATCAGAGGCAAGGGATTGGCAGGCCTCTCCCGCAAAGAAATAGATTCGCTGGCTGAGGAGGCTGTCTCGTTCGGTGCAAGAGGCATGGCCTGGATAAAGGTGAAGGATGGCTTTGAGTCGCCGATTGCGAAATTTTTCAAGGAGGATACACTCCGTCAGATGGCAGAGAGACTTGAGGCGGAAGAAGGGGATCTCATGCTCTTCGTCGCAGACAGCGAGAAGGTAGTCCATGACGTATTGGGCAGGATGCGCCTGGAACTCGGGAAACGATTGAATCTTATTAAACCGGGCTTCAGGTTCGCCTGGATCACGGATTTCCCCCTCCTTGAATGGAATGAGGATGAAGACAGGTTCGAAGCAATGCACCATCCGTTCACCTCGCCCGTCGACGGGGATATTGCGAAGCTGCTGGAAGTTTCCCTCAACGAGAAGCAGTCTCTCGGCTCTCTTAAAGCCAAAGCTTACGATATTGTTTTGAACGGATATGAGATAGGAGGAGGAAGTATCCGGATACACAGACGCAATGTTCAGCGGAAGATATTTGAACTTCTCGGGATATCCGACGAAGAGGCGGAGACGAAATTCGGGTTCCTCCTAAACGCCCTCGAATACGGCGCGCCGCCTCACGGAGGCATTGCGCTCGGACTCGACAGGCTCGTGATGCTCATGGTCGGAGCCTCATCCATCAGAGACGTCATCGCATTTCCAAAGACACAAAAAGCTTGCTGCCTGATGAGCGGGACTCCTTCCACCGTCGCTCCGAAACAGCTGAAGGAACTTTCGATCAAGGTGGACCTGCCGGAGATATAGCCGGCTTTGATTATCTGAATTCTATTGCATTCAATGCTTCTACGGCAACTGCCCGCACGGTGGAATTCTTGTCGTTAACGGCGTCGCGCAGAGGCTCTATGGCGATCGGATCTCCTATTCTTCCGAGCGCGAATGCCGCTTCAAAACGCACCAGCCACATTGGATCCTTCAGGGCTTCTATAAGTGGGATAACCGCCCGCTTATCCCTCATCTCTCCCAGAATGGACGCCGCTGCAACTCTGATATGGAGATTGTCTTCACGCAAGGCATAAACGAGTTTTTCGACTGCGGCAGGCCCGGTAGATTTGAGAGCTTTGACAGCGCTGTCACGGACATTCGAATTTTTGTCCTTAAGAGCGTCTATGAGAGGCCCCACAGCGATAGGATTCCCAATTTTCCCCAACGCAGCCGCCGCTTCGGAGCGCACCAGCGATGATTTATCTTTGAGAGACTCGATCAGCGGCACTGCCGCCCTGTCGTCCTTTATATCGCCGAGAATTGACGCCACTTTGGCTTTTATGGCAGCTTGCCGGTCTTCGAGCAGAGATAAGATCAAAGGCTGCGCCGAAGGCGCGCCGATCTCAACTAATGACCGGGCTGCCCTGTCCATGACACCCGAATCAATATCATGGAGCGCATCGATAAGAGGGGATATTGCCCGCGCGTCCTTCGTTTCGCCGAGAGCCCCTGCCGCCTTCTCCCGGACAATACTGTCTCCATCTTTAAGGGACTCTATAAGTTGTTCGACAATCCCGGGATCTCCCGTTTCCTGCAAAGCTGCAACAGCCATCCGTCTCACCACAGGTTCCCTGCATCTGGCGGCTTTGATCAGCGAATCCATTGCACGATCATCTCTCATTTTATTGATGATCTTTTGAATGGCTTCCTGGGCTGATTGTTTGACCTTGAGCTTTCTGTCAAGCAAAAGACCGCAAAGCGGTTCTAATGCGCGGGGGTCTCTTATTTCACCTAATGCTTCAACCGCACCGCCGCGGAGCGCCGTATCCTCCTTCTGCAGGAACTCTATGAGTATTTCCGCAGCCCTGGCATCTTTTATTTTCCCCAATGCTTCTATCGCGTTCCTTTTCATGGGAAAGTCATCATCCCTGAGGACCGCCATAAGCGGCTCGACCGCGGGTCTCCCGATATCGACAAGTGCCGACAACGCCTCTCCTGCCGGCGAAGTATATCCGGCTATTTCGTCTTTCCCGTGCAGCGGAACAGGATGTACGTCATCGAAAAGGTCTATTAGAAAAGGGATAGCAGGAGCTGCAGCCTGCCCCAACTCTCCGAGTCTGCCTGCTGCGATACTGCGCTCTTCAGGGCTGCTGGAATAGAGCAGTTCAATCAGGGTTCTTACCTGTGGCGAAGCATGCGACGGGATTGCTTTCTTTGAAATCCCCGGTTGTGCATACGCTGCCCCTTGCAGGAGTAAGATGCATGATATGGAGCACACGAAAGAACGCATTATGCCGGATCTTACGAATACGATTGCTTCAGACAGGAACTTTCTCAAAAATATGCGCATGATTTCTAAAACTGCTTGATGTATTTTATATACGATGCATAATTTCTCTGCACTTCCTTCATGCTGTCACCGCCGAATTTTTCAAGAAACGCATCGGCAAGCACCAGCGCAACCATTGCCTCTCCGATAACGCCGGCCGCGGGAACAGCGCAGATATCGGACCGCTCGTACACTGCTCTTGCCCGCTTTCTGGTTATGATATCTACGGAGCGGAGCGGCCTTCTCAACGTCGGGATTGGCTTCATGGCAGCCCGGAAAAGAACCGGCATGCCGTCCGTCATACCGCCCTCAATGCCCCCGGCATTATTCGTCTTCCGGAAAAATCCGGCTCGGCTGGAATGGAATATTTCATCCATGACTTCCGAGCCGAATCGTCTGCTCATCTCAAACCCAAATCCCGCCTCAACCCCTTTAATCGCCTGAATGCTCATTAATGACCCGGCGATCCGCCCTTCAATGCGCCTGTCCCACTGAATATGACTGCCGAGTCCGGCGGGCACGCCGGTCGCAAATACCTCGAAAACGCCGCCGACCGAGTCGCCGGCTTCAGCGGCCTGATCTACCAGTTTCACCATCCTGTCCGATGTCTCCGCGTGAGGACAACGGACAGGCGACTTCTCCGCTTTCCTGAACAGGGATTCGAGGACCCGGGGGTTAGAGGATACAAGCGGGCGGGAACCATATATGGGCTTCCTGAACCCCTTGACCGGCGCGCCAGCAAAACTGACATCGCCAATCTGCACGACATAGCTGCCGATAGCAATCTGAAATGATCCGAGAAATTTTTTTGCCACCGCGCCAAGCGCTACCCTCATAGCAGTCTCGCGCGCGCTGGAGCGTTCGAGCACATTTCTCATATCGTTGTGTCCATACTTCATGGCGCCGGTCAGGTCTGCATGGCCCGGCCTGGGCCTTGTCACCGCCTGGATTGCCCCTTCATCGGCTGCATATACAGACATGCCTTTAACCCAGTTTTTAAAGTCTTTGTTTTCGATAAGAATGGCGATTGGCGAACCAAGAGTCTTTCCCCATCTCACTCCTGAAAGGATTTCCGCATGATCCGACTCGATTTTCATCCTTCCGCCGCGGCCGTATCCCATCTGTCTCCTCCCGAGATCCCTGTCGATATCGTTTCCAGAGACAGGCAACCCTGACGGAATACCCTCGATTATGCCTACGAGGGCCCTGCCATGTGATTCCCCTGCCGTCAGATACCTAAGAGCCGCCATAATTCATAAAAGTATATCACAGTTCCCGCAAAAGCTACTTGCGACGCCGTGTGCTTTTCGCCGGGTGATTCAGGGCACAACAGGCCCATTGACAGGAATCACATAATATCCGGGAGATTCGCGGTACCTTTCAATCTGCGAAACGAAGAGCGGATTTCCGAGAAAAGTTTTTTCAGGCATCACTTCCATCCGCATGTCCGCAACGCCGTCCCTGACGACGCCTTTAAGCCTTGCAAAAATATCCGGTCCTTTCAGGGAGACGGAGACAATATCAACAGCCCTCCCTTCCAAACGGACAGAACCCTTGACTGTTTCGAAGAAATTCAGCGGCAGGAAGACACCGGCAACAAAAGCCGGCTCGAATCCCGCATCCCTCACAAGAAACTCCATTTCCCATTTCAGACCGGTCATGGAAATTCTTCCTGAAATGGTTCCTGTCCCGCGTATCCCGGCTGTCGTCAGAAACCGCATGTCATGCATCTGGGCCCGTTCGAAATCGATATTGACGGCAGGCTTGTTTCTCGAGAGAACAGCGTCACCGGAAAAACTGCCTTTTCCGAGACCGCCGCGAAAAGAGAAAGCCGGGCCAAAAGCAATAACATTCAGCGGATTTATATCCGCCCGGACGGAGCTAAACGCGATGATTTCCGATTCCGAATACTTAAGGGCGATGCTGTCGGCGCGCAGACTAAAGAATAAACCCTTTTTCAACCCGTCAACAGAGACGGCGAATTCCCGGTCGCCGGCGAAATCCTTTATGGTCGCTTCGATTGCGGAAACAGGGAAAGCAATCCATATTCCCCAGATAAGGGCCGCAAGAACAAAGAGCGCAAAAAAGATCTTTTCAATCAGGAACCTCACCGTGTTTTTAAAAAGGAAAGCGTCAGCGTAATGTTCAGGAGTTCAGGATTGTCAAAGGACTGCTTGAGCGCCGCTTTTTTTATGGTGAGAATCATCGGCGCGCGTTCGATCCGGTAGAAAATATTCACCATTTGATTCATGGTAACTTTTTCGATAAAAACATCCGCTTCTTCCTCAATCCCGTCCTTCGTTTCTCTCCTGCCGGCGCTTTTCACTGTCTTCACCTTGTCCTTCAGGCCGACAGATGAAAAAACCTCATCAACAGCCTGATGAACTCCCTGCACATTTGTCATATCCTTCCTGCGCGCGGCCGCCTGTATTTTTTTCTGAAGCGACAGGAACTCATCCGCAAGGACGGCCATCTCCGCGCGTTGTTCCCGCAGCTTGTGCAATTCTTCCGTCCGGGAGGAAAGCGTTCGTAGGCCGAGGGTTCCGGCAACTGCAACGGCCATCAAAACAGAAAGGAAAACGACGGCTGCTTTCCTTTTCGGGGAATTCATCATGATGTTTTTCTCTCTTTCGCCGTTATGGTAAAAATAGTTGCCCCCTGCGCGGAAGCCTTCGAATCCGAAACTGACACCTCGTCGAAATACCTTTTCAGCTTCTCCTGCAGCTGCTGCACGGAACTGAGCGACGGCGCCTCTCCGCGGAAGGCGAGCTTATCCCGTTCGATGTTCACCTCGTACAATCTGACACCTTCCCTCTCAATCCGGGCAAGTTCCGAAAACACTTCGAGAGGCCTCACGCCTCCGATAATCTCTTCCCTGCCCCGCATCTCCCTTATATGTGATTTCAACTGGTGGAGTTCATTTATGATATTTTTCTCCCCGGGGAAAAGCTCCAGATAGGATTTCCGCATCTCATTTCTCAAAACTGCCGCCTCCTGCTTCAGGTAGAATAACCGCATCAGCATATCGGCGGACAGCATCGCCAGAATCAAAGAAAACAATATTACGGTTATTTTCAGGGATTTTTTTGTTTTTTCCCTGTCGCGGGTGAAGGAATATTCGTTGCGCCGCAATTGAATCGTAGGGCTTCTAACCTCCTCAACAACAAGGTTCGGCCTTTCCTCGTCGGATATGGACGCCGGAGGAACGAGTTTTGACGGCGAAAAACCGTTCAGGGCATGCCTCAGTTCAAGGGACGTTATGCAGACCGGATCTATACCATGCCGCTTCAGTTTTTCAAGCATTGCGCCGAGACTCTTTTTTTCCAGATATACGGCAAGTATTTGAAATGCGTTATCATGTCTTCCGAGGACGACGGCGTCAAAGATCACGGCTTCAGCGCCCCCCAGAATCATGCCTTCGAGCTCGAAGGGAAGAACCTGAAGTATACGCTCTTTATCGGAAAACGGCAGATCAATAACCCTGAAATTCAGGCTGCCGAGCGGAAGGCTGAGATACGCCGTTTCCATGCGCTCTGATACGGCATCTACCGGCAGGTCTCCGGAATCGGTCAGGGGGAAATTCCGCTGCTCCTTTATTGCGTAATTGTTCCCCTTTGCCTCAACCGCGTATCTCCGTAATTCCTTCCCGTCAATGTCCAAAAAAAAGACTTCGCCCATCAGTATTCCTTCCAGTACTTCCAGTGCCGAATTGCGGCGTTTTCCCTGTTCATATACATGACCGTTTCGATAATCCTTTTGACGCCGCCTGAATCGGCCGCCGATCGTATGGAAAAATGATCGCCTTTGACGGCGACCGCGCCCGGCGCTATGCCTGCCATGTCGCCTTCAAAGCCGGCCACTCTGCCAAGGTCGCTTATCTCCCGGAAGGGAGCATGTTCCCTGAAATCGGTCACCCTCTGAGCAAGCTCGTCGTTTATTTTATCCGACAGACATCTCAGGACGGGTTTCCCCGCGCCGTTGACATTGATGGAAAGATTGTCCCTGGTGCCGTATGCCGTTATATGCGGCAACAGGGCATTGTAATCTTCCCTGCTTATTCCCGGTATCAGCAATATTTCGTCCGTACTGAGCAGGGCCGAATTCCGCGCCCTTTCTTCGGAACCGGCAAGCCGCGGCTCTTTGTCGGAATCAATCCAGTCCACAAGGCGGTCGGCGATCTTCTCATCGAGTGAGAGCACCCTGAGAAGCCTCTTGAAACAATTGTAAGGGCTTTGATGATCGCCTTCACGGATAATCTCGTTTTTCGGCACAAGCGCATTTATATTGAATTTTGAACTTTCATCTTCGATTCTTATGGTGATTGATCCCGGGAAACCTTCAAATGGGTTTTCCACCGGGAACTCCATACTGCCCGGGTAGGAATAAGCCTTCCCTTTGAAGGCATCCGCCACCAGCATTGCCGATATGTTAACCCCTGACTTCGCCATGAGAGAAAGTCTCTGTGAATCGCGCCAGTTGTAAAGATTGCCGGTGCCGACATACACTCCGTATGAGAATTCAACCACCAGGGCTGTAACAAGAACCACGGCCAAAAGTGTAACGACCAATGCCATTCCGCGCTCATTTCCCGCAGGACGCATCATATCGGCCTGTTAATTCTGGGCTTCGCAACATCGGAAAGCGTAACGGTTCTGTCTTTCAGTTTTACCTCAAGGCCGATTCTAACCTCTTCCGGAGTATTTTTGTTGATATCCGTATCCCATGTCCTGACCCATTTGTCCCGGTATTTTGCTTCAATGCTGAAGGCATTCAGATTTTCGATAATCTCAACTCCCTCTGCTTCCGCTTCCCTCTGCTGCTGCGGCTCTATTTTTTTGAGAAGATTTAACCTGCCGCCGCGCTCTTCAGTATAATACGATATCCTTGAAAGACCCGGGCGGAGAACAGAAAAGGCTGTGAAAGTCAGCTCGGAGGCTGGTTTGCCGTATGAATCCCTGTCCTTTATCTGAAGCAGGGTGTGTTCATGTGATTCCTGAAAAAAAGACGATTCGATTTCGCATCTCAGGACGTCAACGGCCCTCCTTGCTTCCTGAAGCTTCACCAGAGATTCATCCATTCCGTCAACAGCCCTCATGGCCAGGAAAACTGTGCTGTAAATCGCCGTCAGGACGACCGACAAAACTGCAACACTGATAAGCACTTCGAGCACGGTAAAACCGCTCCTTCTTCGTAGGACGACGGATGAATTACGGGCAATGAAAATGGTATTTTCTATTTTTGTCTCCTTTTCCATCCTTCTTCCTTCATCATTCATCCCTACTTAAAAACAAACTCATTCAGTCTTACCTCTTCATGGCCCGATTTCACCGCAACAATGACTTCGGCAATTCCCGGGTACGGGGAGTCTTTCAAAAAAGTTTCATACGAATACTGTTCATACGGTGAATCGAAGGCGCCTTTGCTTTCAGCGGGACTTTTTTCCGTCGCGTACATTTTATTCTTTGCAAGGAGTGTTGCGGTTGTTACTATCTCCTGTTTTTCGACCAGTCCCAGGTGATAGTTAAGCGTGCAGATCAGGGTTACGAGGAGACCGCCGATTATAGCAAGGGAAATGAGCACCTCTAACAGGGTAAAACCGCCTCTCTCCTGAATTATGGGTGATGAATCATGCGGGATAAAAATAATATCCCCGCTTTTTGTTTCTTTTTTCATCCCTCCTCCTTCTTCCTCTTCCCGCGTTTCATCCCCAATCCACTATAATTTCTCAGTGATTTTCACTTTCCCGCTCAGGTGATTAATGGTGATCGCCATATTTTCATCTCCTGAAACCATATGCACGGCAATATTCTCCCTGAGTCCATGAGGTTCGATGAAAACAGTAACCTCGCCCCGTGAAACAGTTCCGGCTGACTGCGTTGACAGGCTTGTCATATTCCGGAATTTCTTCTTTTTTTCTCCTTCCGGACTTTTCCATGCGATCAGATTACCGTCAAGGTCGAATTTTATCCAACAAACCTCCTTGCGTGAGACCGCGCTGTCATGCGCAAATCTCAGGATTGACGCGACTTCACGGGCTTCAGCCTTAAGCCGTCGTTCACCAACCCCCGCGAATGAGGGCAACACGATTGCCGCAACGATTGAGATGAGGAAAATGGCGACAATCAGCTCGAGGGATGTGAAGCCCCTGCAGGAGGCATCCAATGTCTTGTTTTTACAGATCATATATGCCGGAATTCGGACTTTGCACCCTGAATTTCCTACTGCATATCCCAGTTTCCGATGTCGGCGTCTTTTCCGTCCCCGCCCTCTCTTCCATCAGCCCCGTAGCTGATCAGATCGAAGTCGCCGTACAGCCCCGGTGATATATAGATATATGGATTACCCCACGGATCAGCCGGTATTTTCCTCTGCTCAAGGTATCCGCCTTCCCTGTATTTCTGCGGAATCTGTCCCGTAAAAGGTCTTTCAACGAGCGCCGCGAGACCCTGCTCCGTGTCCGGATAAAAACCGTTGTCCAGTTTGAAGAGCTTCAGGGCGGTTTCGAAACTCCTTATCTGAACCTTTGCCTCCGCAATGCGCGCGTCGTCCGTTCTTCCGATAATGCGAGGCGCGACTATTGCCGCCAGGATACTCAGGATAAAGACAACGACAATGACCTCAAGCAGGGTAAACCCTTTGCTGTTTTTCACCGGAACCTCCTCATTTTATCAACTGATTCAACTGGAATATCGGCAGCAGCACCGCAAGAACGATCAATCCGACAATAAGACCCATGGCGAGAATCATGGCGGGCTCAAGGAAAGCCAGTGACTTTTGAACCCTCCGCGTGAATTCCTGCTCGTACGAGTCTGCGGCATTTTTCAGCACCCCGGCAAGTTGCCCGCTCCTTTCCCCTGTCGAAACGAGCTGAAGGAGAACGGGAGGAAAGCCCTCCAGCGACGCGGCGAGCCTTGCTCCTTCCGCAACTCTCCCTGCCGCGTCAATGACCATTTTCTCAAGCATTGCATTCCCGATGGACTTTGCCGACAGTTCGAGCGCCCTCAACACCGGCAGGCCGCCCTCGAGCAGGAAACTTAGAGTCCTCGTGAATCTGGCAAAATACAGGCTCTGTACAACCCTTCCCGGCAGCCGCATCATGAGTCTGTCGATCAGCATTTTGTTCTTCTCTTTCAGTTTATTCAATACGAATATTCCTCCGAGAAGTATGCCGATCAGCGCCCACCAGTAGCTTTGGAACATATCGCTGATCACAATAAGAGCAACGGTGAGAAAAGGAAGGGCAGCCTCCGTGTCCGCAAAAATCCTGGTTATTTTCGGAATGACAAACGTAAAAAGGAACGACAGCACAATGAAGCCGATGCAGACCATGAATACCGGGTAGACCATCGAAGTCCGCACTTTTGCCTTTAGACCGCTCTGCGCTTCGAGAAAATCCGCCAGACGGGCAAGAACTTTATCAAGCGTGCCGCTCACTTCACCGGCAGCAACCATGTGCACATAAAACTCGGGGAAAATCGTGCCGTACCCGGCGATAGCTTTTGAAAAACGCGCGCCGGCAGCGACATTTTCCTTGACGCCGACAAGGAGATTCTTCCGGAAGCCCCTGTTTTCATCGGCAATAGCGCTTAACGCATCCATCAATGTTACGCCGGAGGCAAGGAGGGTGGATAATTGCCGCGTGGCCGACGGCAGGAAGTTGGGATCGGCTCTGCGGAAGAAACCTTTCCCCGCCTGATATGCAGTCTCATTGACCCTGTGCGGATGGAGTCCCGACTCTCTAAGCCTCCGGGCCGCCTCTTTCCGGCTGTTTGCCTCGATTGTGCCCGCAACCTCCGAGCCGTCGGCCCTGTAGCCGTTATACTGAAATACCGGCATGGTCCTTCTGCGTCACCCGCAAGACCTCTTCAAGAGTTGTGCTTCCCAGATAAGCCTTTGCGATACCATCCATTCTCAGGGTTTTCATCCCGCGTGAGACGGCATAATTTCTGATGCTCTGCAAGTCGATCCTGTCGGTTATCATGCGGCGCATTTCATCGTCGATCACAAGAAGCTCGAAAATCCCGGTCCTGCCGAGATAACCTTTCCCCTTGCATTTGTCGCATCCTTTGCCACGATATAAGAGAAAGGGGCCCCCCCCTCCCTTATCCTCCTCCCTCAAGGGGGAGGGATGGGTGGAGGGGAGTAATGGATTAATAAAATATGACTTCTCGACATCCGAAGCCTCATATGCCTCTTTGCAGTGAGGACATATGGTTCTGGCAAGCCGTTGCGCAAGAACAACCGTCAGCGAGGACGCGACGAGGAACGGCTCAATACCCATGTCGACAAGCCTGACGAGAGCGCCCGGCGCGTCATTTGTATGAAGGGTGCTTAACACAAGGTGCCCGGTGAGGGACGCCTGCATCGCAATTTCAGCAGTCTCAAGGTCCCGTATCTCGCCGACCATGATAACATCCGGGTCCTGTCTCAATATTGACCGGAGTCCTGAGGCAAACGTCAGTCCGATCCTTGGATTTACATGCATCTGGCCGATGCCCTTCAGCTGGTATTCGACAGGGTCTTCGATGGTTATGATATTTTTCTCTTCAGTATGGATCCTGTTCATGGCGGCATAGAGGGTAGTGGTCTTCCCGCTTCCCGTCGGACCCGTAACCAGAATGATGCCGTCGGGCCTCTTGAGGTATTCGTCAAACTTGGTCTCGTCGTCTTTGCTGAAGCCCACCTCCCACAGTCCGAGCAATCCATGTTTTCTGTCGAGCAGCCTCATAACCGCCCTCTCGCCGTGCGATGTCGGCACAACCGATACCCGTATGTCGATATCCCGTCCGCCAATGAGCAGTCGTATCCTGCCATCCTGGGGCAGCCTCTTCTCCGCTATATCGAGATGGGCCATAATTTTAATCCTGCTGATCAAGGCGTCCTGAATAATCTTCGGAGGGGACAAAACTTTATGGAGGACACCGTCCACGCGCAAACGGACCTCAAGTTCTTTTTCGTATGGTTCAACGTGAATGTCGCTCGCCCTCTCCTTGACAGCCTGCAGAAGCAAAGCATTCAACAGCCTTATGATAGGCGCTTCCTCGGTCAGCTCGAGCAGGTCCTTCGGGGTCTCAAACGCTATCGCAACAGACGAGAGATCTTCTCCCGATATCGCATCCATTACTTCCTCGGCTGAACCCATCTGACCGTAGAATCTGTTGATTGCATCGATGATTACCCCGGCCGGCGCCCTTAACGCCCTTGGTTTTAACCCGAGAATCTTCGCCGCTTCAGCGAGCGCAAGCACCCCTTTTTCGTCGGCGACCGCTCCAATTAGTTCAAAGTCATGTCTTCTGATCGGGAATATCAGGTTGTTCTTTACAAAGCTGAGAGGGATATTTTTGAGAAGAATAGTTTCAACGGCTTCATCGTTTATGACTTCAATCGTGTCCATTCATTTTATTTTTGTATTTTCATGACGTAATTGGGCTCCGCATGCTCAACTTCAGCATAAGACCTGAATATCTTCACTGCCTCTCCGACATCCGTTCCGTCTTTCAGTCTGATGTGATGGAGCCCCGCCGGTTTTAAAACAGATATCACCGTTGCGCCTTCAGCGGCAAGGATCTCCGCCATTCTTTCTTCAACCGTGCCTTCTTTGAACTTTACAAGCAGTTCTCCCTGCGCATACCTGTTTTCAGCCCTTGCAAAACCGGTCCGTTTTGTGTCGGTAAGTTGCGAGAGCTGCTCGGCCTCTTTGATTATGCGCGGCGTGAGGAATACAAGAAGGTTAGTCTTCTTTTTGTCGGCTGATTTATTCTTGAACAGCCATCCAAAAAGCGGAATGTCGCCGAGCAGGGGAACCTTGTTGACGTTTTCCTCTTCCCGCTCCTGCATGAGGCCGCCGATAGCGACAGTCTGATTGTCCTTAACAACAACAGAAGTTCTCGTTGAACGTTTTGTCGTTGTCGGGCCGACCGTCAATACAACGGCAGTTGACTCCTGTTTGAGAGCGGAGATTTCCTGATATAAATCGAGCTTAACATAATCCCCTTCCGTTATCTGCGGAGTCAGCCTCAGAGTTATGCCGACGTCTTTTCTCTCTATCGTGCTGAACACTGACTGGGGTCTCGCCGGGTCGGACTCCTTTCTGGCTATAAACGGAACATTCTCGCCAACTATAATCTCGGCCTCCTTATTGTCGGATGTCAGAATCTGAGGCGTTGAAAGCACATTTACCGCCCCTTTGAATTCATTGAGGCTGAAAAGAGCGGCAAATCCGGGGACAGTAAGCGTTGATGTTATTATGTTTCCGTCAGGGCCGACAGTCGAAATCGGGACATCGAGAAAATTGCCCATTCCGCCGCCGGTCAATCCGGTGAGGCCGAAAAGCATGTTCTGCATGGCGTTTGCATCGACAGTTCCAAAGCCTCCGACTGTAACCGGTTCCCCGTCCTTTTCCGCAATGATCCGCCACTTCGAGCCAAGCTCCTGCAACCTGTCAATGGATGCCTCTACGATTATGGCTTCCACGTAAACCTGTTTTCTCTTCCGGTCGAGTTGCCGGATAACCTGCATCAGGCTCTGGTAGTCGGCAGGCGAAGCCACAACGACAAGAGAGTTGGTTGCCTTATCAGGTGATATGATAATTTTCCCCAACGGTTCGAACGGCCCCCTCGTTTGACCGGACAGCGCAGCCTGACCGGCCCTTGCCTGTGAGGATATGCCTGTTAACATGCCTTCCAGCACTTTTGAGAGCTCTGTCGCATCTGCATATTCCAGAAAATAGACGTTAATCTTGCTCGTTGCCTCAGGGAGCGGAATATCAAGAAGGGCGATCATCCTTTTGAGTGATTCCTTTTCCTGTTTGTCGGCAATCAAAACCACGGCATTCAATCGCGTATCGGCGAAAACACTGGCCTTCCCCTCCTCAACGGAACCTGCTGTCAGCGGTTCACCCGGTTTCGGCCCCCTGACGGCCGGGGGCGGTGTCCGGGCGCTCAAGGTCAACGCCTCGCTCATGATTTTTACGACGTCTTCGGCATTGGCGTACTTGAGGATAACGAGTTCAGGTCCCTCCGTCCCTGATTTGTCAATCGATTCGATGATGATAAGAATTTTCTCAATGTTCGAGGCGGAGTCCACAATCATCAGCATGTTGCCCGGTCCGAAAGACGCTATATGGCCATCCCGGGAAACAAGGGGCTGCAGGAAATTCAGCGCCCGCGAAGCGGAGATCGACTGAAGAGATATGAGCCTCGTTATATACGCGTCGCTTGCCGGTTGCGTCCCATTCGTCAGGATTTCAGTCCCGGATTGCTTCGCCTGCGAGATGGGGACTATTTTGTATACCTTCCCTGAAGGTATAATGGTGAACCCCTTCAACTCCAGAACGGAAGAGAACAGACTGAAGGCGTCATTAACGGAGAGTTTTGAAGGGGCGATGATAGTAACGGCGCCCTTCACCTTTTCGTCAAAAACAAAATTCTTCTGCGTAATGTCACTGATAAATTTCACGACTGTTGAAATATCGACATCGACGAAATTGAAGGCAACCTTTTTCTCTTTCGTACTACTTTCCTGTGTCTCGGCAAAAGCAGCATTGCAATAGAAGGATGAAGGATGAAAAATGAAAAAGGAAATAATAATAGAAAAAATAATCAGGGATGAAGAATGAAGAATGAAGAATGAAAGTTTATTCCGCATTTACTTCTTTCTCGCCTTTTTGACAATGGATGTAAAAATTGCTATCAACTAATCTGCCTCAGACATTAAGGTTTTTAATTCCGCCTCTTCTGGGAACCTTGTGGATAGGAATTGTTCATTCTTTTATTTTTATTGA
>CAZKLK010000005.1:0-30852 GCA_964553535.1 uncultured Nitrospiraceae bacterium
TTTTAATTCATAAATTTGATGAAAACAGTTCACTTTTAATTCGTTGATGGCACGGCCGGATAAATTCTTGACATCCGCTTGCCGGATTTGTTACAACTTATCATGGGCCTGAAATATTTCTCATTTTTTGCCTTTTGCTTTTGGTTCGGCTTTAGGCCGTCTGCCTGAGGCGAAGGTTGATTATGAGAAAGTAGTCAAATAAAAAACATAACAACCGGAAGCCGGGGGTGGACGGAGCGCAAACCCGGCTTTTTTGTTTTTGCAAAAGATATAAAGGCTGGGAGTACTCTCAAGCCTTTTTTAGTTTCCGGTCACAGGAAGGAGAATGCATCATGATTATCGTGATGAAACCGGCCGCAACGGAAAAAGAACGGGATCGGGTCATTAGCAAAATTGTGGAGTTGGGATACAACCCCCATATAATTCATGGAACGACAAGGGATGTGATCGGCGCGATCGGCGACGAGCGGGGAAAGTTCGTTCTTCAGTCAATCGAATTTATGCAGGGGGTGGAAAGTGTTGTCCCGATTCTCAAGCCTTACAAGCTCGCATCAAGAGAAGTCAAGACGGAGCCGAGCGTTATACATGTTTCGGAGAAGGTGTCCATTGGCGGCAGAAAAATTGTCGTCATGGCAGGACCGTGCGCGGTGGAAAGCCCCGGGCAGATTCTCGAAATCGCAGATGCGGTAAAAGATGCGGGCGCGTCTGTATTGCGGGGAGGAGCGTTTAAGCCGCGCACTTCTCCCTATGCCTTTCAGGGCATGAAAGAGGAGGGCCTCAAACTGCTCGCTGAAGCGAGGGAGAAGACAGGATTGCCTATCGTTACGGAGGTGGTCAACCCGGAAACTGCGGAGCTTGTTGCAGAATATGCGGATATCCTTCAGATCGGAACGAGAAATGCCCAGAACTTTGAACTTCTGAAAAAGCTCGGGCAGATCGGGAAGCCGGTGCTGCTAAAGCGGGGAATGTCGATGACCGTTCAGGAGCTGCTCATGAGCGCCGAATATATCATGAGCGAAGGAAACCATTCCGTAATACTGTGCGAGCGCGGCATAAGAACCTTTGAAACCGCAACCCGCAATACGCTTGACCTATCGGCTGTTCCGGCATTGAAGCAGAACACGCACTTGCCCGTTGTCGTCGATCCGTCACATGCGACAGGCCATTATCAGTTTGTTGCCCCAATGTCCTGCGCCGCCGTGGCGGCGGGTGCGGACGGACTCATAATTGAAGTGCACCCCGACCCCGGGCGCGCGCTGGCCGACGGACAGCAGTCGCTCAAACCGGAGAAATTTGCCCTGCTGATGGAGAAGCTGCGCCTGTTCGCCGAAGTGTCGGGCAGGAGCCTGTAAATCCTGAGGCAATTCAATGAGTGCATTGAAAACGCCGTTTCATTACGCATGGCTTGTTCTTGGCGTCGGAACCCTTGTCGTTTTCGGCGCGCTTGGTTTGGCGCGGTTCGGTTATACGATGGTGCTGCCCGCGATGCAGATGGGGTTGGGCTTCAGCAACACGCAGGCGGGAGGGCTTGCCACGGCAAATCTCATCGGCTATCTGATCATGTGCGTGCTTGGCGGAGCCCTCGCGGCGCGATACGGACCCCGGATTGTAATTGCCGCCGGGCTGAGTGTCGCGGCTGCCGGCATGCTGATGACCGGTCTTGCCGACAGTTTTGTCTCAGCGGCGTTTTATAGGGCGATTACCGGGGTCGGAAGCGGCGCGAGCAATGTGCCGGTCATAGGCCTTCTTGCGGCGTGGTTTGTGCGGCGCCGCTCCGGCCTGGCAACCGGCATCGGCGTGACGGGATCTTCCATCGCATTAATTGTTTTGGGATTGTTCGTGCCCTACGTGCTGTCTGCATACGGCAGCGATGGATGGCGCATATGCTGGTTCATATTTGCGGGCATAACATTTGGACTGGCGGCGCTTGCCTATGCCGTATTGCGGGACTGCCCTTCCGAGCGCGGGCTCCTTCCCGTGGGAGCCGCAGAAGGAAGCGAGACCATCAACATAAAGATGAGAAAATTGAACTGGGGGAATGTCTATCGCTCCGGCATCGTCTGGCATCTGGGCTTTATCTATATTGCGTTCGGATTCTCGTACATTATTTACATGACCTTCTTCACTAAATATCTGATAGCGGAGGGCGGCTACTCTCAGGAAGCCGCCGGCAGGCTGTTCATGATTATGGGATGGCTGAGTCTTTTATGCGGCCTCATTTGGGGCTCGGTCTCGGACGCGCTTGGGAGGAAAATTGCCCTTGTCATCGTCTATATTATTCAGGCTGTTGCTTTTGGCTTGTTTGCCCTGTGGCCGCAGCCGGCGGGATTTTTGCTTTCAGCCATTCTGTTCGGCCTTTCGGCGTGGAGCATCCCGGCAATAGTAGCCGCGGCCTGCGGAGATATTCTCGGGCCGAGACTTGCGCCCGCGGGTCTCGGCTTTGTCACTCTTTTTTTCGGAATCGGACAGGCGGCCGGGCCGGGTGTCGCAGGCGCACTGGGGGACGCCTTCCATTCCCTTTCCCCCGCATTGCTGCTTGCATCGGGAGTCGCACTGTCAGGCGCCGCCGGCAGCCTGTTTCTTAAAACCGGTTCCCCCAAGGGGAATCAAGCTGGTGTATAATAATTGATGTTGCCGAAGTGGCGGAACTGGCAGACGCGCTAGGTTCAGGGTCTAGTGGTCGCAAGGCCGTGCGGGTTCGAGTCCCGCCTTCGGCACCATGAAAATTTAATATGGCGAAGCTTACCCATATTGATAGGCAGGGGAGGGCGCGCATGGTTGACATCAGCGGCAAGCCGCCAACCGAGCGGCAGGCCGTGGCGAGGGGTTCTGTATATATGAAGCCCGGGACCCTCGCGATGATTCAGGAGGGCAAGGTTCTCAAAGGGGACGTGTTGAGTGTTGCGCGCATTGCCGGCATCATGGCTGCAAAAAAAACCAGCGAATTGATACCCATGTGCCATCCGCTAAACATCACATCTGTTTCTGTTGACCTGAGCATTGATGAGATGGAAAAGAAGATCGATATTGAGGCGAAAGTGAAGGTTTCCGGACGGACCGGCGTTGAAATGGAGGCGCTTTCGGCAGTAGCGGTTTCTGCGCTGACTGTCTATGACATGTGCAAGGCTGTGGACAGAGAGATGGTTATTTCGGACATTATGCTTGTCGAAAAATGGGGCGGGAAAAGCGGGGTATTCAGGAGAAAATAGAAGCGCATCCGGATATTTAGGGTCAGGTGTAACGAATTACCTCAAACCGGCAGATTTCGTATTCCTCCTGGGGAAAAATTCCTGCCTTCATCATTGCGATTCTGAGTTGTTCCTGCACGGTGTCGACTCCCTCGAGGTCGGGCAGCAACAGCCCCCGCCTGAGGCCGCTGACGACGATCACGCCGTATTTTTTCGGATCAAGCTCATCGGGCCCCGACACCTTTTCCGGACATGAGAGCACATCTACCGAATAAGTCAGTTCCGGCAATTCATCTTCAGTCACAGGTGGAAATCTCGGGTCTTTTGTGGCGGCTGATACGGCATTTGCGATGGCTTCAGAACCTATGCAGTCGCATGCCGGTTGAAACGTGCCGATGCAGCCTCTCAATTCGCCGCGTTTCTTGATGCAGACGAACACGCCTGCCCTGCCCGAGAGCGAATCCGGAAGAGGGTGGGGCAGCCCGATTATTTCACCTCTTGCAACATACGATTCAACGCTCTTTTTAACGGTTTCAACGAGGGGATGCATTTATTTATTTCTTGTGAGGGCGTAGTCCGCTATTCTGAAGAGAGACTGTTTTGCGGGGGTATCCACAAAAACTGAAAGTTCGGTTTTTGCTTCGGCGATGAGGCGGTGCGCCCTGTCAAAAGACTCCTCGATGACGCCGTATTTTTTGAACAGTCTCAGGACTTTTTTCAGTCCGGCTTTCGTGAAGCCGTCGCTGATAACCTTTCTGACTCCCCTCCCTTCGACGTCGCCCGACTTTTTCAGCAGAAGAATAAGCGGAAGGGTTATTTTGCCTTCCCTAAGATCTTTTCCGTGGCGCTTCCCGAGGTCTCTCTCATCCGCCACGTAATCAAGTATATCGTCAGCCATCTGAAAGGCCGCGCCGGCTTTCTGCCCGAAAGCAGTCAGCGCCATTTCTTTTTCTTCGGGCAGCGACCCGAGGATAGCGCCGATCCTGCACGCCGCTGAAATAAGAGACGCTGTCTTTGCAGATATGATTCTTAAGTAATCCTCTTCTGTCATGTCGGGGTCCCTCATTCTTGAAAGCTGAAGCAATTCACCTTCGGTCATCCGGGTCGTTGCTTCGGAAAGTGTCTCCATAATTCTCTGGTTTTTCTGGAGGACCGCGAGCCTCAGCGCATTGGAATATAAAAAGTCGCCGACGAGAATTACAACCTGGTTTCCCCAGATCGTATGGGCCGGTGTTTTGCCTCTGCGAATGTCCGCGCCGTCGACAACGTCGTCGTGAAGCAGCGAAGCGGTATGTATGGATTCCACTATTCCGGCAAGCGTGAGCCTGGCGTCGCCCGTATATCCGGCGAGTTCAGAGCTGAGAAGGAGGATGAGCGGCCTCAATCTCTTTCCGCCGCCGTCGAGAATGTGCTGTCCGATGAGGGGAATATTGAGAGCGGGACTTCTGAAAAGGTCTTTTATCCGGTCTTCCGCTGTTCCGAGGTCTTTTTCGTAGGAGTGAAAGATGTCGTCGAGTTCCACTCTTAATGGTAGTGCAGCCCCTGAATTAAAGTCAAGCAGGATGCCGACATCGTTCGTTTCACGCCCTGAACCGGATATGATTCAGATCGGCGTTCTTGCGCGGAAGTTTCCTGATGTCTTTTGGCCTGAATGCGCCTTTTTCGGTGATGATCGCAGTTACATATTTCCGGGGAGTCACGTCAAAGGCTATGTTCCTCGCATTCACGCCGTCAGGCGCGATGGGGCATTTCCCCATGACGGCGGTCACCTCGCCCGGGTTCCGCTCCTCGATCGGGATATGGTCGCCTGAAGGAGAGGAGAAATCAATGCTGCTCATAGGAGCCGCTACGTAAAACGGCACCCCGTTTTCCCTGCAGAGAACCGCGAGAGGATAGGTTCCGATCTTGTTTGCCACATCTCCGTTCCGTGCGGTTCTGTCGGTGCCTACTATTGCCATATCTATTTCGCCTTTCCTCAGGAGATATCCTGCCGTGCTGTCGGTAATCAGGGTTACCGGAATGCCCTCCCGCATGAGCTCCCATGCGGTGAGGCGCGAGCCCTGGAGCACCGGCCTGGTTTCATCCACAATGACGCGCACCTTTTTGCCCTGATCCCTTGCGACATAAATTGGAGCCGTCGCAGTTCCATAGCCTCCGGTGGCGAGTGAACCCGCATTGCAATGGGTGATGATTGTATCTCCGTCCTTGACGAACTCCGCGCCCCATTTCCCGATCGCCTCATTGACGGCAACATCCTCATTCAGGATCAGCTCCGACTCGCGGATGAGCATTTCCTTGAGTCTCCATATCGGTTCACGCCTGTGATTCCCGAGAAGTTTCTTCAGCCTCCTGAGCGACCAAAATATATTGACGGCCGTTGGACGCGTCGACAGCAGTTCCCGGAAGGCCGGCTCGATTGCGTTCATGAACTGCGAATAATTCAGCGCCTTTACATCCTGAGCGGCCAGAGCGATGCCCATTGCCGCCGCTATCCCGATTGCAGGAGCGCCGCGTATCCGTAACGCCCTGATGCCCTCCGCCACCATCTTATAATCGGCGCAGGCGATATGGGCCACTTCAAACGGGAGCTTCGTCTGGTCAAGCATGACGACTTTTCCGTCAAGCCATTGGATTGATTTAACCATTTGAGATTCCACCGGGCAGAAGCGTGGCGACAAGGAACATGATTACGAGAACGATGATGGAGCAAATGGTCGCCCACGATATTATGTTGTATAGTTTCGGATTCACATAGTCCCCCATGATTTTTCTATTGTTGACGAGCGACAGCGCGTATATGAGCACGAAGGGGAGGAGAAGGCCGTTCATGATTGACGACAGCACCATCAGGAATACAAGAGGCGCGCCGGGAATGAGGATTACCATTACGGCGGTAAAGATCATGAAGGTATAAATCGACATAAACTGCGGGGCTTCTATGAATGTCTTGTTGACGCCCCGTTCCCATCCCATAGCTTCGCATATGTAATATGCCGTTGCGAGAGGCACAATGATCGCCCCGAGCAAAGAGGCGTTTGCCAGGCAGACGGCGAATATGAGAAACGCATAGTCGCCGGCGAGCGGTTTCAGCGCAAGAGCGGCCTCGGAGGCTTCATTGATTCTCAGTCCGAGCGGGAAAAGGGTGGTTGCGCAGGTGACGATTATGAAAAAAGATACGATGTCGGTGATGCTGCACCCTATTACTACGTCGAGTCTCGATGCCTTATATTCCTCCTTCCGGATGCCTTTCTCCGCTATCGAAGATTGGAGGTAAAACTGCATCCACGGGGTGATGGTCGTCCCGATGATGGCGACGCTTAATATCATGTACTCGGCATTCCATTGCAAGCGCGGCGTGAAAGTCGCCGAGAATACCGCTCCCCAGTCCGGACGCGCCATTACGCCTGACAGGACATACCCGAAATACAGCAGGCATGCGACAAGAAGGATGCGCTCCACAAAGCGGTAATTCCCCTTTACAACCAGAAACCATATGAACACCGCGCCGACCGGCGCCATTAAATATTTGCTCAGGCCAAGTATTTCCATGCTGGCGGCCCATCCTGCAAAGTTGGCGACGGTAGTGCCGAAGTTGGCGGTAAAAAGGATGGTCATCATGTAAAAAGTGGACCTCACTCCGTAATTTTCCCTTATGAGGTCCGAAAGTCCTTTCCCCGTGACCACTCCCATCCTCGCCACCATCTCCTGTATGACGATCAGCGCCACTGTGGTTGGAATCAATGTCCAGAGCAGGGCGTAGCCGAACCGGGCGCCGACGACCGAATAGGTGGTAATTCCGCTTGCGTCGTTGTCGATGTTCGCAGTTATGATTCCCGGGCCCATGACTGACAGGAAGATGACAAGTCTTCTCCAAAGGCTCACACCTTCCTCCTCTTGCGCTTCGCTACAGGCGGAAGAATTCTGTCCACAATGTCATCGATAGTTACGATTCCGAGCATGCATCCTTCTGTATCAACGACCGGTATTGCAACAAGATTGTACTTTGACACTATCTCGGCAACCTCGATCTCATCGGCGGCGGGGGAGACGATTTTCAGCTTTGTTTTCATAATGTCATGAAGGCTTGCGTCCGGAGGCGCAAGAAGAATGTCCCTCAATGAGACGACACCCTTTAATTTTTCCTCCGAATCGGTAATGTAAAGATAATACACCGCTTCAACTTCCTCCGCGTCTTTTCTAAATTTCTCTATGGCGTCCCTGACCGGCAAGTCCGGCGGATATGCGATAAACTCATTCGTCATCAGCCCTCCCGCGGTGTCCTCCTCGTGACTCAGGAGCTCCTGAATATCCTCGGCCTCGTCCTTGTCGATCTGCTCAAGAATTTCCTTCGCCTTGTCAACGGGCAAATCGCTCAAGACATCCGCCGCGTCATCAGGCGGCATTTCTTCAATAATGTCGGCGGCGCTGTCCGTGTCCATGCCTGTTATGATCGCCGCCTGCACATCCGGCTCAAGTTCTGAAAGTGCCTCAGCGGCTGTCTCTGCGTCAAGACCCTTGAAAAAGGATGCCCCTTCCTTGTGCGAGACCTGGCTGATAATATCGGCGATGTCCGCCGGATGGAGTTCGGACACCATCTGACGCGGCACTGTCAGTGATATTTGGGTAAGCTTCGGTTCGAGGGGCTGGATGTAATTCCAGCTTATCAGGTTGTACGGAAGATTTTTTCTGAAAAGCTTCATCATATCCTCTCCGCCTCTTTCGACGCCAAGCCTTCTCATGATGCCCCTCATGCCGACATCGACTGCAACGAGAATGGCTTCTGCCGCATATCCCTCAAGCTTGACATCGTTGACCCGCACGACTTTGGCGCCATTGGCATCCACTATCTGTTTATCAAATATGTCCCTGACTACGAGGAGTTCTGTCCCGCCATGCGTGTAAGGTTTGAGGGCAGTACTGTATACCGCAGCGGAAATGATTCTTTTGTTGAATATATTCAGGTTTTTCCATGCGACATGAAAATATTGTTTCTTCTTCTCGACTATGAGCGCTGAGACCTTCGGAAACGGGTCTCCCCTGATGATTTCGATGTCCCGGAGCCTGCCGAGCTCCTCGCCGCCGGGGTCAAGAACCGGTTTTTTCAGAATGTCGCTGACAAATAATTCGCCAAAAATAGGCATGCTCAAATCCTCGCGTAGGTCAATGACTGCATTGGGCCTGACTTTAAAGCCCCGCGCTGCCGGCGCATGGTTCCAATTGAAAGATGAGCGCCGGAATCAGAAATTCAGCGTTTAAGTATAGCTCACAAAATTTTGATTCAGCAATATGAAAATAAGGCTGTGAAAAACCTTCTCTCCGCGGGGCTCATCTTCAACCTGAAAAATGCCTTTGAAAGACCCGGCAGTCATATCATAAGAGAAACCATTTTTCGGATAGTGTCCGCGCAATCCGGGGCAGGCAACCTCATATGATTGAGCCTTTACCCCTGTTCATATTATAATTGGCTGAATTTGTGTGATGGAGAATACCCTTGGACAAACTGATCATACACGGCGGAAAAAGACTTAAGGGTGAAGTGACCGTCAGCGGGGCGAAGAATGCCGCCCTTCCAATTATGGCTGCGTCTCTTCTGTCATCGGGCTATTCGTCGGTGCGGAATGCGCCGCAATTGAGGGACATTATGACGATGGGAAGGCTGCTCGCTAATCTTGACGCGGGGTTCCATTATGAGGACGGGGAGGCCGTCATAAGCACGGAACGAATAACCACGTTCGAAGCGCCCTACGACCTTGTGCGTACCATGAGGGCGTCCATACTCGTGCTCGGCCCTCTTCTTGCAAGATATGGACGCGCAAAGGTCTCCCTGCCGGGAGGATGCGCTATCGGCGCCAGGCCGATCAATCTTCATCTCATGGGACTGGAGAGGATGGGAGCCGATGTCAGACTCGAAGGGGGGTATGTGGTTGCAAAGGCAAAGAGGTTGAAGGGGGCGCCGGTTTATTTTGACGTGCCGACTGTGACGGGCACGGAAAATCTGATGATGGCGGCTTCATTGGCGCGCGGCGCGACGCGTCTTGAGAACGCGGCTCGCGAGCCTGAAGTTGTAGATCTTGCACAGGCGCTGATTTCGATGGGAGCGAGGATCAGTGGCGCCGGCGGGAGCATTGTCGAGATTGAGGGAGTTGATGAATTGAGACCGCTCAAATACGCCGTCATCCCCGACAGGATCGAGGCGGGAACGTTCATGACAATAGCGGGAGTAACGGGCGGCAATATTACTCTGAGGAAATGCAGAAGAGATCATCTCGATGCGGTCATCATAAAGCTCTGCGAGGCAGGCCTTTTGTTTGAGAACGTGCCGGACGGCCTCCGGGTAACCGGACCGCCGCGGCCGAAAGCAGCCAATATAAAGACCATGCCGTATCCCGGCTTTCCGACGGATATGCAGGCTCAGTTCATGGCTCTCATGGCTGTTGCGGATGGAACGAGCATCATCAAGGAGACGGTGTTTGAAAACAGGTTTATGCACGTTGCGGAACTGATGAGGATGGGGGCCGATATTATGGTGGAAGGCGGAATTGCAACAGTTCAAGGTGCCGGCAAACTGAGAGGCGCCCCCCTGATGGCAACCGATCTGCGCGCGAGCGCGTCTCTTGTCGTGGCGGCTCTCGCGGCAAAAGGAAAGACAGAGATAAGGAGGATTTACCACCTCGACAGGGGGTACGAAACGATTGAGGAAAAACTATGCAAAATCGGCGCGGATGTAAAAAGGGTTAAAGAGCAGTGATAATGCTTCATGCGGCGCTTCATTCACCGAAGCCGGTTTCTGGCGCCTGTTCAGGGGCCGATTTCTTGATGTAAGATAAGGATCAATGCGATTTATTGTTGAAGCTGCAAACGGTAGCGGGCCCCGCGCCGGGCGGATAGAGACATTCAGGGGACTGATACGCACCCCTGTTTTTATGCCGGTCGGGACGGTCGGTACCGTGAAGGCGGTGTCGCCAGAGGAGCTTGAAGAGACAGGAGCCGAGATTATACTATCCAACACCTATCACCTCTACCTCCGGCCCGGACACAAGATCATTGAATCTCTTGGCGGACTGCATGCATTCATGCACTGGAACAGGCCGATTTTGACGGACAGCGGCGGTTTTCAGGTGTTCAGTCTGTCCTCCCTCAGAAAGATCGAGGAAGGCGGGGTCCATTTCAAGTCCCATCTTGACGGGTCAATGCATTTCCTCGGTCCGGAAGAGGCGATGCTTATCCAGTCTTCCCTCGGGTCCGATATAGCCATGGTCCTCGATGACTGCGCGCCGTACCCCGTATCGCATGAATGTGCGGCGGCTTCAGTTCGCCGGTCTGTCATTTGGGCCGGGCGGTGCCGCGAACTGAAGATGGAAGGACAGGCTTTGTTCGGCATCGTGCAGGGAAGTATTTATGAGGATCTGCGTGAGAAGAGCATTGGCGGACTTGCCGGGATCGGGTTTGACGGCTACGCCGTCGGGGGTCTCAGCGTGGGAGAACCGAAAGAAGACATGCACAGGATGATTCGCTTCACCGCCCCGCTTCTTCCCGGGGACAAACCCCGGTATCTGATGGGGATCGGCGATCTCGGCGATGTTCTGAAGGCCGTTGATGCCGGTTTTGACATGTTCGATTGCGTGATGCCGACACGCAACGCGCGCAACGGCACCCTGTTCACGAGCGGCGGGAAGGTGAGCATCAAAAGAGAAGAGTTCAAGGCGGACAGGGGTCCGCTTGATCCCGAATGTGACTGCTACACCTGCAGGAATTATTCAAGGGGATACCTTAGACATCTTTTCCAGTCCAGAGAGATTCTGTCGATGAGGCTGAACACGGTCCACAATCTCCGTTTCTACTTGAATTTCTTCAGCAATATGAGAAAATCTATCTTGGAAGGGACCTTCGGGGAATTCAAACAGAGATGGGAAAGGGTCATTTTATAAGGGCGGATTACACCAGTCAGGTCCGCAAAGTTCTTGTCTTCACGCTGGCTCTTAATCTTCTTGTAGCTTTCGCCAAAATCCTCTGCGGATTTGCTACCAATTCCGTGGCGATGATGTCCGATGGATTCCATTCGCTGTTTGACGGCACATCTAATGTCTTGGGACTGGTCGGCATATGGATAGCATCGCGTCCCCCTGACGAAACACACCCTTACGGACACAGAAAATATGAAACCATTTTCACTATCGCCATCGCCGTCATGCTTTTCACCACATGTTTTGAGATATTGAGAAAGGTGTATCAATCCTTCCGCGAAGAGCATATAACGCAGGTAACGCCTGTAAGTTTCATTGTCATGTCAGCCACCATAGGAGTCAACATTTTTGTGATGTATTACGAGAAGTCGAAGGGGAGGCGGTACGGGAGCGAATTTCTGATTGCGGACGCGAAGCACACGCAGACCGATATCCTTGTTTCCCTCGCCGTTATCGCGAGCCTTGTCTTGTCGCGACTGGGATATCATCTTGCAGATGCGGCAGTAGGGCTCGTCATTACGGCGTTTATTGCGCGGATAGGATACGGGATCATCAAGGGCGCTTCCAAAGTGCTTGTGGATACCGTCTGCATCAGTACGCGGGCGATTGAGTCGGTTGTGAACGGCATCGACGGGGTGAGAGGTTGTCATGACATCCGTACGCGGGGCCATGAGCGATCGGTGTATCTTGATCTTCACGTCCTCGTTGACAGAAATCTTTCGACGGAAAAGAGCCACGGCATTGCCGACCTTGTCGAGGAGACGATCAAGAGGGAATTCCCGTCAATCGTGGATGTAGTCATTCACATCGAGCCGGACAGGGCAAAATAAAAAACCCGGGGATTCGCGGGTCAAGGGTTATAAAGTGCTCAAATGAGATTCTTGAAATTAATCATGGTTCTGACCTGGGTTCTGGCATTTATTCATGCGGGAGCTTTAGCAGATGGAAAAGTGTTAATCTGCGCTTCGACAACAAGCGCCGAAAATTCGGGGTTGTTTGGCTACATTCTTCCTGTATTTGAGAAAAAAACAGGCATCAGCGTTAAGGTTGTTGCCTGCGGCACGGGAGCCGCCATTGAAATGGGCAAGAGGGGCGATGCCGACATAGTGATGGTGCATGCAAAGGAGCAGGAGCTGAAAGCGGTTGAGGAAGGGTATTTTGTGCACCGGCATGATCTGATGTATAATGACTTCGTCATTATCGGCCCTAATGCCGATCCTGCAAGGATTAAGGGACTGAAATCCGCGGGGGATGCATTCCGAAGACTTTCCGAAAGCGGAAATCTTTCTGTATCGCGTGGCGGGCGGACATGCTGAAAAAACCCCGCCCGTTCCGGATCGTATTCCCGGGGTTAATTCCCCGGCCCTTTTTTACAAAACCGGCAAATATTTTTCTATTTCGAACGGGTGAATTCTGATCCGGTAGTCGTCCCACTCGATTTTCTTGCTGGTTATGAACTGTTCGAAGATATGATCCCCGAGGGTTTCCCTCAGAAGCTCGCTGCCATCCGCATACTCTATCGCCCTGTTAAGGCTTCCCGGCAGGGTGTCGATGTTGAATTTCTGCCGCTCCGACTCGGAAAGGTGATATACATCCATTTCCACAGGATCGGGAAGCTTGTATCCCTTTTCGACGCCTTTGAGTCCGGCATTCAGCATGCAGGCGAAGGCGAGATACGGATTGCATGAAGGATCAGGAGAACGAAGCTCAATGCGGGTAGCCTTTTCCTTCCCCGGCTTGTAGAGCGGCACCCTGACAAGGGTGGAACGGTTTCTCCGCGCCCAGCAGATGTAGACAGGCGCTTCGAAGCCGGGAACCAGCCGCTTGTACGAATTTACCCACTGGTTGAGAATGAGGGTTATTTCCTTAACGTGGGTAAGCAGTCCGGCTATGTATTGTTTGCCGGTTGAAGACAGAAAATACTCGTCTTTGGGATCGAAAAAGACGTTCTGATCGCCCCTGAAGAGCGACTGGTGTGTGTGCATGCCGCTGCCGTTCTGCCCGTAAATGGGCTTCGGCATGAACGTGGCATAGACGTTGTACTGTTTCGCTATTTCCTTCACGATGATTCTGTGCGTCATGACGATGTCGGCCATAGTCAGCGCATCCGCATACCTTAAATCTATCTCATGCTGTGAATGAGCGACTTCATGATGGGAATACTCTACATTGATGCCCATGGTTTCGAGGGCGAGTATTGTATCCCTCCGGAGGTCTTCGGCTGCGTCGAGCGGATAATCAAAGTACCCGCCTTCATCGAGCGGCTCCGTGCCTTTGTCGGATTTGAAATAAAAGTATTCAAGTTCCGGACCGACGTAAAACGTCAACCCCTTCTGCTTCGCTTTTTCAAGGTTTAATTTGAGGACATATCTGGGGTCCCCCTTATATGGCGACCCATCGGGTTCGTAGATATCGCAGAACATTCTGGCAACGGCGCGTTCCTTCGGCCTCCACGGAAGAACGACAAATGTCGTGGGGTCGGGCCGCGCGATCATGTCACTCTCGTCAATGCGCGCAAACCCTTTAATGGAGGAACCGTCAAATCCCATGCCTTCATGAAAGGCGACCTCCAGCTCATCGACGGGAACCGCGAAACTCTTGAGTTGTCCATGTATGTCCGTGAACCAGAGCCGTATGAACTTTACGTTGTATTTCCGGACGAGCTCCATGACGTCTTTTTTGTCCCGTGTCTTTGTCCGGTTGTTCTTAACTTTTGCTTTCGGCATCCTAACCTCCCTGAGCACCCGTTTTACGGAGTGAAGAATTTTGCATTAAAAATCGGAGTCGGCCCTCACAACATCCTCATCATTGAGTCTCGCGAGGGCGTCAACAGGTTTCATAATTATGTGTGACTGCCAAAGATGGCCGGCTGTTTCAATAACCATGATAGCACATTTCGGAAATCTTATAAAGGCATTATCCGTGCGGGGAACGGCTGGATCAAAGGTCTCCGGGGCGTGTTTCAACTGAAGATGCTGCGCGGGGAATTCTGTTCCCCCGATGCCGCCGGGCCTCAGGCGAGTATCGATGCTGTACGCAGTCCAATTTTTCCATTCGTCCGGCGGGTGATTAAGAAAGAAAATTCATTGGATTTTCTTTTTATAAACCACAAGATTATGAACAATCTCAGCTCCGATGAGGAAAATGCAGGAGGAATAGAACACCCAGAGCAGAAATACCACGAACGCCGTCAGGGGTCCGTAGATCGTTCCGAACTGGACAACTGTGCCGACATACCAGGTAAAAAAATGCTTGGCAACTTCAAGGAACACCGCCGCGAACAAGGCTCCGGCGAAGGCATAAGACGTCCTGACTTTCATTTTCGGGAAAAAGATATACATGACGGTGATAGTGAAAAGCACCATCAGGAATGGAATTACGTACCGTATCATGACAGCCGTTATGAGTCCGATCCGCAATTCAGGGAAGAGCTGCCTGAGGTGTTTGAGAAGCGGAACGAGCGACGTCGCAGCAAATGAAATGAAGAGCATCATAATGATAAAGGTGACGATCAGAAGCGAGAGGATAACAGACCAGACAAAAGATCTCCTGACTTTGACTTCAAAAATTACATGCAGCGCATTCTCTATGGAGGAGAATACCTGAAAGGAGAGCGCCGCGTAGAGAGTGAGGCTGAGGAAGCCGATCTCCCTGAAGGCTATGAGTTTGCCCAGCTCATTCGTAATCCCGTTCGTTATTGCCGGGAAATAATTGATCAGCCGTGTGGAGAAGAACTCGTAGAAGCCCTGATAGTGGCCGAGTACATACCCGAAAATCGTGACCAGAAAAAGGCAGAGCGGTATGAGGGCCATCATCGAAAAATACGATATTGCCCCGGCAAGCATCAGTCCGCCGTCCTTAAAGAAGTCTATGAAGCTCTTGGCAAGGATGCGAAGGTATCTCATCGGGATAGATAATATCAGTTGCTCCTTCGGGCCTTCTCCTTTATATATATTCGTATCGGCGTTCCCCTGAACGAAAAATTGTTCCTTAACACGTTTTCTATATGCCTGATATGCGCGCCCTTGAGTGCGGCAGGATAATTCACAAAGACCGTAAATGCGGGCGGCTCCGTCCTGACCTGTGTAATGTAATTCAGCCTGACCGGCCTGCCCCTGTACGAAGGCAGCGTAATAGCCGACTGTATTTCATTTAAAGTCCGGTTCAGCTCCGCCGTCGGTATTCTCTTCTTTCTTTCCCCGGCGATTTCATTGATCAGCGGAAACACTTTTGTAACGCGCTTTCTCTCAAGCGCCGAGACCGTCAGTACGGGCGCATAACGCATAAACCACATCTTTCTTCCCACCTCTCCAAGCAGGGCTTTATAGGTGGTTTCAGATTTCTCGAGCAAATCCCATTTATTCAGAAGGAAGACCGCGCCTTTGCCGTATTCGTCAACGATGCCGGCTATTTTCTGATCCTGGTCGGTGATGCCGTCGCCCGCGTCCAATACAATCAGGGCAACATCGCATCTCATTATGCTTTTCACCGCCCTGACTGCCGCGAATCGTTCGAGGGAATAACCGGACATGTCTTTTCTTTTGATGCCGGCAGTGTCGATAAGCAGATATTTTACCCCATGGTATGTGCAGACGCTGTCTATCGAGTCGCGTGTGGTTCCGGGAACAGGACTGACAATCATCCGCTTCTTGCCGAGAAGGGTGTTGACGAGGGTAGACTTTCCCACATTTGGCCGCCCGACAACTGCAATCTGAGGATAGTCAATCTTTTCCCAGGCATGGGCCGGAAGGAACGAGGAAAGCCTTTCCATCAGGTCATCGTATCCGTGTCCTGTGGCGGCGGATAAGGGCCAGAGTTCCTCGGTGCCCAGCGGGTAAAAGTCGTACAGCCTCTCATTACGGGTGGGCCCGTCAATCTTATTTACCGCCCAGAGCACTTTTTTGCCGGATGCCCTAAGCAGCCGCCCTATCTCCATATCCGGTGGAACGAGGCCGTCTTTGCCGTCGAGCATGTGTATAATCACATCCGCTTCACCGATGGCAAACAGAGCCTGCTCTTTCATCTGAAGAAATATATTATCCGGAGGCTTGGGATAAAATCCTCCCGTGTCCACCACGACGAATTGCTTGCCGTCCCATTCAGCGTCGAGGTAATTGCGGTCTCGCGTGACCCCCGGGATGTTTTCCGTGATGGCGGACTGTGATTCCGTTATGCGGTTAAACAGGGTTGATTTCCCGACATTCGGCCGCCCTACAATTACAACAATCGGTTTTGCCATGTTTTAATTGTACACGAAATATCCTGCATAAATTTAGTGACGGGTTTGTCATTCCGGCCCGGCCGGAATTTTTCTGGCGGTCTTTTCGAAGGATTGCCGACCGACCTGAAAATCTTTCGAAATTGAGGGAATAACAGGCATTTGAGGGAAGCCCGAAACATAAGTGCTTAGATCAATTCTTTGGCTGTGATCATGCCGAACTCCTCCGTCATCTCAAGCCAGAGTCGGGCCACCTCCGAGAGTGTTTCATCAAACTCCCTGTAAGCCCGCTGCTGTTCCATATAATCAAGCAGTGGATCACAGAAATACCATGTGCAGCCGGACGGCCTGCGCCAGCGCTCTATGGAACAGCCGTTTTCAAGAAGATAATGGCACGGGGCGCCATCATTCTTGCCGGAAATGACTCGAGAGGGCTTCAGCCCGAGGGCGAACTGGTAAATAAGGTCCTCGTAAGAATAATAACCGTGCTTGCTGGTGCAGCAGGGATTTTTGCATTGAGGGCACACGATACTGTTAGCTTTCTGAATGAAAGGATCCATCTTCCTGATGCCCTCCCGTATTGCAAATGAGAGATTTTTAACCTTTTTTAGCTCTTTGCCGTCGGTGGCGAATGCATTTTCGAAGAACAGGATCATTTGGCGATAGCGGAAAGGGTCTCTGCAGTCTCCGTCTGCCAATGCGTGATGAAGGTTAATAAGCATTTAAGAAAATCTCCTTTTGAACAGCACTTGCCTGCTACATTATAATATACGCCGTATCACGCCTGTCCAGGTTTCCAGAAACGTTCAGGAACAGACAAATATCTGATTCGATGCGGAAATTACCGGATCGTCTATTCGAATAATGACGATGAACTCTCCGTCCAGGTTATTAAGGTTGGACATCGAAGGGAGGTCTATCGTTAGTTCGGCTGACGGCTGCATCAACCTGATGCTGATTAAGGACAGGAAACACGGGCATATCACCCGGCGAGCATCCTCTGCTTTAATAAATCCGGGAAGATGCTATATACTTTGTGTATGGCTTGTTCCTCTTTGATGTAATAGGGGTTGATCGCTTCTATAGCCGTGAAGCCCAGGGGCCACTCAATCCGGACGAAAGATGTATTTATCGGCCCGGATTGTTCGCCGATAAATATAACACGCAACAGACAGCGAAGGCCGATGTCGAAAATAGGAGGGTAAGGAGCGCGGAACGGAGTGCCATGAAAGGCAAAGTAATCTCTATCAATATAAGCGGGGAAAAAGGCGTCAGGAAGAAGCCTGTCAAGGAGGCTTTCATTAAAACGAACTATGGCATCGAAGGCGACGCTCACGCTTCGGAGAAGTGGCACAGACAGGTGAGCCTGCTGGCGCTGGAAAGCATCCGGAAGATGCAGTCTCTGGGCTTGAACGTCTGTCCGGGGGATTTTGCCGAGAATATCACCACGGAAGGCATTGATCTCTTGAAACTCCCCTTGGGGACAAAAATGGCTATAGGCAATACTGTCAAGGCCGAGGTGAGCCAAATAGGGAAGGAATGCCATACGCGCTGTGAGATATACAAACAGGCCGGCGATTGCGTCATGCCCAAGGAAGGAATCTTTGTCAGGGTTCTAAAAGGCGGCAAGATAAAGGTTGGAGACATTATCATGGTAAGAAGCAAAGCGGAAGACCTTCAGTGACGGGATGCAATTTCAATAAAAAATGTTATTTGCCTGCCGCTTACTTCCAACCGCTTTCAGGCTCTCGGGTGGTGTTTCGAGTAAACCTGCTTCAGCCGCTCTGTGGTCACCTTGGTATATATCTGCGTAGTGGATATATCGGAATGTCCGAGGAGCTTCTGCAATGAGCGCAGGTCCGCCCCGCCCTCGAGCAGGTGGGTTGCAAAAGAGTGCCGGATGGTGTGGGGTGAAATATCCAGACCGATTTTTCTTCCCAATTTTTTCATTGCCTGCCAGAAGCGCTGCCGCGTCATCGGGCCTCCTCTCCGCGTAATGAACAAGTAGGCAGAGTTCTTCATGCGGATTATTTCAGGCCGTTCATTGCCCAGATACATCTTCAACCGCTCAAGCGCTCTCCTGTGAAGAGGGACGATCCGCTCCTTTCCGCCTTTCCCGGTGACCCGCAGGAAACCCGCATCAAAACTGACATCTTCTACCCTGAGGGATATCAATTCGCTTACGCGCAGACCTGAGGAATACAAAAGTTCAAACATAACAGAATCCCTGCCGGCGACAGGGTCGTTCGTTGTATTCATTTCGCCTGATTTTAAAAAAAGATTTACGTCTTCAATGCTCATCGCCTTCGGCAGCCTTTCCCACCTCCTGAGAGACTCAATATTTTCAGAAGGGTCATCCGTTCTGCGATTTTCCAGGAGAAGATACTTGCAAAAGCCTTTGATGGCGGATATGAAACGGCATATGCTGGCAGCCGAGTATGCCTCGTCTCTGAGCTTCCGGATAAAATCAATGATGTCGGCCCTGGCAAATGCGGGCAAATCCGTGTTTTTTGCAAGGAGAAAGGCACGGAATTTTTTCATATCGAGGCGGTATGATGCGACCGTATTTTTCGACAGTCCCTTCTCCGCAGCAATATATGAAAGAAAATCCGGTATTATGTCCATAAATTCATTAAGCGGGCAAAAAGCAAGGGACGAGCGCTGACGGATTTGATATGTGGTCAATGTAAGGGGCCGCGAATATTTCCGGGATGGCGAAGCAATCCGCAAAGACAAGACTGCCGGGACCCGAAAGCATTCGGGGGCCGCGATGACTGCGTAACGCACCGCCCATACTAACCATTATATATCTTCTCCATTTCCTCCGTATAGCCGCCGTCCTCTTTATATATAAAAAATGGGGCTTCAACCTTCAGGCCCGCCTTCCCTCCCCGGACGGCTTCCAGCAATACCATCTTCGCTTCCGAAGAAGGGGTTGAGTGGACAAACCTCATTCTTTTGGACTCGATGCCCTTTCTCTTCATGACATCGGTAAGTTCCGCAAGTCTCGAGGGATGATAAATCATGCATAACCTCCCCCTGTTTCTGAGCAGTGACGCTGCCGCGTCAATGAATTCATGCAGAAGCAGACTGATTTCATGCCGGGCAATAGACTTCTCCTGTTCACGGCTCAGACGACCGCTGCCGAGACGCCTGAAAGGCGGGTTCGATACCACGAGGTCATACCGCGGGAAGACAGTTTGAACCGCATGCAGATCTCTGAGATCGCATTTGATTGCCCTAACCCGGCCCTCAACACCGTTCAAAGCGACATTCTTTTCCGCCAGCCGCACAAGGCCGTCCTGTATCTCAAACAGATCCACGCTGGCTCCGGGATATTTTCCGGCAAGCAGAATCCCGATGATACCGGATCCTGCGCCGAGATCAGATATGGCGCTTACTTTCCTGAGGTTTACAAAATCGTACAGAAGCAGGGAATCAACAGAAAAACGATAGCCGTTTCTGGGCTGATAGAGCCTGACATCACGGATGCTGTCGAGCGTGACATCCATATAACACGGAAGCGCGGATATGTAAAGAACGATTACTTACCATAAATTCTTTCTCGTCATCTTTGAAACCAAATTGCTCATTTACTGAGGCTTCAGAAGACCCTTTTCCCGGAGGATTGAAATAAAAAGTTCAACGATATCCGGGTCAAACTGTATTCCGGAGAATTCCCTCAACTCATGAATCACTTTATCCATCGGAAGCGCTCTTCTATAGGGCCTATTAGTTGTCATGGCGTCGAACGCGTCCGCTATCGCGATGATCCTGGCGCCAAGCGGTATATGGTTCCCCTTCAATCCGTCCGGGTATCCGGACCCGTTATAGTATTCATGATGATGCCGGATGATTTCTTTGGCCTCTTTCATCGGTTCAATTGCCTCTATCATTTTAGCGCCATGGGAGGGATGCTTTCTTATGACTTCCATTTCCGCGTCGGAAAGCCGTCCGGGCTTCTTCAGGATATCGTCCGGCACCACAACTTTTCCAAGGTCATGAAGAAGCGCCGCCAGGCGGATATTTTCGATGTCGCTCTCGGGCAGCCCGAGCCTGCGGGCGATATCAACAGAATATTCAGCGATATCCTTCATGTGCTTATCTGTATAAAAATCCTTAGACTCGGCAATCCCCGACAAGGTTACGATCGTGGACAGATACGATTGCCGGAGTTTCTCATAGAGACGCGCATTTTCTATGGCTGCCGCGGCCTGCCCGCCCAATACCGACAGGAATTCGACTTCCGGGATCGAGAATGGGCGCTCTGCCCCCATCCTGCCGAGGTACAGGACACCGATGCCTTTCCCATGGATTACAAGCGGCGTGTAAATACTGAATGTGTTTTCTTTTGCGCCCGGCAACTCCTTGAATCCTTCAGGCGGGGGCAGTCCGGGGGAGGTAAGCACCGGCTTATTCTCATTCATAACCAGAGCGGCCCATCCCTGTAAATTTTCCCCCATGAACCTGCGGAGGGAATCAGACGAGAATCCATAATCCTCTTCCTTGACAACTATTCCTGTCTTTTCGTCGACCAAAAAAAGGCTTGCCTGATCGGCGAGCGTTTCCCTTATGGCAATCCGCACTATTAGTGCAAGAAGCTTTTTCGTGTCGGTCTCGCTGATGATTTCCTTGCTTACCTCAAAAAGCGGCATAAGGGCGCGCATTCGTATATTTTCGTTGATCAACCGCATTTTCTCCAGGGCGTCTGCAACGGCGGTCCTTAACTCCTCGAGTGAAAACGGTTTCATCAGAAAACCCTGCGCGCCCAATTTCAGCGCCTTAATCGCGACATCGAGCGTACCATGCCCCGTGATTATGACAATCGGAATTTCACTGTTGCGAAGCCTAACCTGCTGAATAATTTCCAGGCCGTTGATATTGGGCATTCTGATGTCGGTCATCAGAAGGGAAAATTTTTCCTCCGAAACCAGCCTTATTCCCTCATAGCCGTCCGACGTTATCGCCACATCATAGCCGGCCCTGGTAAGGACCTCCCGGGCTATGTCCAGGATAGATTCTTCATCATCAATAATGAGTACTTTTTCTTTCGTCATGGCTCGCTTATTTTTTATATTTTTATGTTGTTATATTTTGGCATAATCCCTTTGCGACGCGCAAATCTGTGACAACGATTACGCCAATCCAAAAAAAAGGCCATGCTGTGCATGGCCTTCACCTGTACTTCCTGCTGTATGAACTTACCTGAATTTCTCTCCGATCTGCACCCTCGCTACCGCGCGCTCAATGGAGGCAGTAGCCCTGGCAAAATCGAATTCTTCAACTTTTCTCAGTCTCTCCTCCGCCCTCTTCATAGCGGCCTTCGCCCTTTCAACATCGATGTCCTCGGATTTTTCAGCGCTGTCAGCCAGTATCATAACCCGGTTGGGCTCGACCTCGGCATAGCCCCAGTTCACAAAGACATACTTTGTGGCATTCCCTTTTTTATAAGAAAGCATCCCGATTTTTAAGGTTGTAAAGAATGGCGCGTGTCCGAGAAGAACGCCGAATTCGCCTTCACTGCCGGAGCAGGTGACTTCATCGACATTCTCACTCAAAATAAGACCATACGGGGTAACAATCTCGAGCTTTAATTTATCTTCTTTTTCCATGTTTCTCCTGCCTTACAGTTTGCCTTTCCCTTATACCTATCTGCTCCAGCCAAGCTTCTTCGCCTTTTCCTCCACCTCTTCAATCGGACCAACCATGTAGAATGCCTGCTCCGGGACATCATCGTACTGACCTTCAAGAATTGCCTTGAACCCCTTGATGGTATCCGCGGTTTTAACATATTTCCCTTTTTGGCCGGTAAACGTCTCCGCAACATGGAACGGCTGGCTCAGGAATCTCTGCAGCTTCCTTGAGCGTGCAACAATCAGCTTGTCATCTTCCGAAAGTTCTTCGATACCAAGGATCGCTATGATGTCCTGGAGCTCCTTATACCTCTGAAGAGTCTTCTGGACACCGCGTGCAACAGCATAATGTTCTTCGCCGATAACCTTTGGATCGAGAATTCTCGAGGTGGAATCGAGAGGGTCAACAGCGGGATATATCCCGAGTTCTGCAATCTGCCTTGAAAGAACGACGGTGCCGTCGAGATGGGTGAATGCTGTGGCGACGGCCGGGTCGGTCAGGTCGTCGGCGGGGACGTAGATCGCCTGCATTGCCGTGATTGCGCCCTTCTTCGTAGTAGTGATCCTCTCCTGAAGCGCTCCCATGTCGGTCCCGAGCGTAGGCTGGTAACCGACCGCCGAAGGCATTCTGCCGAGGAGGGCGGAGACTTCAGCCCATGCAAGGGTATATCTGAAGATGTTATCGATAAAAATAAGAACGTCCTGCCCCTGGTCCCTGAAGTATTCGGCAACCGTGAGCGCGCTCAGTCCGACGTTGGCCCGCGCACCGGGCGGTTCGTTCATCTGACCATAGATGAGCGCCGCCTTCGGCAGAACTCCCGAGTGCTTCATTTCCAGGTAAAGGTCATTGCCTTCCCTGGTTCTCTCACCGACGCCCGCAAAAACGGAGATACCGCCGTGAACCATGGCAATGTTATTGATCATCTCCATAATAATAACCGTCTTGCCGACACCGGCTCCGCCGAACATGCCCATCTTTCCGCCGCGGACAAACGGGATGAGGAGATCAAAAACTTTAACGCCGGTCTCGAATGCCTGTGTTGTTGCTTCCTGCTCGACAAAATCAGGCGCCGGCCTGTGGATAGGCATCGTTTCATCCGCCTGCACCGGGCCCAATTCATCAATGGGCTCACCGATAACATTTAATATCCTGCCGAGCGCTGCTTTTCCCACCGGCATAGTAATAGGCTGTCCCATATCGACCGCTTCCATCCCCCTGATGAGACCTTCAGTCGCGCTCATGGCTATGGTCCTCACCTTATTCTCTCCGAGGTGGGTGGCGGTTTCCAGTGTAAGATGAATTTCTGGAATGCCTTTTGACGCATCTCCGGGGTGATCAACCCTGATTGCATCGCGGATTTTCGGCAACTGCTTCTCGAACTCAACGTCTACGACTGCTCCGATGACCTGCGAAACTTTCCCAACATTCATTGTATTACCCCCTGACTCTATTGTAAAATTCTTTTCCCGTGTTCTCTATTCCTTCAAAGCCTCAACACCGCCAACGATGTCCATAAGATCCTTGGTGATGCCGGCCTGCCTTACCTTATTCGCGAGAAGAGTTACTTTATTGATGAGTTCCGAACAGTTCTTCGTGGCATTCTCCATGGCCGTCATTCTTGACGCCTCTTCGGCTGCCGAAGATTCAAGCAACGCCCGGTAAATCTGTATCTCAATATATTTCGGCAGCAGACGCTCGAATATAGCTGCCCGCGACGGCTCATAGAGGTAATCAGCGATCATATCCGTCCCCCTTTTTTCTCCCTCTCCCTCTATGGTGCCTAACGGAAGCAGCTTCATTGACGTAACCTTCTGAGCAATCAATGACTTGAACTCGTTATAAATAATAACCACTTCATCAAATGTCTCAGTGACGTAATTTTCAGTCAGGTCGCTCGATATCGCCTGGGCATCGGAATACGTCACCTTTCCGGACAGCCCCAGCCACTGTTTCCTCATCGGAATATTTCTCCTGCGGAAATAGTCTCTCGCCTTCCTCCCGATAACATTCAGGCTCACTTCAACCCCGTCTTTTTTAAGGCTGTTGATGTAGTTTGCGCTTGCTTTCAGAATATTCGTATTGAAGGCCCCGCAGAGCCCTTTATCGGAAGTCAGGACTATAACCTCAACGGTCTTCCTCGGCCTCAGGAAGAGCAGCGGATGGACCTCTCTGGAGGATACCCGTGCAAGGTCGGAAAGGACTGTCTGCATCCGGGTGGCATATGGCCTGAAATTCAGCATCCGGTCCTGTACCTTCCTCATCTTGGCAGCCGCGACCATTTTCATGGCGGCCGTGATCTTCTTGGTGCTCTGGATCGCTTTCAGTCTTTTTCGTATATCCCGTAAAGTTGGCATGTATGTTCTCCTATCCGCACATATTATGCCGCGAAGGTCTTCTTGAACGCTGTAATAGCCTCTGCAATCTTTGCTTTCAGGTCATCATCCAGTGCCTTCTTCTCCATGATCTCCTTCTTCACGGCTTGCCTTTCAGCCCTGACGTACCTCAGCAATCCTTCCTCAAACGGCCTGATTGCCTCGATAGGAAGATCATCCATGAATCCCTGCGTTCCGGCAAATATGACTATAATCTGATCGTCAACCGACATCGGCACGAATTGATCCTGCTTCAGGAGTTCGACCATCCTTCTCCCTCTTTCGATTTGTGCGAGGGTAGCCTTATCGAGGTCTGAAGCAAACTGTGCGAATGCCGCAAGCTCTCTGTACTGTGCAAGGTCGAGACGAAGCATGCCCGCTATCTGCTTCATAGCCTTAATCTGGGCCGCACCGCCGACACGGCTGACCGAGAGGCCCGCGTTAACCGCCGGCCTGACGCCACCATAGAACAACTCAGGCTCAAGGTATATCTGGCCGTCGGTGATGGAGATGACGTTTGTCGGAATGTATCCGGAAACGTCACCGGCCTGTGTTTCAATAACAGGGATAGCCGTCAGCGACCCGGCCCCCATTTCATCGCTCATTTTCGCAGCCCTCTCAAGGAGACGGGAATGAAGATAGAAGACGTCGCCCGGATAGGCTTCACGCGCGGGCGGACGCCTCAGGATCAAGGAGAGCTGCCGGTAGGCATGCGCCTGTTTGGTCAGGTCGTCATATCCGATAAACGCATGCTGCCCGTTGTCTCTGAAATATTCCCCCATTGTGCACCCTGTATAGGGAGCTATATACTGCATCGGCGCCGGTTCACTCGCCGTTGCCACGACAACGACTGTGTGTTCCATGGCGCCCATCTCTTCAAGTTTCTGCACGGTGTTGACAACCGCAGGCCGGCGCTGTCCGACGGCAACGTAAATGCAGGTGACGTCTCCGCCCTTCTGATTGATTATAGTGTCAATAAGGATTGCCGTTTTCCCGATCTGGCGGTCGCCGATGCAAAGTTCGCGCTGTCCCCTGCCGATCGGTATCATGGCATCGACAGCCTTGATGCCTGTCTGGAGCGGTTGGTGAACAGGCTTCCTTCTGATGATGCCGGGGGCGATTAATTCAACCCTCCTGGTCTGCTTCGCATTGATCGGCCCTTTGCCGTCTATCGGCTGACCGATGGCGTTGACGACTCTCCCCCTTAGTTCGGGGCCGACGGGCACTTCCATGACCTTGCCGGTGCGTTTAACGATATCCCCTTCCTTGACAAGCTTGTCCTCGCCAAAGAGAACCGCGCCAACCGCTTCCTCCTCAAGGTTCAGAGCCATGCCGAAAACTCCGTTCGGAAACTCAAGCATTTCCGCCGCCATGCAGTTTTCAAGGCCGTAAACCTTTGCGACACCGTCACCGATATATGTGACCGTGCCGATTTCGCTTACATCAACCTTCTTCTCAAAGTCCGTGATCTGCTTCCGTAGAAGTTCGCTTATTTCTTCTGTCTTGATTTCTGGCATAATTTCACCCCTTTATTAGCTCATCTTTTAAAAGCCTTAGCTGGCCTTTTATGCTTGTATCATACATAGTGCTCCCGATCCTGACGAGAACCCCTCCCAGCAGGGAAGGATCTATCATATACTCCAGATCGAGATCCCTGTCCGTTATGTTTTTCAGGGAAGCCCTGAGCTTCGCTTCCTGTTCCTTATTAACGGGGACCGGCGTCATGACAACCGCCTTAGCCTTCTTTTTCTTTTCGAGGTAGAAACTCGTAGCCGTCCTTATGATTTCCGGCAGCGCCTGAACCACCCCGACCTCTGTTAGATGCAAAATAAATTTCACGACATAATCGGATAGTTTCAGCTTGTCTTTCAGTTGCCTGATGACGGCGGCCCGCTCGTCGTTTGTGAACAGCGGATTTACGAGAAGACTCTTGAATTCCTTGCTTGCGGTCATGAGGTCATAAACTGCCATGAGTTCTGAGAGCGCCCTGGGAATGTTCTCAAGTTCAACAGCTCTCAGCAATGCCTTTGCGTATCTGCTTGCTTGTTTCGCCGGCTTCAACCTTTGCCTCCTATCTTGACAAGAGCGTCTTCGAGAAGCTTTTCCTGTTCTTCCCTGGTTAATTTTTCCCTGATCTTTTTCTCTGCGAGATCCAATGCCAACGCCACCGCCTCGGCCTTAATGGCCTCTTTTGCGTGTTTCAGCTCAAATTCAATATTGGTTTTTGCCTGTTCCGCGATCTTTGCCTTGAGCCTCTCGCTCTCCGCAAAGATGCTGTCCCTCTCCTGTTCGCCGGACTTCTTGGCTGCGGCGAGAATTGCCTCTATCTCCGCATCTTTTTCCTTCAACCTGGCTTCGACTTCCTGCAAGGCCTTCAGCGAAGCCGCTTTGGCTTCCTGCGCTTCACGGAGGGTTTTTTCGATCAGCTCAGTCCTTTTCTGGAAAAAATTCTGCATGGGCTTTCTGGCAAATTTGAAGAGGATAACAATAAGGATGAGGAAATTTATGACTTTCCACATGTAATCCTTCCACCACGGCACAGTCTCTGCGCCCGCACCCCCGCCGGCGGCGAATACAACAGAAGCCGCTGTTAGAGAAAAAACTGCACACATGGAGATGCTGAAAATGTGTTTTCCCCGGATAACGGAACCTGTTCGTTGGGCTGTCTTCATACCTTCACCAGCTTTCTGACAATTTCATCGGAGAACTTGTCCACATCGACCTGGAGCGACCGGCGCGCTTTTTCAGCTTCAGACCTGATCTCCTGCTTCGCTTGCTCAAGAGATGCGTCCGCGCTGGCCTTCGTCGCTGAGAGAACCTCCCGCTGTCTGTTCACCCCCTCAGCCCTGAGAGCTTCGAATATTTCTTTTGCCTTGCTTCTCGATTCGGCCAGCTCTCTGTTTAATCTCGCGATCCCCTCCTCGCTTTTTTCCTGCAGATCCTTGGCGGAATCCAGGTTGCCCTTGATGGTATCCTCGCGTTCTTTGAACATCTGCATGACCGGCTTGAAAAGGATTGCGTTGAGGATAAAAAGGAGGACAAGAAAATTAACCAACATGACGAAAAATGAGTAGTTTAATTCAAGCATCTTTCACCTTCCCTCAAGAAGTTTAAGAAAAGCGAGAAAAGCATATCACAGGGCAAAAAAGATTGTCAAGAGATTTTTGGAAGAAAAAATAAGGATATGAAATACCGCTTCGCACTCTGCAAATCAAGCGATCCCGCGATGAAATTGCCGTGCTACAATATGTGTATGTTCAGTGATAAACTTGCGCGGCTGCGCGGGGAAAACCTCCTCAGACGCATACAGGACAGGGAATCCGGTGCGGTTCCGAGGATCAGGATGCAGGGGAATGAATACCTTAATTTCTCATCCAACGATTATCTCGGATTCGCGGGTCATCCTTATCTTGCGGCAAAAGCGAAAGAATCGATGAGCCTTTACGGATTCGGTGCAGGGGCTTCGAGGCTCATGGCCGGGGGAAGCATACTTCATCAGAAGCTTGAGAAAAAAATTGCTCAGTTCAAAAGCACCGAAGCCGCAGCGGTCTTCAATTCCGGTTATGCGGCAAACACCGGAATAATACCGGCGCTCGCCGAAAAAGGCGCGGTCGTATTCAGCGACGAGCTGAACCATGCGAGCATCATAGACGGATGCAGGCTTAGCAGGGCGGAGACGGTCATCTATAATCATAAAGACATGACGCACCTCGAAGAGTGCCTTAAAAAAAGTTCTGCGGCTACAAAGCTTGTCGTCACCGATTCCGTCTTCAGCATGGATGGCGATATAGCTCCGCTTCCGGAGATATTCCGCCTGTGCAGGACGTACTCTGCATATTTGTATGTTGATGAGGCCCATGCGACCGGTGTAATCGGTGGGGGCAGGGGTTCGCTCCCGCACTTTCATCTGAAATCCGAACCATGGGTCTTTCAGATGGGGACGTTCTCCAAGGCGCTCGGTTCGTTCGGCGCCTTTTTCGCCGCCGCCGCCGGCTGCATTGAATGGATAACAAACACTTCGCGGAGCTTCATGTATTCAACTGCGCTGCCGGCCAGCGTGGTGGCCGCATCAATAGCGGCTCTTGAACTTATCGAACGTGAATCTCATATGATCGGGCTTTTATGGAAAAACAGGGACAAGGCTGCGCGGGGCATCGCCGCGGCCGGGTTTGACATCATGGGGAGCGAGACTCCGATTATCCCTGTGAGGACGGGCGGCGTCGGGGATGCTCTGCGAACCGCACAACATCTTCTCGATCACGGCATTTTCGCCCCTGCAATCAGACCGCCTTCCGTGAAAGAGCCCAGGATAAGAATCACTGTCACTGCGGCGCACACCGATGAGGACATTGAGAGGCTGATTGAGGCGCTGAAAAAGATGTAAAAACAGCAGGCGGGGATTCAAGGCGGATAACACCGGAATTCGGCGGTCACAGGAGGTTGCATCCCGCCTCAGCGCGTTCGCTGAGGCGGACGCTTCACGCCGGCGACGATAATATTACGGCAGATTAAGATCGGTCAGGACCTTTTTCAGCTTTTCCCTGTTCGCCTGAGCCATTTCACAAAGCGGCATTCTGAACTCCTCCTGAATTTTGCCCATCATTGCAAGGGCAGTTTTCACCGGTATCGGATTCGTTTCGATGAACATAGCCGCATTCAACGGCTCAAGCTTGTAATGCAATGCCCTTGCCTTATCATGCTGTCCCTTCATCCATAAAGAGCACATCCTGGAGACTTCTTTAGGCATAACATTCGCCGAGACTGAGATGACACCCTTTCCGCCAAGTGCGAGCAGCGGGAGCGTAGTAAAATCATCCCCCGAGATAACCGTTATTCTGTCGCCGCAAAGCCTGATCACTTCGCTAACCTGCTTCATGTCGCCGGTTGCCTCTTTGATCGCAATAATATTCCTTATCCCGGCGAGACGAGCGACTGTCGAAGGCAACATATTGACTGCGGTCCTTCCGGGCACGTTGTATAAAACGATAGGAATATCGACCTTCTCCGCGACTTCCTTGTAGTGCCGGTAAAGACCTTCCTGGGTCGGCTTATTGTAGTAAGGCGTTACGAGCAGGGCGGCATCCGCGCCCGATTTTTTCGCGTGCATGGTTATTTCAACGGTTTCATCCGTAGAATTTGCGCCTGTCCCCGCGATAACCGGGATTCGTCTGTTCACGGTTTTGACCGCCACATCGATTACTCTGTAATGCTCCTTATAATCAAGGGTTGAAGCCTCGCCCGTCGTACCGCAGGGAACTATAGCGTTTGTGCCCTGCGCTATGTGCCATTCAATGAGATCTCCGTAGGCCTTTTCATCAAATTTCCCTTTCTTAAAAGGCGTAACAATCGCGACTATCGATCCCTTCAGCATTGCTGCCTCCTTTTTAATGGAGTTTATGCAAACTCCTGTTCCTTAAGAAATATCGGCAATCCCCTCAAATACCTTTTTTGCGGGGCCGGTCATGTGCACATGCTTATTCGAAGCCCGTTCAATCAGGAGAGCGCCCCCGGGCAGATGCACCGTCACTGTTTCCCCGGTCAAGCCTTTCAGGGCGGATGCCACAGCAGCGGCCGACGCGCCGGTGCCGCACGCCATTGTCTCGCCGGCGCCCCTTTCCCAGACGCGCATCTTGATCTCTGATGCATTAAGAATTTCTACAAACTCAACATTGGTTCTTCTTGGAAACATGTCGTGGGTTTCTATCAAGGGTCCATAGCGCCCAACCGGGAAAGCGGCAACCTGATCAACGAAAATTACCGTGTGGGGATTTCCCATGGATAGGCATGTTATATTGAATTTTTTATCAGCCACTTTAAGCGGATAATCGATAACCCCCGTATTTCGGCCATTAGAAAAAGTGGAATTGAATTTTTGCGCAAGCCTGACCGGTATTTTACCGGGCTCGAATACCGGTTCTCCCATGTCGACTTTAACCATATTTCCTGCCCGCTGAGGTCTAATGATGCCCGCAAGCGTTTCAATATTGAGAATCCGCTTCCGCGAAAGTTTATTATCCCAGATATACCGCGCAAGACAGCGGATTCCATTGCCGCACATTTCTACCTCACTGCCGTCGGCATTCAGTATTCTCATCCTGAAATCCGATTTCATTGAGTGATCAAGGAGCAGGATTTGATCGGCCCCGATGCCAAAGCGTCTGTCGCATAATCGCCTGCTTAGCGCCTGAAGCCCTGTTTTCTTCGGTGGAAAGGCTTCTTGCCTGCAATCAATAAGGATAAAGTCGTTCCCGAGCCCCTGCATCTTTGTAAAGCGGATTTTCATCTGTTTTATATTTTTTTTATGCAGTCATCATTCCGGCCTGTTCGGAATCCTTCTTTTTAGGTTTTTGTTATTCAGGGAAAATGGCTCCTCAAAAAGATTCCAACAGGCGGGAATGACAACGAGCGCCTTGTAATCAATCATTTGCCTCTTCTGGGAACCTTGTGGATAGGAATTGTTCATTCTTTTATTTTTA
>CAZKLK010000006.1:0-28459 GCA_964553535.1 uncultured Nitrospiraceae bacterium
GAGCAGCCTGCCCTCCCGAAGGAAATGCGAAATAAGGAAAGCAACCGTGTGAGTTTGCTCCCGAAATAAGTTCGGGATTTGCCTCACACCGTTGCTGTTATTTTATCCTCTCCGGGCATTAACCCTTGCAGAAACAGGCAAGGACATGCCCTCCGCTTTTTGTCTGAGATCTCCGAAACTGACAATGTTCCCCTTCGCGTATTTATAATAATTCGTCTATCGCCAAGTGATTATATATAGATAATAGCTATTTGACATATATATATTATAAATGCAACAATGCAATCGAGGGGTAAACGGGATTGGTATCCCGCCTGGTCTGCAAAACCAGAGAAGTGGACTTTTACGGCGTCCACCGTGGGTTCGATTCCCACTACCTCTCTCCAATAAATTATTTAATACAGCGGGAACTCCTTGCCTGTAAAGGCGGGGATGAACGCAGATTCAAGGGCCTTCCGAGCGTTGATAGAAAAGGAATCCGGGTCAAGGGATATTTTGTGTCCACGGTTGGAATTAATGAGGCTACAATAAGGAAGTACGTTGAAAGACTTGGAAAGGAAGACACTGGACAAGCGGAGCTTGCACTGTGAGAACACCACGCCTGTAAAGGCGTGGTGCTCTATGCGTTTTCAAGAATGGCAACATGCAATTTATTTAGCTTTTTTGTTCTTTGACGAAAAAATTAATTGCCTTCTTGCGCATAGAGTGCCGCGCCGTATGCAGCGTGGATGAAAGGGTTATCGTGTACAAAAATCCGCTTCAATAAACGCTCTTCGAGAAATTGCCTCAGGGAGGGATTCATTGCGCAGCCGCCGGCAAAAACAATATCTTCCTCCGCGCCGATTCTCAACATAACAGGAATAATTTTCTGTATGATGGCATCATGAATTGCTTTGGCTATCACATCGCGGTTCTCCCCTTTCGCGATGAGGCCGATGACCTCAGATTCGGCAAAAACCGCGCAAAGGCTGTTAATCTTGACCTTGCCGGGCGGGCTGTGACAATGATTTCCAAAATTATCAATCTCATATCCAAGTATTTTTGACATGATCTCAAGAAAGCGGCCTGTGCCGGCCGCGCACCGGTCGTTCATTTCGAAGTTGGCCACCCCGCATTTCGCATCCAGGCGTATCACTTTCGTGTCCTGTCCTCCAATATCGACGATAGTTCTGCATCCAGGGAAGACAGCGCTTACTCCCTTTGCAACTGCTTTGATTTCAGTAATAGTCTTAATGTTCTTATGGACTTCAAGAAGATGCCTACCGTACCCTGTGGCAATCAATTTGTCAGGGGGGTTATTTTTCAGCAAATCTATGCATGTCGGAAGCGGGTCGTGCCCCGTCTCAACCTTACGGAATACAAGCCTGTTTGAGTCATCGAGAACCACATATTTTATAAATCGCGAACCAATATCAATGCCGGCATATGTCATATTCAGACTTTTTTCCCGATCATTTCGATGAATGCCTCGATTCTTGTCCGCAGTTGACCGACGTCTTCGGATGAGTAGTCCGTCTCCAGGGATAAAAAAGGAATCGAGTTCATATCGCAGACATCTTTAATCCTGATAGCCTCAATGTTATATGTGTGGCAAAATTGAAGTGAATAGTGGATAATGCCGTCCGCCTGTGATGAACTGTATTCATCAAGAACCTGACCGATCCGCTCGTCGTTCGGCGTAAAACAGGCGCAATTGATTTTCAAATAGCGGCTTGCCAGAGACTGCAACATTTGATTCATATCCCCGTTGATTTCAGGAATGTTTTCACTGAAATATCGAGTGCCGATGCAGCTTTCCTCATTGACTACGACAGCGCCCGCCGATTCGATTAAATCATGTATTTTCCAGTTAGGCAGCGCCATTGGAGAACCCGATACCATGATTCTCGGTGAGGATGGCGGCGCTGCGCATAGTCCCCGATTTATCCTGTCTTGTAGTTCGTCGCACAGTGCATTGACTTTTGACGTGAACCTCACAGGATCGTCATAAAAAGCTATCTGCTCCACAAGCAGAGCGTCTTTGCCGCTTATAGGTGAGGGGTTACTGTGGCGCAAATGATTCAGCCTCTTCAGAGAGTTGCGCTTATTGTTCATTACCCGAATAGCTTTCGAGAGGGCATCCGGCATAATGGTATTTCCGCTCAATTGTTCTATTTTTGTCCGGAATACCTTGACTTCCTCTAACCACAGCTCGTTGTCTTTCTGGCGCTTCATCTGCGGGATTTCCATCACGTGAGTGGGTATTTCCTTATTCATCAGTTCCCATGTCTTCTTTTTAGCGTCGCAGGTGGTTTCTCCGCACACAAAGTTGACCGACTGAAAATAAGGATTCGACTTTGAAACAGCGTATCCGTACGCCGATTTTACAAGCGGACAGATATTCCGCGGCAGGGTTCTCTCAGCGTCGGGAATAGACCCCTGCGAACCGGCGCATAACCCGATGGAAATGCCGTTTGCCGCAAGAATTAGCTCCTCTGGTACAAAGACGCAAAAATTTCCGACGACAATTTGACCCAGCTTTTTTGCGGTTGCAATTTCTCTAATACGGCTGCCATAAATATCGGAAACCATGCTGTCAAAATATTCCATGCTCTGCGGCCTGTTATTCTGCTTCTGAAATGTTTTAGAAAATACATCTCCGGCAACGCATTGCTGGGAGCTGAATTTCTGGATATCGAGTTTCATGTCATTATACAAATCGTTGTTCAAGGCGGTTTTCTGAGCACAAGCGGCCCCGCAGGAGGCGCTTTTCCTTCTGAGCCACATGTACCCAAGGGATATGAAAACAATGGTCATGACTGCGCTCGCGACCGGGGGGAGTGCTGTAGTTCCAATGCCTACACCGACGATTCCCAAAAATATTGCGATCATGGGCGCCCCACAAGCGCTGGTAAACCATACCAAGAAAGCGATTGCGGCGCTTCCCGCAACTGCGCTCTTCGACTTGCTTCTCATCATTATCAGGGAGTATGCGCCGAAAGCGAAAGCAAGGGCCAGCGAAAAGCTGATGAAGTACGTCTGAGTAACGACATAGAGTTTCCACCAGATCGGGCTCGAATTCTGAGAAACGATCTTGTAAAAAAGAATGTGGGCAATGAAAACGATAACGAATACAGCGAGAGGAATGATAACATTCTGAAACTTTTTCACTTCCTGATCCTCATTGTATATGTGGTCGAATCTTTCTTTGCGTCCTGTGTAGTTTCAATTATTGGATGGCCTTCCTGCTTAATGGCTTCGCCCGCTTCAGGCTCGTTGCGGGTATCAACAATAAGCTTCAATATATCCCCGTTCTTCATGCTTTTCGCTTCATTCTTGATAAGGGCTCTAAATTCCGGCACCTTCAGACAGGCGCCAAGTGTATTTAATAGGACCGGCTTGCTGTCTTGAGCAAGGGCTGCTGCGGCAAACGACAGGGCTATGATCAGGGCTATGACAAATTTCATCAGATTTGATAACATCATCTTACCCTCCCGCGGATTAGATTTAAAAAGACAAATTCATATCTGCCTGCATTACTACTTCCTTGTAATAAATGGCAGGGTTGTCGTATTCGACGCCTTCAAGTAAATCCGACTTGTTCATTCCGAAGAGCTGTGCGTTTAAAGGGCACGCCAATAACTGAGCCCCCTCCATGTGGAGCATGAGAAATAAATCCTCTACGCTTGGAATGCCGAATTCTTTCATCCTTATTTCCACAGCCTCACTAATTTCTTTTGATTGATCAGGCAAGCATTTAAGCCTCTTAACCTTTTCCTTGTGAACTGCATTTACGCCGCGCGAGCCAAAGAAAATTGTTACACTGGCACCTTCCCTGAGGAGGTTTAATGCGGTCATGAGAGCGTTATACACCTGACAAAGCTCATCATGAAAGCACATAATAGACACTTTTTTGCCGTTATTCCCCATAAATGGCTTCAGGCGGCACATTGCGCGTGACATAAATGCCACACTTTCCATGGGCCCCCGGGCGTTGCCCCGAATGAATACGGCATTACAGCCAGCTTACAATGCACTCCTGCATTTTCTGAGTAAGCCATATCCCATCCTGGTTTTCGATCCATTCTATCCTTAGGTCTCCAACAGCGCTGAACCGGTCAGCGCATGGGGGACAAACTCCGAATGTGCCACCGTATTTCCTTATCCGTTCCATCATTTCCAATCCGTTGCCGAACCTATTAAATGAAAGGGAGACTATTTTCTCGGGGGCACCTTTCTTACTGAATTCCGCACCTTCGAGGGCGAAATATATCATCACGTCGCCGCGCTCTTTTTTCAGAACAGTTTCGGCAAGAAGAAAAGACAAAAACGCGCGGTTGGGATCGTTGCTCCCGCTTGTTATGATAAAAAGGTATTTCTTTTTTGCGTCTCCTTTTTCTTCGGCTGCGGATGACGTAGAACTCATGACTGCGCCAAACCCCGCAATTCCGAGACCTGCGACGCCGGCCATCCTGAGAAAATCACTTCTGCTAACTTCAGCGGTTTGGTTTTTTGTTTCCTTCTGATCTTTCATAAATAACCTCCAAAATGAATTTATCGATAGGGCCGAAGGCCTTTTAGGCTTTCCGTGATAATCTTATATCCGGTGTGAATGACGTCGCATCTTTTACGAAATAACTAAAAATATTTTGAAGCATAAAATCCGATGAAATCCAATTGATAATATCAATGCGCAAATGGGAATGATAGATATTCTCAATATAGTCTGGCCTAATATAACAATCATTTCCGCCACAAAAATAAGCTGTCGCTCTTCTGCCTCTTAAAGCGTCTTTGATTTTTTCTGCTTGTTTTCTGAAGGGTATGGAGGACGGTTATAATGGATTATCGGAATAAACACAGACCGAATTGCTAAATTCGGGCTCAATATATTACAAGGAGAGCACTTCCTGATATACTGCTCGTATCTTGCCGTAAATGCCCTGCCAGTTCATTGACTCGATACAAGGCAAAACTCCGTTATTCCAGTCGGGTTCCTGATCGATGCACCGGGCAAGCTGTCTGTTTATTGCTGTCACAAGGTCATGAACAAATTTATGCAGAGATGATGGAACAGGCACATCCGGGCCTATAAGCTCCGGCATTGGAACCACTTCCACTATCCCGTTTTTGATAAGTCTCTCCGGCAGCCAGTGGCGAATTCCAGGAAGATCGGTCACAACAACCCTGCAACCGCAGGCAATCGCTTCGAGAACAACAAGCGGAAGGCCTTCATAAAATGATGGCAGAACAAAGATATCCGCATCCTGCAGAATAACCGCAAGATCTTCCTGCGGCCTCGGACCAAGAAATTCCACGATATCCTGAAATCGGAGAGCCCTATCGCGAATGACTTGGGCCTCATCCCCGGCTCCCGAGCCGACAATCCGGAGGCGGATATTTTTCCATTCAGGGTGTTCCAGGTGCTCTGCCGAGTCAATAAGCCACGGCACACCCTTTGCAAAACTGAGCTTGCCGGCATAGACGATGGTAAGTGTGTCTTTTTGACTTCGTGTGCAGGTGTTCGATTCAGGAGGGCAGAAAATATCATTTCGGAAACCGGCCCCGATGAGCCGCACGCGGGCCATATCGATGCCGTAGAGTTCTTGAATTTGCTTCATGTGATTTTCATGGAGTGCCATCACCCTGTCCACGCATGAACATGCCGGGATGACGAATGGTCCCAGCGAAGGCGCCAATTCCAGTTGTCTCAGTTCAGTCCCGTGGCATGTTGTCACGAGAGGGATGTCGGGAACGAGCAATCTCGTGAGTGCAGTGGCCAGCCAGAGGTGATGAGTATGGATAAGATGCGGCCGGAACTTGATGACGTTTTTCTTTAGGATGGATGCAAAAGCGTATAAATATGCATCCAGCATATCATTCGTGAAATCAGAGAATTTGGTGCTCTGATAGGGCATAACGTCGCTCATACCGGCAACCGGGTAGGGGAGGTCTGCATCACAGAACTTCACGCATGATACGCAGGATGCATCGATGGGGGCAATCGAGAGCTCTGAAAATTCCGAAGGAATGCCGACAATAATATTTTGATCGAGCCCGTCCTCAGCACACTGCTGAACCAACGCCTGCAAATAGACGCCGCTGCCGGTCTTGCCGGGTTGCTGCGAAAGGAGATGGAGAATCCGTATCGGGCTTTCATCTTCCTCGCGTCTTCTTACACAGAATGGACGGTTATAGTTCAGCAGTTGCCAGGCAAGTGAACCTTGTTCCGGCCATTCAGGAGTTATGCGCAGTCGTGATTCCATATTATTGGTGCGTCAATCATGGCATTATTATCGCACAATAATTCGTGTATTGTACTCCGGCATTCCTTCAGATGGCATCTTTGAAAATTTGCTGTTACAATAAAACATGTTCAGACTCGATGTCCCGGGATATGGCACACTGGCGATAGAACATTTTGTGTCCGATTTTTCCGGCACGCTTTCTGAAGATGGAACTCTTCTGGAAGGCGTGAGGGATAAGCTGAATGAACTATCACGGCTGATGGAGATTCATATCGTAACATCGGACACATTCGGAAAAGCGCGGGAAGAACTCAGAGGGGTGCTCTGCACGCTTCACATGATTGAAGGATCGGATCATAATAGGCTGAAGCAACAGTATGTCATGAGGCTTGGGGCAGATACCGTTGCCTCTCTCGGTAACGGAAACAACGACATCGGTATGCTGGAGACATCAAGGATAGGCATTGTCGTCTGTCTCAAGGAAGGATGCTCTGTTGCGGCCATGAAGGCAGCCCAGATAGCTGTGCGATCACCGATCGATGCGATAGATCTCTTTTTCTTCCCTAACAGGCTTATTGCAACGTTGAGGCGATAGTCTGCATATCACTAAAATCAGGGCAGCATAATGGCAAGGCGGAAAGAAATTTTCCTATTTAACTTTTTCTACCGGATAATTTAGCTTGTTTTATGCTTTGATACCGATTGGAACCGCCTGCATATATCGATATTTTTGAACGACAGGCGAATATACCTGCCATATTTGTGTGTTATACTTGTATAAGTTCTTAAAAGCGGAGGAATTACAATAATGTGTCTTGGTATCCCATCAAAGATAATTAGCATCGAGGACTCGAAGGCGAAAATAGACGTGTATGGTGCACAGCGCGATATCAGCCTTATGCTTTTGGAAGAGCCGGTGAATATTGGAGACTACGTAATTGTCCACGCCGGATTTGCCATCCAGAAGCTACAGGAGGATGTTGCAAAGGAAACACTCGGGTATTTTGATCAATATTTGAAGTTTCTGGCAGAAGAAGAAGGAATGATTGAGCAGACGGTCAAAAAGACCAAAGTCAAGAAAAAAAAGAAACAGCAGTAAAATTCGTTATTCTGTAATTATTCTCAGTTTATTGCTTATAGTCAATGATTCACATCCTGTTCCCCTGCATCAGTACAAGCTTTTGTTGCAATTTTCGTTGCAACCCGCAGATTTTTATAGACTTTGAAAGGATACTCTAAAATGGTAAAAAACGACAGATGGATTACGGAGATGGCGTTCAAGGGCATGATAGAGCCTTTTGCCCCGAATAGGGTTCAGAAAGGAGTTATATCATATGGGGTTAGTTCTTATGGGTATGACATGACCCTCGCGGATGAATTCAAAATTTTCACTCCGGTCGGGCAACCCGTAGTTGACCCGAAGAATTTTGACGCTGGATGTCTTGCTGATTTTAAAGGCAGCATATGCATTGTTCCTCCTCACTCTTTCATTCTTGGAAAGTCTGTCGAATATTTCAGGATACCCAGGGATGTACTTGTCATCTGTCTTGGGAAATCCACATATGCCAGGTGCGGTATTTTTATTAATGTCACCCCCCTTGAACCGGAATGGGAGGGATATATAACCATATCAATATCAAATACCGGACCCCTCCCCGCGCGTTTGTATGCGCATGAAGGTATCGGACAGCTTATTTTTCTTCAGGCATCGGAACTCTGTGAACAATCATACGCAGATAAAAGGGGCAAGTATCAGGCTCAGAGCAGCATAACACTGGCGAAGGTTCAATGAGCCACATTCCGGCAAACCAGCGATTAATTCTTGCCCTTGACATCAATAATCACGATTACGCGTTAGAAATAGTCGATAAATACAGTCATTATATAAATATATATAAAGTTGGACTTGAACTATTTACCTCATGCGGTCCACAGGTTGTCAAAGATATTCAAAACCGTGGGAAAAAGGTTTTTCTTGACCTCAAATTTCATGATATTCCAAACACGGTAACGCAGGCGGCTCTTTCTGCCGCGAGACTCGGCGTGCACATGATGACGCTGCACGCATCCGGCGGAATTGAGATGATGAAAAAATGCGTGAGTTCTGTAGTCGAAATTTGTTTAAAAGAACGCAGGAACCGTCCGAAAATCATCGCTGTTACGGTTCTCACAAGTCTGTCGAGGGACAATCTCAGAGATGAACTTAACATTCAATGCGGCCTAAGAACTTACGTCAGACATCTATCGGCTTTAACGATTGAAGCCGGACTCGACGGGGTTGTGGCATCGGCGCGGGAAGTCGGGGTTATACGAAACCATTGCGGGAAAGATTTCCTTATTGTGACCCCTGGAATCAGACCTTCATGGACAGTGCCCGATGATCAGAAAAGAACAATGACGCCCAAAGAGGCTATTCGGGAAGGCGCGGACTATCTCGTCGTAGGTCGGTCTGTTTTAGGTCAGCCGGATCCACTGAAAGCCATTGAATTGATAAATCTTGAAATTCTCTCTGCATGACTATGGAACGAATGATCAGCAATGGTGACTCCTTCAAAAAATACATTCCTAAATTTAATAAAGACCGGGCGCATTCCGCCTGTCTTTGCGGAAGTCCCGTTCACCGCGCCGCGTCTTATATTTCAGTCTGTTGCGGGCAGCAACAGTTTTCTCCTTGAAAGTGTAAAAGGTTCGCAAAGAATCGCCCGATATTCTTTCATCGGATTTGATCCCTGTCTCATATTTAAATCAAAAGATGGTCTTGTTGAAATAGAATCTTTATCGAGAGAAAAATTTTGTTCAGCGAAACCGCTGTCTATTCTAAAAAAAATAATTAGCCGTTACAGACAGATGCCTGATAATCTTTTGCCGCCGTTTCAGGGAGGTTTTTCCGGCGTGCTGAGTTATGATTTCGTGCAATATCTTGAGAAATTGCCTGTCACAACCATCGACGATCTGCGTCTTCCCGACGCTCATTTGTTCCTGATTGACAGACTTATTGCTTTTGATCATTCACAAAAGAGATGCTGGGTAATTGTTTGTCCGGGACTTCGCTTTTTTATTAATCATGATTCACATCATGTCTGTCCTGATTGGTCGGTTCTGTATGATGAAGCAGAAAATATTCTTGTTGAGATTATCAGGGAAATAACAAGGGATTCATCAAGTGCAGAGAGCCGCATTGTTTTGTCTTCATTTGCGCGCGCACGACGCGGGAAGACAATTGAAGTCAGTCGTGATATGACAAAAAAGGATTATATGGATATGGTGAAACGTGCGAAAGAATATATCGCCGCAGGGGATATTTTTCAGGCTAATCTTTCCCAGAGGGTTACGGCACATATCCCGCAGATGAACCCGTGGGATTTGTATGCCATACTGACATCAATCAATCCGTCCCCCTTTGCCGCATTTATTGATTTCGGGGACTACCACATTGTGAGTTCTTCTCCTGAAAGACTCCTTAGAATCAATAACGACACTGTCGAGACGCGACCTATTGCCGGGACAAGACCGCGCGGCAGCAACAGTGAGCAAGATGCTTTAATGCGCGAGGAACTGCTCCTGAATGAGAAGGAGAGGGCGGAGCACATTATGTTGATTGACCTTGAACGCAATGATCTCGGCAGGGTATCCGGATATGGCACAGTGAAAGTCGACGAACTTATGATTACCGAAGACTGTTCACATGTCATCCATATCGTATCCAATATTACCGGCAGGCTGGCACACGGCAAGGACTGTTTTGACGCGATTCGGGCTACATTTCCCGGGGGCACCATTACCGGAGTTCCAAAAGTCAGATGTATGGAGATCATCGATGAGCTGGAGTCGTTGAGGCGGGGGCCTTACACGGGCTCTATCGGGTATATTGGATTCTCCGGCGCGATGGACTTCAATATAGCTATCCGGTCATTTGTCGTTAAAAAAGATTTTGCATATGTTCAGGCCGGCGCGGGGATTGTGGCGGATTCAGATCCTGAGCGGGAATACGCCGAAACGCTAAAAAAGGCCGAAGCGCTTATGAATGCGCTTGAAATGATTTAGCATCCTGCTAAAGAAATGTGAACCATCTTCTCTTTGTCTTAATGTTATTGAGCGTCATGGTCACATCCTTGATTTTCGTGTGCGCTTCTTTCTGTTCTTTTTTGAGGTCTTTTATATCAGACTGAATGGAATACAGCACATTTTTCAAGTCTTTCAATGTTTGAGATAATTCACGGATGCCCGCGTCTAACAATTCCACCTTCTCTTTTGGTATAAATGGAACATCACCAGCGCTTTTGTATGCATTTTCCAGAGAAGCGGGAGTTATTTGCGAAACAACTGGTTCATCCTGATACCTCGCCTTCCCCGAAAAATCAATGGCGGGTTCAACCGCTGCAAATGATGCCGGATCGGAACCCGGTGGCTTAACACCTGAAACGGATAAGGCAGATTTCGAGCCGGCGGGCTTAACATAGCCAGGAGCTTCAGCCATATCATCATGCGTCATTAATTTTATGTTGTGCTTCTCCGCAATGCCCTTCATTACAAGGTGGTTAATTCGTTGAAACGTTTCTTCTACACCCGTGCCGTTTATTGCAATGGCTTCTCTGTACTCGTGTTTGCCATCTTCATTCAGGTACCTGTTAAGCTCTTCAACAGAAGCGATATTAGGAAGGTCACGCTTGTTGAACTGTAACAAGAGAGGTATATCGTCAGTGTTGATATTGTTGGCAATGAGGTTCTCACGCATGTTTCTGATGCTTTCCAGATTCTGCTCTCTCATTTCATGTTGAGAATCCGCGACAAATACGACTGCATCAGCCCCCTTGAGAACCAGCTTTCTCGTGGCATTGTATCTGACCTGCCCCGGCACGGTATACAATTGAAACCGCAGGGAGAAATCACCGATTTTTCCGAGCGCAACAGGAAGAAAATCAAAGAACAATGTGCGATCTGCTTCTGTGGCGAGAGATATGAGCTTGCCCCGCTTTGAGGGATCTAAAACCGAATGCAGGTATTGCAGGTTTGTCGTCTTGCCGCTCAAGCCGGGGCCATAGTACACAATCTTAATTGTGATTTCCTTTGATGCGTAATTAAAAAGCGCCATGGTTCATACTATAGCATAGACGGCGTTTCTGGCCTTATGCTTGACTTTGTACATTGCCTCATCCGCGATTTTGATAAGTTCCTCCTTTGAACGCGCACTTTCAGGATATGAGGCAACGCCAAAACTTGCGGTCAGTTTTAATGTGTATCCGTCTTTTTTGAGAAAAGTGTTTTGTTCGATATATTTCCGCATTCTCTCGGCAATCATCGTAGCGGTTTTAGGCGTCGTCTGTGGAAGTACAATTACGAACTCATCACCTCCGTACCTCGCGACAATGTCAATAGCCCTGAGATTTTTGAGCAGCAGCTGGCCGACCTCGACAAGAACCTTGCTGCCTATTAAATGTCCGTGCTGATCGTTGATGCGCTTGAAAAAATCAATATCCATGAATATTAGGGAGACGGATGTCTTATATCTCGTCGAGCGCTGAATTTCAATCTCAATTGTCCTGTTCAAATAACGGCTGTTGAAAAGTTTTGTCAGGTCGTCCGTGAGGGCGAGCTCGGTCATCTTTTGATGCAGAGATATTCTGTCGATCGTAACCGCCGTCAGGTCAACAAAACGAAGAAGCAGATCCAGATCCTCTCTGCTGAATGGTTCTCCGGTTGTCTTATTGACGAACTCAAGGACACCGATAACCTGGTTATTTATCTTCATCGGCACGCAAATGAGAGATTTTGTCCTGAAAAGAATGGTCTTGTCTATATTGCCCATGAACCGTTCGTCTTTTGATACATCCGGAACCACAACGGGAATGCCTTCGCGGGCAACCCATCCGGCGATGCCTTCACCCGGCTTAAGCCTGATCTTATGCGCCTCCTTGGTTTTGCGCGAATTAGTTTTTTCAAATACCAATTCCCCCGTCTCCTGATTTACAAGGAGCACCGACCATGATTCCGCCTTAATCATAACCTTTACCTTTTCCATGATCTTGCCCAGAATCACACCCGATTCCAGAGATGAGGCAAGGTAACCGCTCACTTCTTTGAAAAAGGCAAGTTCCTGATTCATTAAAAATGAGTTCCTTTTTGACCTGTTGCTTTCACATAAGAGTTTATGTTCCTGAAACAGCCTTCTGACAAAATAAAGGAGTTCATTGAGACTCGGGCTGTAAAGCGGATACGCGAGAGATTCTTTCGTCCAGGGAGCAAAACCCCTGAAATTATGGTCATCGGAAATGACAATTCTGGGAATTGACTTCGACAGACGGAGAAATTCTTTAAAGGATGCTTCACTGCTCAATCTTCTGTCGGCAATCAACATGTCGATATTCTCATGCATGATTCGGATGACTTTATCAAGAGAATCGAATGTGCTTATTGTATACCCCGATGATGCAAGGCCGACTTCATATTCGCTTCTGACCGCACTTTTGCCGATTAACAGAACCTTAGGCATTTGTCCCGCAACATTTCTTGAATTTGCGTCCGCTACCGCACGGACACGGATCATTTCTTCCAACTTTTTTTGCACGTCGCACAGCTTGCGCCGATGACGCACCTTCCCCCCGATTGTAGATAACGGGCATCTGACGTGACGGTTCTTTTCTCACCGCCTCCTTTGCCTGAATCTGAATTTTAAACAGGCGGGTGACAATCTCCGTTGATATGCGTGCCGTCATGTTTGCAAAGACATCAAATGCCTCTCTCTTATATTCGACCAGCGGATCTTTTTGTCCGTAACCTCTGAGACCAATACCTTCCTTCAGGCGGTCCATGCCGAGCAGATGGTCTTTCCACTGCGAATCAATGACCTGCAGCATAATGACTTTTTCCAGATATCTGATCAGGTCATCGCCGATTTCAGCTTCCTTTTGCTTGTACACATGTCGGAGTGTTGATAGCACTCGCTCCTTTAATAATTGGCGGTTGTCATGGGGCAGCTCAGCTGATAGTGAAAAAACCCCGTAGAGTGCTTCACTGAATCCTTTCATATCCCACTCCTCAGGGTGTTTTTCTTCGGGGCAATACATCAGTAACAATTCATCAACGACGTCTTCTGTCATGCCGAACAACCGTTCCTTAAGGTTAATTCCCAGAAGAATCTCTCTCCGGAATGAATAGACTTCCGACCGCTGCTTATTCATCACATCGTCATATTCGATCAGGTGTTTTCTGATATCAAAATTGTGCGCCTCGACGCGCTTCTGCGCATTCTCGATGGCCTTTGTCACTATTTTATTTTCTATAGGCATGTCTTCGTCCATGCCGATTCTTTCCATAAGCCCCGAAATTTTGTCCGATCCGAAAATTCTCATAAGATCATCCTGCAACGACAGGTAAAAATGCGAAGAGCCGGGATCACCCTGCCTGCCCGAACGTCCCCTGAGCTGATTGTCTATTCTGCGTGCCTCATGACGTTCTGTTCCAAGTATGTGCAGTCCTCCGACCGAGAGAACAATGTCGCGTTCCTGCCTGCAAATTTCTTCAGCTTTGGACAGAGCTTTTTGCCAATCATCATCGGTAAAATCCTTTTTGTCGCGGACCAGCTCCCGTGCGATACCATCCGGCTTTCCGCCTAAAATGATATCCGTTCCTCTTCCTGCCATGTTGGTCGCGATAGTAACCCCGCCTCTTCTTCCTGCCTGTGCAATAATTTCAGCTTCTCTTTCATGGTACTTAGCGTTCAAAACAGCATGGGGAATGCCCTTTTTCTTCAACATGTGGCTCAGGATTTCTGATTTTTCGATCGAAATAGTGCCGACAAGCACAGGTTGCCCTTTTGCATGAAGTTCTTCAATTTCCTTCATGACAGCGTTAAACTTGCCCTGTTCCGATTTGTAAACCATGTCCGGATAATCAGTTCTGATCATCGGCTTGTTCGTCGGAACAACAACAACCTCGAGGCTATAAATTTTTGCGAACTCCTCTGCCTCGGTATCGGCAGTTCCAGTCATACCGGCCAATTTTTTATACATTCTGAAGTAATTCTGGAAAGTGATTGTTGCAAGCGTCTGGTTTTCGCTCTCGATTTTTACCCCTTCCTTAGCCTCAACGGCCTGATGAAGACCGTCCGACCAGCGCCTGCCGGGCATAAGCCTGCCGGTGAATTCATCAACGATAATCACCTCGCCGTCTTTCACTACATAATCTACATCCTTCTTAAAGAGGGCATGCGCTTTCAATGCCTGGAGCACATGATGCACAAGTTCAATGTTGGATATATCATAGAGGTTTTCGGTGCCGAGAAGCTTTTCAACCTTTATATTCCCCTCGTCCGTGAGAATTGCGGTTCTTGCCTTCTCATCGGTCGTATAATCTATGGCGTGACGGAGTTTTGGGATGATCTTGTCAATCCGGTAGTATTTATCAGTGGATTCCTCAGAGGGGCCTGAAATTATGAGTGGTGTTCTTGCCTCGTCAATCAGAATGCTGTCCACTTCGTCAATGATTGCATAGTGTAATTCCCTTTGGCAGTAATCGGCGATTTCATATTTCATGTTATCCCTGAGATAATCAAAGCCGAATTCATTATTTGTTCCGTATGTGATATCGGCGGCATACGCCTCCTGCCTGGTGCAAGGCCTGAGGAAGTCAAGCCGCTTATCGGTCGACAAGTAAGAGGGGTCATATAAAAATGATATATCATGTTGTATCACTCCTACCGAAAGGCCCAGGAATCTGTAAATAGGCCCCATCCACCGGGTATCCCTTTTAGCAAGGTAATCGTTAACTGTTATGACATGAACTCCTTTGCCTTCAAGAGCATTCAGAAAAACGGGTAGGGTGGCAACAAGGGTTTTTCCCTCACCTGTCTTCATTTCGGCAATCTTGCCTTCGTGAAGAACAACACCACCAAGAATCTGGACGTCAAAATGCCTCATACCGAGACAGCGTTTCGAAACTTCCCTGACCACCGCAAAAGATTCGGGAAGAAGATCATCAGGCGTTTCGCCGTTTCCAATCCTCTGTCTGAATTCCGCAGTTTTATCCGTTAACTGGCCGTCTGAAAGACCTGCAATGGAGGGCTCCAGGTCATTGACTTTTTCCACCAAAGGCCATAAACGCTTGAGTTCACGTTCATTTTTGGTGCCGAATACCCTGCTGAGAATTGTTCCTATCATAGGTTATATAATAGAGTACAGGTGCTAATATTTCAAGAAAGTGACGGGAATCACAGCAGGCTTTCGGTTTCTAACGAGCTGCTCGGGAGATTTGTTCTGAAAAGTAAGATTTTTATAGAACGGCATTATACGAACTTATACCTCATTTGCTGATATGTCAGGAAAGGTTTTCATTCAAACGTTCGGGTGTCAGATGAATTTTCATGACACCGAAAAGATATCTGGAATTTTGCTTCGCGACGGATACTATGGCACAGACAATGCCGCTGAAGCTGATTTGATTATTCTAAACACCTGCAGCGTAAGGCAAAAAGCCGAGCAGAAATTTTACAGCGAACTCGGCAGGCTCAAAGCCCTCAAGAAAAAGAGGCCTCACGTCAAGATTGCAGTCGCCGGATGCATAGCACAGCAAGAAGGCAATAAATTATTCACCAAGGCTCCTTATATTGATTTCATTTTCGGACCACAGAATATTCACCTGCTCCCTCAGCTGCGGGAAGGAAAAAGTTTATCTTCCGCAATTGGGGAAAACCCCTTTCTGGAGTTCAATGACCTTCCAGCTATGAGAATCGACAAAGTCAGGGCATGGATAAATATCATGTACGGTTGCGATAATTACTGCAGCTATTGCGTTGTTCCTTATACGAGGGGAAGGGAGCGGTCGAGACCGAGTGAGAATATTTGCGCTGAAATATCCGGACTATCCGAAAAAGGTTGCAGGGAAGTGACCCTCCTCGGGCAGAACGTAAATTCGTATGCCTCTGACGTTGATTTTGCGGGACTTCTTAAGAAAATCAATGCCATTAGCGGAATTGACAGGATTCGGTTTGTAACCTCACACCCAAAAGATCTCTCCCCGCAGCTCGTGCGCGCTATTGCTGAACTGCCCAAAGTCTGTGAGCACATTCATCTTCCTCTGCAGTCGGGCTCCGACAGCATGCTTATGCGCATGAACAGGGGGTATTCGTTCGAAGCGTACATGCATAAGGTCGATTCCCTTAGAAGTCTGATTCCAAACATTGCGATAACATCCGATATTATTGCCGGGTTTCCGGGGGAATCTGATGAAGACCATAGATTGACAATGCGGGCATTAACGAATATTTCTTTCGATGGCATTTTTGCCTTTGCTTTTTCCGCCAGACCATTCACGGCGGCGGCTGCATATGAAAATCAAATTCCTCAAGCCGTCAAATTGCGGCGTCTCCATGAGATTCTAAAGCTGCAGGATGATATTACTCTCAGGAGGAATAGAGAAATTGTTGGCTCAGTGCAGGAAATACTTTTAGAAGGTGAAAGCGAAACAGATATTTCTAAAATTATGGGTCGAACACGGACAAACAAAATTGTCACTGTAGCAAATGCGGATATTCCAAAGGGAAGTCTAATAAATGTTACGATATCAGAAGCCCGCAAGCATTCCCTTGAAGGTGTCCTCAACCGGCAATGAAATTCGTCATCCTCACTCTTGGTTGCAAAGTAAACCAGTCTGAGAGCGATATAATCGAAGGGAATCTGATTCAGCGCGGCCACTCCATTGTACCGTTGTCAGAGGCTCCCGATTATTGTATTGTGAATACCTGTTCGGTCACGGCTAAAAGCGACTACCAGTCGAGACAGCTGATCAGAAGGGCATTAAGAACCGGCGGGCGCGTAATTGTTAGCGGTTGTTATGCGCAGCTCAGACCTGCCGAAATCGAGCGAATATGCAAGGATATTCAAGTACTAAGCAATAATGATAAATATAATATTATCAGTATAATAGATAACACATCATCAGAAGTGAGTTTAAGTTATTCTCACCGGTCGAGACCCTTAGTTAAGATCCAGGACGGTTGCAACAACTCCTGTTCATTTTGCATAGTTCCTTATGCGCGGGGCAGATCTCGCAGCATGGAGCCCCATGTAATCATCGATCAAATACTCAAAATGGAAGGAAAGGGATTCAGGGAAATTGTTTTGACAGGCATTCATATCGGATCTTATGGTTATGATCTAAACCTCAAAATTAATTTATCGCGCCTTGTCGAAATGATATTGAAAAATACCGGAATCAGCAGAATCCGCATAAGTTCAATTGCCGTGAATGAGATAGACAATAAGTTGATTGAGCTTCTTTGTGACAAAAGATTGTGCAATCATTTGCATATTCCTCTTCAGAGCGGAGATGATATCATTTTGCGCCGAATGAACAGACACTACGACGCATCGGGGTACCTGAAAAAGATACGCATTATAACGAGGAAAATCCCTGATATTGCAATAGGAACTGATGTGATGACAGGGTTCCCCGGCGAAACAGATGGCGCATTCCGGAATACCAAGCGAGTATTAGAGGAAGCGCCATTTGCATATATTCATATCTTCCCTTATTCACCACGATCAGGCACTCCGGCAGCACTGATGGGAGGGGAAATCAACAATACTCTGAAGAAAAAGCGCTGCGACGAATTAGGCATATTGAACACCCTGAAGAAGACTGTCTTTCAATCATCGCAAATCGATAAAATCCTTGATGTTATTATCGAGGAAACTGATCCCGACCACTATATGACAGGAACATCCAGTAATTACCTGAAAATTAAGGTGCCGTCAGATAATCTCGAAAAGAAATCCCTTGTGGCAGTAAGAATTGCAGGCAGCGATGGAAATACGCTCAGTGGAGTAGTCGAAAAAAAACTGTAACGCATTGAAAATATACATTATTTCTTCTGCTTAAATCCTAATCAAACCTGCTTGAACCTTAGACAGTAAAGGGCAAACGAGATTTATAAACCGGGTTAATAACAGATTCTCAACAGAATATGTTGATAAAATATGTCTGATAAGATATATTATGTTAAATTAGATATTCAACAACATACGCTTCAGGTAGCCTATAGCCACTTTTCTTGTCGAAAGCCTACCGGCAAATTCACTGCGTCTAATGTCCCTCAATAAATTTCCAATCTCTACACCCGAAACCTGCCCTGTCAGATTCATAATATCATTAGCGCTCAATAAGCCTTTTTTGTTTATATTATTGTATCTTTCGTATTCATTATAAAGTACTACATTATTTGTTATAATTGCGATATCGGCAGCAGCATTTTCAATTTTTTCAAAGATGTCGAATAATTTACCGGGGTCTGTGCCTTTAATCTTTTTTAGCTTCTGCACTCCATATCTTACTAAGTTGAGCCGCTTCATTATTTTATTGCTCATTTTAAGATAAATGTTTTGCTGGTTGCAATTAACATGATTTTGAAGGAGAATATGAAGGCTGAGTAAGCCTTTATAGATCAAATTCTGTGAAAATATGTCATGAAGTTTTACTCGAATGTTGGGCGGCAGATGTTGAAGTATTGACTTTTCAGCATAATAAATATCTTTAATATTATTAGATAATATATCGTCAGATAATGATAATACGACTCCAAGCAGTCCGTCTTCCAAGGCCATTTTAAGATATCGCGAGGATATATCTATGTTTAATAAATTGAATAATTCTAAAGTAATTCTTTCAGTAGCGGACAAGACTATTCGTTGGTGGTATAGTTTGATGGCATTGCGGGTTTCTGATGTTATCGTTCCGCTTAACTGCGCGGCGATGCGATATGCCCTAAGCATGCGAACGGGATCATTTATCAGGTTTCCTAAGGAAACACAGCGGATAACCCGCTTCTGAATGTCGGCTATGCCGCCATAGAAATCTAATAAACCTGCACGGGGCGACCATGCAAGTGCGTTAATTGTAAAATCCCTTTGAGCGAGATTGGCCTGCACTGTCTCACATAATTCACTGAAATCAAAGTTATATCCGCTTTTTAAGGCGAGTCTAATTGTTTTGTTCGAGCTGAATATAATGATCGTTCCGCCGATTATACTTTGAAGCCTTTTGACGAAAGGAAGAATCTGACCGCCAAAGATAAAATCCCTGTCACGGGAATCGACGCCTCTGATAATATCCCTGATATATCCTCCTACAAGATATATCTCCCTCCGCATTCCTTTTTCGAAAATAAGAGCATTGTATTCGTCTAAAAAAGAATTATTATTGAACCCTCGATCTGGATTCATGGAGAGTATTTAACATGAGAGTCTTTTCCAGTATCTTCGTCCGTATTTGTACCGAATTCGATTATTCTTCTTGAGTATTCATCCCTTAAGCTTCGCAAATAATCAGCATCTATTGTGCCTTTCCAATTCACAATTTCTAAAAATCGCGCCGGAATTGATACGGATTCCGGATCATATCCTGTGGAAAATCTCGTTTTCCACCGCAGTTTCTGGATGTTTCGTGACACCACTGAAATGTTATGAGCTAAATCCGAATATCCGAGTGAATTCAAGCACTTACCAAGGATTTCATCAGTGTAAACACCGCGCGCGAAAAGGCATGCCAGCATAGACGTCAGGAATACGCGCGATTGCTCGTCTTTTATAAGGAAGTCGACCGCCTTTAGAACATTTCTATCTTCCGTTCTCTGATCATAAAAGTATCCCGCAGAGTCAAGATGAGAATGCCGGAAGCCGAGAGCCTGAGATATCAGGAATGTTTCTCCCGTCGCATATCCGGCCATCTCCTGTCCAAGGACGCAGGCAAACTCCTTTCCATTATATTTTTCAGCAGCGACCAGAGTTCCCTTGCTCAGGGCCTGATAGAATTCATTTGTTCCAAGGGCGAGATGCTTCATCGCTTCTTTATATCCCTCGGCGTCACCGAATCTCAGACATACGATTGTCTCATTTTGGGAAATGATTCCTCTGTCAAGAGCCTCTGTTGCCCATGCAAGCGCCACTCCTCCGGATATGACATCAAGACCCATCCTTTCAACGGTGTCCAATATATCAAGCACTTTGAAACAATCAAAAACACCGAGCATAGAACCTGTTGCAAAAATGGGTTCATGGTCATATGCCACCTGACGGTACAGGTATCTGTTTTCCCTGGCAAACCTTTCCCGGACAAAGCCAATATGTATGCAACCGACTGGACATCCGGCACAGGCATGATTCCTGAGCAATGCGACTTCCGCAAATTTTTCGCCGGATATGCCTTCAATATCCGAATCGGATGTCTGCTGGAGGTTTCTGACAGGGAGGGCGCGCAACTTATTGAGGGGCAATACGTTAATTGGGGTACCGAGATTATGATATTTACTCATCATGTCGGTATCCGTAAGTTGTTTGTAAACTTCTTCATACAATTTGGGGTAGTCTTTATTTTGAGGAAGATTGAATGTAGCATCGCCTTGTATTGCGATGCCCTTAAGGTTCTTCACTCCCATTACCGCGCCGCCGCCGAGTCTGCCGAAGTGGCGGTAGGTATCGGCATTTATGCATGCAATGGGTGAACCGCGTTCACCTGCCGGACCTATGCGTATGATGCTGCGGTGCCCTGACCCTTGAAACATGCTGCGCAAAAATTTCCCAGTGGCAAAAACATCCATACCCCACAGGTAATGGACTTCCCTTATTTCAATACGTCTCGATCCCAGAAATATGCTCACCGGTTGTTCAGCCTTCCCGGTGATTACTGCAGCGTCCAGATCCGCAAAGCGGAGCGCCAGCGCTGAGCGTCCTCCCGCATGGCTTTCGGCATATTGATTATGATAAGGAGATCTGAAGGCGCAGACAGTCTTGCTCATTAGCGGAAAATAACCGGTCAGCGGACCGATCGCAAAGATGATGGGCTGCTCAGGATGATCCCAGGGCTTATCAAAGTGACCGTATCTGTTAAACAAGAGCGCCGCAAGACCACTTCCCCCCGCGACCTCATTACGGCCGGGAACTTCAATAATCGAACTTCGGCCGTTTGTCAAATTGATTGTTACCACTCTGAAATAATCCCGGATCATAACCCCACCTCCCCCTCTTTTTCATCAATTCCGGCTTCTTGCACAACTTCCTTTATCTCGAGGCAGTCATGAGGGCAAAACCGAACACAGCGCCCGCAATGGATACAGACATAAGGTTCTCCTATAGTATCAAGAAAAATGGCGTCAACGGGACACGCATCAGCGCACTCACCGCATCGAATGCATAACTTCTTTCTTACAATGACGCCCCCCGATTTTCTCTGGGCATATGCGCCGGTCGGGCATGCACGGGCACACGGTGCGGGGTTGCAGGCCAGACAGATTCTCGCTTCAAATCCGGTCGATAGTCCCCCGGACGTGCGAATGCGAATTCCGGATGTGTCCCAGGAGAGTCTCTTATGCACAAGGCGCGCACATGCGAGCGAACAGGAGTGGCAGCCTATGCAGCGCTCCATCCTCGGCGTAGTCAGAATTTTCATAATAATGTCTCCTTGTATATAAGCTATATTTGGAATATTTGCAGTTTATTGGGAATGTGGATGATGTAACGGAGTCGACAGGGTTTCATATGCTCCTTAAACCCCTGCGGCGGCAAATGCAGCGCTTACAATATTTAACGCCTCTTCCTGTATTTTCTTCAAATGTTCTTCACTCAGAAAACTTTCCGCATAAATTTTATACATATCTTCTGTTCCGGAAGGTCGTGCCGCGAACCAACCGTTTCTTGTGATAACCTTTAATCCACCGATTTTCGCGTTATTTCCCGGAGCGCGGGTTAATTTGGCGGTTATCGGTTCTCCCGCGAGATGTTCTGCCGCGACTATCCCGGGCGAGAGCTTTTTAAACGCCGACTTCTGCGGAAGAGTCGCAGGCGCGTCGATTCTGCTGTAAAAAGATCTCCCGAATCGGCTTTCCAGATCATTGTAAAGTTCGGCAGGATCTTTGCCGGTTTTGGCAGTTATCTCGCACGCGAGGAGATCCATTATGATGCCATCTTTGTCGGTAGTCCAAACAGTACCGTTTTTTCTGAGAAAAGAAGCTCCGGCGCTCTCCTCCCCGCAAAAGCCATAGGAGCCGTTCAGTAAACCTTCCACGAACCATTTGAAACCCACCGGCACCTCGGCTACCTTTCTTCCAAGTGCGGCACAGACCCGGTCGATCATTAAAGTTGAAACCAGCGTTTTGCCCACAGCGGCATTTTTGTCCCAGCCGGGCCTGTTCTGAAAAAGATACCATACAGCGGCAGACAAATAATGATTAGGGGTCATTAGGCCTTTTTTTGTTACGATGCCGTGGCGGTCGGTATCAGTGTCATTCCCGAAGGCGATGTCAAAGCGGTCTTTCATTTGTATCAGGCCTGCCATAGCATAGGGGGAAGAACAGTCCATCCGTATCTTTCCATCCCAATCAACAGTCATAAAGGCAAAGGTAGGATCAATGGAATCATTGACAAGTTTCAGGCTCAAACCATAATGATCCGCAATCGGCCCCCAATAATCGATAGAGGAACCGCCAAGCGGGTCCACCCCTATTCTAAGCCCGGCCCTTGAAATAGATTCCATGTCAATTATGTTGGCAAGGTCTTCAACGTAGGGAAAAATAAAGTCATGGGCAGTGACAAATTCAGACTTAATGGCTCTCTCAAAAGGCATCCTCCTCACTCCTTTCAAATTCCTGGCGAGAAATTCATTGGCAATGCCTTCGATCGACTTTGTAATATCACTATCAGCCGGACCGCCGTGTGGAGGGTTATATTTGATTCCGCCGTCGCCTGGCGGATTATGAGATGGAGTGATTACCACGCCATCGGACTGCCATCTAATTTCACGGATTTTTCTGTTGTAGGTGAGAATTGCATGGGAGATGACCGGAGTAGGAGTGTACCCCAGGCCTCTCTGTAGAAAAACGTGTATCTTGTTTGCGGCAAATACCTCTATCCCACTCGCAAAAGCCGGTTCAGACAGCGCGTGGGAATCCATGCCAAGGAATAAAGGGCCTTTGATATTGTTCCGTTTTCTATATTCGATTATGGCCTGGCTGATGGCGAGTATATGCTCCTCATTAAAGCTGTTTTTTAAGGATGATCCTCTGTGACCCGAGGTTCCAAAGGCAACGCGATGGGCTTCTTCAGAGATATCCGGCCTATATGCGTAATAAGCCGAAATGAGGCGCGGAATATTCTGAAGCAGTAACCGAGGTGCCGGTTTGCCGGCAAGTTCATGCAGTTTCATTATAATTTCCTAAAAAAATCCTTCCTGCTTCCGGAACGCATTCCTGCCGGCGAATTTTGCGGAACTCCCCAGTTCCTCCTCGATGCGCAGAAGCTGATTGTATTTGGCTATTCTGTCTGTACGGCTAGCCGAGCCTGTTTTGATTTGTCCTGCCCCGGTCGCTACTACCAAATCTGCAATGTAAGTATCCTCCGTCTCCCCTGAGCGATGAGATACTATCGAAGCATAACCGGCAGATGAAGCCATATGCATTGCGTCGAGCGTTTCGGTAAGGGTGCCTATCTGATTTACCTTTATCAAAATAGCGTTGGCAATTTTTTCCCTGATGCCTTGAGAAAGCCTTTCGGTGTTGGTTACAAAAACGTCATCTCCGACAAGTTGAATTTTCCCTCCAAGGACATCAGTCATCAACTTCCAGCCTTTCCAGTCATTCTCCGCCATACCGTCTTCAATAGATACGATTGGATATTGCCTCACCCAATTAGCCCAGAAATACACCATCTGCTCAGACGTCCTATGGCTTTTATCAGACTTCCTGAATACATATTTCTTTTTGCCTTTGTCGTAGAATTCGCTTGCGGCCGGGTCGAGCGCCAAGCCAACATCATCCGTTACTCTATAACCGGCCTTAGTGATTGCCTCAAGGATAACTTCAATAGCTTCCTCATTTGATTTTAAATTAGGGGCAAAGCCTCCTTCATCGCCAACCGATGTGGAGTGCCCCCGTTTTTTAAGAACATCCTTCAACGTATGAAATATCTCGCAGCCCATGCGGAGAGCCCCGGAGAAATTGGCGGCGCCGTACGGCACAACCATAAATTCCTGAGGGTCGACTGAGTTATCCGCGTGTGCGCCGCCGTTAAGGATGTTCATCATGGGAACTGGCAGAACGGAAGCCGACACCCCGCCAAGGTAACGGTAAAGTGGCATATTAGCCGCCGCCGCGGCTGCACGCGAGACTGCCATAGATACGGCAAGTATGGCATTTGCTCCGAGCTTTCCCTTGTTTTTTGTGCCGTCAAGGGCGATCATTTTCCGGTCGATCTCTTCCTGGCGAAAGGCGTCCAAACCGAAAATTGCGGCGGCAATCGCCGTATTTATATTTTGCACCGCTTTAAGAGTTCCTTTTCCGAGATACCGTTTTTTTTCACCGTCCCTCAGTTCGACCGCTTCATGTTCCCCTGTGGATGCGCCGGATGGCACAGCCGCCCTACCCGTGCTGCCGTCCTCGAGGCAAATATCCGCTTCGACGGTTGGATTTCCACGGGAATCAAGTATCTCTCTTCCGGTCACTTTTACTATCCTCATCATTGTCGTCTCCTTCATAAAAAATCTCTAAACTTTCTGAAACCGCCTTATTTTTGGGAATTTTATCATTTTATTTTACGCCTGTCTATTTCACCTAATCCCGATAGTTAAAAAAAGTGGGAATCTGATAAAATTGACCAGTGCCGGCGTTCAGGCGTAAGCTTCGCTATTGTCAGAATCTGAGTTGCATATTGCAATATATTTTGCAGATTGCGCAGCGGCCTGGAGCAATTTTTCTATAAGCGCTTTTTGCTGTTTTGCAGCTTTCAGAATGCGCTGGATGTGGGATACAGCCATCCAACGTACGGGCTTTTTGACAGCGCTATTGCACACTGGATTCGGCACAAAGCTTTAACTGAGTATTAATCGTATTTTAAAGGGGACCAAGTTATGCTGAATAGGATAAATCCTACTGCAACGGATGCATGGGAAAAACTTGCGGCTCATTACAGAACAATGAGAAAATGTCACATGAGGGACATGTTCCTGAATGATGATAAAAGATACTCGAAATTTTCCGTGATATGTGACGATATTGTCGTTGATTATTCAAAAAATATCATTACTGACAGAACAATGAAGCTGCTTTTTCGTCTCGCGGAAGAATGCGGCTTACGGAATGCAATCGACAGAATGTTTAGCGGAGATAGGATTAACGAGACTGAAGGACGCGCTGTACTTCACATTGCCCTCAGAAACCGTTCAAATAAACCTGTCTGCGTGGATGGGGTTGATGTGATGCCCGACATTAACGATGTGCTCAAAAAAATGAAGGTTTTCTCGGAGGATTTAATCAGTGGTGACTGGAAAGGGTATTCGGGAAAAGCTATCACTGACATCGTAAATATCGGCATCGGCGGCTCGGACCTCGGACCGCTTATGGTAACCGAGGCTTTGCTTCCGTACAGAAGACCCGGTATGCGGGTGCATTTTGTGTCCAATATTGACGGCACACAAATTTCGGATACGTTAAAGAAACTGTCGCCCGCGACCACTCTTTTCATGATAGCATCCAAGACGTTTGCAACGTTTGAAACCATGACAAATGCTCATACTGCGCGAAAATGGTTTCTTGATGCTGTCCGCAATGAGTCGTACATAGAAAGACATTTTGTCGCAATTTCCACGAATACTCATGAAGTCGAAAAGTTCGGTATAAATCCGGCAAACATGTTCAAATTCTGGGAGTGGGTCGGCGGCAGATATTCACTTTGGTCGGCAATAGGTTTATCCATCGCCTGCTCGACCGGTTTCGAGAACTTCACTGAGCTCCTTGAAGGGGCTCATGCCATGGATATGCATTTCAGAGACACTCCCTTCGAAAAAAATATACCGGTTATCCTTGCCCTGATCGGTATCTGGTATGTAAATTTCTTCGGTGCGGAGACGGAGGCGATTCTCCCATATGACCAGTCAATGCACAGATTTCCGGCTTATCTCCAGCAGGCGAATATGGAAAGCAATGGGAAATCCGCAGACAGATCTGGAAAGCCCGTCGGCTACCGGACGGGGCCGATTATCTGGGGGGAACCGGGAACAAACGGCCAGCACGCCTTCTACCAGCTCATTCATCAGGGAACGCGAATGATCCCATGCGATTTGCTCGCACCGGCTCATAGCCACAATCCTATCGGTAATCATCATGCCATACTGCTCTCCAATTTCTTTGCGCAAACAGAGGCTCTGATGAAAGGCCGGACCCGGGACGAAGTTATTGCCGAACTCAGGTCGTCCGGTATGAGCGCTGATAAAATCATGCAGCTGGCTCCCTTTAAGATTTGCGGCGGAAACAGGCCGACCAATTCGATTTTATTCAGGAAGCTTACTCCGGCGACGCTTGGAAAGATCATTGCAATGTATGAACACAAAATATTTGTCCAGGGCGTTATCTGGAATATATTCAGTTTTGACCAATGGGGAGTTGAGTTGGGCAAGCAACTGGCGGACAAGATTTACCGCGAGCTTAATGATGGCGATGCTGCCTTTTCACACGATTCATCCACTAATGGACTGATTAATCAATATAAGAAATTTTTAAATTTGTAGATGTTGCATAAAAGAAGCATTTCCATTACAAAAACTATCGACTGAAACGGAGGAAATTCATGGTTCTCCCGAAAAAAAAGACCAAGATAGTCTGTACGATTGGTCCCGCGTCTGAATCACCTGAGTTAATATGCAGGCTTCTCGAGGAAGGCATGAACGTTGCCAGGCTCAATTTTTCTCATGGAGACTTCGGCACCCATAAGAAGGTAATCGATAACTTGCGGGCTGCATCGGCAAGGATGGACATTCGTCTTGCGATCATAGCAGATCTGCCGGGCCCAAAAATACGTATCGGAAGACTTGCTTTTGAACCGATTGAGCTTAAGCAGGGTGACTCCTTTACCCTTACGATAGACGATATAGTGGGCGACAACAAGCGCGTGTCCATCTCATTTGCGAAACTCCCCGCAGCAGTTAAGGCAGGCGATACCATTTATTTAAACGATGGTTATATACATCTGGAAGTATTGGATATTCAGGGCAGCGATATCCGCTGCAATGTGAAAGTTGGCGGAGAACTTCGCTCACGCAAAGGGCTTAATCTGCCGAACATTGATCTTGGAATCAGCGCCTTTACGGAGCGGGATCGTGAATGTCTGAAGTTTGCGCTGGACAATGGCGTCGACGCTGTAAGCCAGTCGTTTGTTGAAAATGCCAACGACATCCACGAAGTCAGAGAGGCTGCGAACGCGCTTGGCTATCAGCCGTTTGTCATAGCAAAGATTGAGAGAGCCAATGCGATCGCCAATATCGATGATATCCTTGAAGCGGCTGACGGCATCATGATCGCCCGGGGAGACCTTGGCGTGGAAGTTCCAATAGAGCGGATTGCCGTAGTTCAGAAAGATCTTGTGCGGCGTGCCAATATGAAATGCAAGCCGGTGATAACCGCAACGCAGATGCTTGAATCAATGATTGCGAACAAGCTGCCTACCAGGGCTGAGGCGACTGATGTATCAAACGCGATTATGAATGGCAGTGACTGTGTCATGCTGTCAGGAGAATCGGCGATGGGAAAATATCCCGTCGAATCAGTAAAGATGCTCACCAGAATTGCCGCTACAGTCGAACCTGAAAGGCGGCGGATTCCCGTCGGAGAGATGTTCGACGGCATTACTTTAGGGGCCAAGATCCCACCCGCAAGACTGATTGACCTGAGCGTGGAAACAGTTCTGAGGTATGCTTCTCCTGCGGCTGTTTTTGTGCCCACACGCAGCGGCGTCACCGCCAGAAGCATCGGCCGTTTCAAGCTCCCGGTGTGGATAGTCGCAGTGAGCTCGCAGGAGGCCACTTGCCAAAATCTTCAATTTTCATACGGAGTATATCCTGTATTAAACAAAGAGCACCCCGAGAACTGGAAATCCTATGTAAAAAACTGGCTGCTGACGCATAACATTTGGGGAGATTTTGTTGTTCTGACCGAGGGGCCATCGACAAAACACCCGGATGAAAACCACAGAATGGAAATTATCGATCTCAGGTCATTGTAAAAATAATAAGGCCGGTAAAAGCCCGGAGACACGAGCTTGCGTTATTGTTCAACCCAGAAAGTGACAAACAAATTTTCACAGATTTATCAAGGTCGATGTTATAATATCACGCAAGTCATTGATTTGCGGGCGTAACTCAGCGGTAGAGTGTCAGCTTCCCAAGCTGAAGGTCGCGGGTTCGAATCCCGTCGCCCGCTCCAG
>CAZKLK010000007.1:0-26459 GCA_964553535.1 uncultured Nitrospiraceae bacterium
CTGACTATAATAATATTTTATTATTATATTACAGAACCTAAAAATTCAAAAGGGGTTTTTTAATCAGTTGATGCCGGACAAAGTAGTTTTTTAAAGAACATTTTCTTTGAAGAACAGAATTCTGCGGCAGTGCGGGCAGTTATAAATCTCCTCATTCTTCTTTATCTCAACAAAAAGCTGGGGAGGTATATTCATGTTGCACCCCTGACATATCTCATCCTTGACTTCGATGACGGCATGTCCCCGGCCTATGTCGATCAGGGCGATATACTGATCATATATCTCGCCTTCGAGCGAAACAGTGATAGTCGATCTCATTTCCTGAAGGGAACTTAACTCTTTCTCCATGACGGCCTTCTCGTTCTCAATATGTTTTTTCAATGTCTCAATTTCTTCCCTGTTTTTATTTAAATTAAGCTCTTCGTCTTTTAATCGTTTTCCAAATATATCAATATCATCCATGACAAGCAGAATGTTGTCTTCTATCGATGAACGGACCTGTTCTACGGATTCGATTTCCTTAAGGAGAGCCTGATATTCCTTATTTGTCTTGATCTCCACCGTTCGTGACTTCAGTTTGGAAATCTTCTGGTCAATATCTTCCAGCTCGAGCTCTTTTTCGCGTTTCTTCTTCTCGCAGGCAGAATATCGCTGTTTGACACTGCCGAAGACCTCCAGAATTTGCTGAAGAGGCGCCTCTGTTTCCCTGATCTTTCCGGGTAAGTCTTCGATCGCCCGGCGTATATCAAGAATTTTCGTATCGATCTGCTGAAGCCGTATTAAATGTTCAAGCTGTGGATTCATTCATATATGCCCGTTCTGCAAATGGCAATCAGGATAATGATCTGGTGGGCCCACCAGGACTCGAACCTGGGACCAACCGGTTATGAGCCGGTAGCTCTACCAGCTGAGCTATGGGCCCGCATAAGGTAACAACCCCATACTATATATTTGTTAATCAACTCAGGTCAAGGTCTTTCGATAAATTCCCTGAGCCACTTGCTTCTCGAGGAATGCCTCAATTTTCTCAAAGCTTTGACCTCTATCTGGCGTATTCGCTCCCGGGTGACGTCGAACTCCTCTCCTACTTCCTCAAGCGTGAGCGGCATGTCTTCGCCGATGCCAAATCTCTTCCGGATGACTTTCTCCTCTTTCGGATGAAGTGACGCCAGAATCGCGTCAATGCTTTTTTTAAGGTCGTCGCGTATCACGAAATCAATGGGCGATAAAATTGCTTTGTCTTCGATGAAATCCCTGAGATGACTGTCTTCTTCGCCGATGGGCGTTTCAAGGGACACCGGTTCCTTCGCGATCCTCAATACGTATTCGAGCTTTGAGAGCGGTATGCGCAGTCTTTCGGCAATTTCAGGCGATGTCGGTTCCCTTCCTTTGATTTGCACCAGTTCACGCGCAACCTTTGTTATCTTGTTCATTGTTTCAACCATATGCACGGGTATTCTGATCGTCCGAGATTGATCCGCCAGAGATCTGGTTATCGCCTGCCGTATCCACCATGTCGCATAAGTGCTGAATTTGTAACCGCGCTGATAATCAAATTTGTCAACGGCCCTCATTAGTCCGCTGTTGCCTTCCTGTATGAGATCCGGGAAGCTGAGCCCCCTGCCCAAATATCGCTTGGCAATACTGACGACAAGCCTCAGGTTTGCCTCTATCATCTGTTTCCGGGCTTCAGACGCCTCGCGCTCTCCATGCTTTAGAGCTTTCAAAACCCTTCTTATCTCGGGAGCCTGCATTTCGAAAAAAACCTCCAATTCAGAAATGCGCTGTCTGATCAAACGGAAATCTTTAGATGACGCGGCCTTGGATAACTCTTTTTTGCCGGCGCCGGAAAGCTGCTTCTGGAGGCTTTCAAGTTCAGCCGCAGATTTTTTCAATTCACCAGAGAACGCGGCAACGACATCTTCCCTTAACCGCAGCTGTCGGACTTTTTCAATGAGCTGATTTGTATTTTGTTCAAGCAATGCACTGAGAGAACGGGCAGCACGGTTGACTTTATTTCTTGTTCCTGCATCGACTGTGGAATTGAGGGGAGAACAATAGTGAAGGCGCTTGAAATATCTTTTTCTTTTTTTATTGATGGCGTCTAATTCTTTTGTAATATTGAAGAATCTTGCGCTTTCCTCGTGAAGATCCTTATCCGGCTCTTCATCATTAAAGTAAATTATATCAAGGAGCGGGGCATCTCCCCGTCTGCACATTTTCCCCAGGACAATGAGTTTATTAAGCACAAATGGAAGTGAAAAAAGGGCGCGATAAATTTTTTCCTTTCCGGCTTCAATCCTTTTTGCAATTCCGATTTCGCCCTTTCTGGTAAGTAACGGAACGTTGCCTATCTCCCTAAGATACGTGCGTACCGGATCGTTTTCGCTTTCAGTAATTAATGAAGGTCTTTCATCGTCATCAACAGTCTTATAAGTCTGCGCATCATGTGAAAAAAGGTCGTCATCTTCCATTTCAGGGGCATCGTCGGAAACGCCGTTATAATGTTTCACAAGTTTGCCTCATTAATTTGTTTGCGTTTTTCCTTTAGCAGGGAGTCGAGACGTTTAATATCGCCTGCGTCCTCGGCAACCTGCCTTTCCATCTCTTTTTTTCTTTGCTTAAGTTTCCGCAGGCAGTCTGCGATATTGGCGTCAACTTGCTCGGGATCAAACCCCGGACTTAATGATAAGCCCGTTACGAGTCTTTTTTCAGCGTCGTCGGCGTCATTGAGTATGGCGCCGATATTTGCCCCGTCTCCCAATCCGGTTATCCTGTTCAGTAAAGAACGGACAGTATCGTCCGTGATGTCTTCGAGGGATAACCGCGACAGAACAGAACCGGCCTTTTCAGGGAACAACAGAAGGGCGCTCAGGAGCAAAAGCTCTTCGTGCCTGACACGCGGCGCCGCGCTCTGCAGGGCGTCATTCTTTCGCGTGCGGTCCTTTAGCCGCATCTTTTCAAGTTCACTCCTTATGACGGCCTCATTGATTTTTGATCTGTCGGCGAGTTCACGAACAAGCACATCCGCATGAAGCAAGTCTTTCACGGACGCTATCATAGACAGCGTCTCCCGCACAGCCTCTATCCGCCCGACCCCTGAAACAGGCAGCATAAATTCGATCATGGACTTGGATGACGACAGATATCTGCTGAAAGCCTCTCTTCCTGATTTTCTCAGAAAACTGTCCGGGTCGTCTCCCCGCGGAAGGAGAGTAACCCCGACCATAATGTCCTGTTCACAGCAAATAGAGAGAGACCTTCTTGCGGCAGCGGCGCCGGCGTCATCTCCGTCAAAGACCAGAAGCACCCTGCCGGTTAAGGATTTCAGTTTTTGAATATGGCGGGCCGTAAGAGCCGTCCCGAGCGGCGCAACGGCATTTCTGAAGCCGTGCTGATGGCATGCCATTGCATCTAAATATCCTTCAACAATCAGTGCATGCCCTTTTTTACGAATCTCATCCTTGGCGAGATTGATGGCAAAGAGGGTTTCACTTTTCCTGAATACCTCGGTTTCAGGCGTATTTATATACTTCGGATGTGAATTATCCATAACCCTGCCGCCAAAACCGACTACATCGCCGCGCAAGCTGACAATCGGAAATATAATGCGCCTTCTGAACCAGTCTCTGTAACTGTCACCGTCCGCGATCGCAAGCCCGGCATTCTTCACAATAACGTCGGCGTGCCCAATTTTTGCGAGGTAAGTATATAAAGCATTCCTTTGGTTGGGTGCGAAGCCGATGCAAAATCTAACTATGGTCTCTTCGAGCAGGCCTCTTTGTCTTAGATATGTCCCGGCCGCACCCGCAGCAGACAAGGTTGTCATATAAAATTGCCGGGCATCCTCATTCGCGCGAAGAATATTCTGTCGTCTGTAAGATTCGTTCCTGTCAAACGCGGATTCCGTAATTGCAATCCCGGACTTTTTTGCGATATAAACCAAGGCTTCGCCGAAAGGAAGGTTATCATGCTTCATTAGAAACGTAACGATATCCCCGCCGGCGCCGCAGCCGAAGCAATGGAATATCTGTTTTGTCCGGCTTACCATAAAAGAGGGTGTTTTTTCCGAGTGAAAAGGGCAGAGACCCTTATAATTCTGTCCGGATTTTTTTAACGGGATATAGTCAGAGATAAAATCGACGATATCGGTGCGCGACTTAATTTCCTCAAGCAGACCGCCGGCCTTCATTCAAATGGTTTTTCGGGCCGGCTGACTCTCCTGAAACCGGAACATTCGAGAATGTCGAGCGTATGCCCCCTCGTGACTTCGTCAAGAAGCAGATTCAACCCCAGATTATCACTTGCGATATGCCCGGCGATTACGACATTCAGATGGCATTTCTCCGCCTCCTTGCGATGCTCCTCGCTGAGATGCATAGCGACTATAGTGCTTATGCCGCTGTTGGTGAGGCTTCTGAAAATTTCCCGCGCCCCCTCGGTGCCGCCGGTCATGTCGACAAAAATCTTTCCGGCTTGCCGGGTTTTCGTTCCCAGAATAATCTTCGGGCCGGCTCCGTTGATGCCGGCAGATCGGAATTCAGGCACCGACACCAGAATGTCTATAATATCGGAGACTGCATACGGTTTCTCACGGTCTAAAAGCCGCTGAAGATATTTTGCGACCATATTGTCCGCGGGCGTATGAAGACAGAGAAAAGGCATATCCAGCAGTCTTGCCGCATCGACGGCCCGCGCATGGTTTACCGGCATCAGTTTCCGCTCAATTTCCTTTATCCGCTTGTCCATGAGGCCCTCTGCAATATTAATGGGAACCCCGCAGAGATTAAGGATGTCGGATTGCATTTTCATAACGGAATAGAGATCGGCCAAAGCCCTCCCCGAAGGGTGATGTGAAAGGAGAAGGTCGATTTGGGCGCCTTTCGATTTGAGGGTATGCGCAAGCAGAATCTCTCCGACATCAATGTCGATGCCGGCCAGTATACTCTGCACTTCATGATTTCCAGAACCGTGCAGAATCCTCGAATCAGGATAGGGGTTGTTCAGAGACTCAGGATCAAAAAAGAGTTTTTCTTTTTCATTAAGGGTATCGTATGTTTTCCTGGAGTGTTCCAATTCCCGCAGCACAGTACCCTTTGAGCGGGGGTCATGCTCCATGCCGGCTTCGATGGCTCTCCTGAATAATTCTCCGAGCTTCATTAACGCACCGCTACTTTGACTCTTCTGACAACTTTTTTACGGGCGGCAATCGCCTTCTTCTTTTTTTTCACGCTCGGCTTTTCGTAATGCTCTCTCTTTTTCATTTCAGAGAGAATGCCTTCTTTTTCGCATTGTTTCTTGAATTTTTTCAGCGCATTTTCAAATGTTTCACTCTCCCTAACCCTGACGTAGGGCATCCATATACCCCCCCTCCCTGCTTAAAAATTAGATTGAATTTTAACAATTCGCTGTTTCCACTGTCAATGTAACTTCTTGCAAAAACTGAATTCTTATGCTAAAGTTCAGCGCTGTATTAAGACAGGGGGAAACAGCCTCGGCACGAAGTCTCTGAGTATTCCTGAACGTTCATTATAATAACTTTGAGAGGTACTAAAGCTTTGGGAACAATGCACACAATTAATCCTCCGCAGATAATGGGGCGGAGTCCCGGAATCGTCAAACTATTTGAAATAATAAGTAAAATTGCGCCTCAGGACCTTACTGTTCTGATCTCAGGCGAAAAAGGGACGTACAAGGAACTTGTCGCGAGGATTATTCATGAAAACAGTCCCCGCAGGAATGGTCCCTTTATTGCACTAAGGCCCGTTGAGACTGTCCGTGGGATACGGGAGAAGACATCAGCGGGCTCTGATGCAATAGAAGACGCGGCGGCTTTTGGACACTTATCGGAAAAAATTGCGGAGGCGAATGGCGGTACGCTTTTTATTGAAGAAATATCAGACTTGAATGCCGGGTTCAGAAATGCGCTTATCCCGATTGCCCGGGACAAACTGATACGGCTGAGTGATTATGATTCAATTCAGTCAGATGTGAGAATTATCGGCGCAACGAGGGGAGAGCCGGGCAAGAAGTCTAAGGCGGGTGAAACGCCGGCCAATCTTGTTAAGCTTTTTTGCGGCGTTCACATCAGAATACCTTCTCTCAGGGAGAGGCGGGAGGACATTCTGCCGTTGGCGGCATATTTTATGGATGAGGCGGTAAGGAAATTTAATATAGGTCAGAAGGAGCTCTCGGAGGACGCAAAGAAATACCTGATCCAATGCGAATGGCCGGGAGATGCTTGCGGACTGGAAAACATGATCATAAAAGCGGCTATTTTATCCCAGGGAGCGCTGTTGGAGAAGAAGGATCTTCTCATGACCGATATGGGGTCTTTCCCCATGAGGGATTTCCTTGATGTGAAACTCAGGCGTTATATGCAGAAGATAGTGAAACTTGAAACCTGCAACTTATATGATACCGTGCTCTCTGAAGTCGAGCGATCGCTGATTGATATCATTCTTCAGGAAACCGGCGGGAACCAGCTGAAGACTGCCAGGATTCTCGGAATTAACAGGAATACTTTGCGGTCCAAGATTAGGAAATACAAAATTCGCACTTGATTTTAGCGCCGGCGCTGAAATCTTAGCTTAATTTGTTTGCCGGCGAACAGGTAATTGCTGCGTGCGCAAAGGAGGCCTCCGATGAAAAGATTTTTTATATTGTGGGGATTCGCTGTGCTTTTTCTTTTACTGATTGGGTTTGGCAGGGCCGATGCCGGAATCCAAAATACCGACAAAGCAATCGTCTCGAGCAGCCTTGATGAACAGACAGGCGTAGCGGTTACCGTCTACAATGTCAACCTTGGCCTTGTAAAAGACCGCAGAAAGATCAAATTATTCAGCGGCGAGGGAGAAGTGCGTTTTATGGATGTTGCGTCACAGATCTTGCCGTCAAGTGTCCATGTCAAATCGCTTGCAGGCCGGGAAACCCTGCAGGTAATTGAACAGAATTATGAGTTTGATCTTCTTAATCCTCAGAAGCTGCTCGACAAATACGTCGGTAAAGAAGTGAAACTTTACTATAAGAATCCCTATTCAGAGAGGGAGGAAACGATTCATGCGACGCTGCTTTCAAATGCGGGCGGCCCTATATTCAGGATAGGTGATGAGATTACGTTCGGCCATCCGGGCCGGATCATATTTCCGGAAGTTCCCGGGGACCTTATTTTGAGACCGACTCTTGTGTGGCTGGTCCGGAGCAGTATCGCATCCGCGCAGACAGTCGAAGCCTCATTCCTCACCAACGGCATAAACTGGCGGGCGGACTATGTCATTACATTGAATGAATCAGATGAAAGGGCGGATATTTCCGGTTGGATTACGATTGATAACAGAAGCGGGGCGACTTACAGGAATGCCACGCTCAAGCTCGTTGCAGGAGATGTCCGCAGAGTGAGGGATGAATTCGAATACAGGGACAACATGCTGCGCGCCGCCGAAACTGCCGTAAAAGCAGATGCTCAGTTCAAGCGGGAGGAATTTTTTGAATATCATATCTATTCGCTGGGGCGACCTTCGACAATAAGGGATAATCAGACAAAGCAAATTGGATTGGTGAACGCCGGGATGATACCGGTTCGGAAAGAACTCGTTTTCGATGGTTCGGCTTACTATTACCATAACCGCCATGGCGAGGCGATTACAGATCAGAAAATCAGGGTGATTGTAGAGTTCGATAACAGGAAAGAACATAATTTGGGAGTTCCGCTCCCCGGAGGCATAGTGCGGGCGTATAAGCTTGATGCGGACGGCGGACTGCAGTTTGCCGGAGAAGATTCCATCAGCCATGCCCCGGAAGATGAAAAGATCAGAGTGCATCTCGGCAATGCCTTCGATGTGGTCGGAAGCAGAAAACAGACGGACTGGAAAAAGATAGCAGCAGACACCTATGAAGCCGGCTTTGAAATATCGCTCGGGAACCGCAAAAAGGAAGACGTTGTTGTCAAGGTTGTAGAGCCGATTCCCGGCGATTGGATGATGCTAAGTTCATCGCATGAATACAGGAAGACGAAGTCATTCACCGCCGAATTCGATATCCCGGTGAAAAGAGACGGGGAATCAATTCTGACATACAGGGTGAGGATGAGGTTTTAACCGCGGAAGCGCAGTTGCCGTTACCGGATGTAGGCTTCGGTTACGTAACGGCGCATCATCCGGTGAGTGTTGAAGTAATAGGCATTCTTGCCGATTGCATTCTGCATCATCCTGATCCAGGTGTGCCTGTCTGAATAATACGCGGGAATAATGATAGCCTCAAGCTTGCTGTATAAATCATCGGCATCCGAAGTATCCATATTCTCCGCTAAGTCAGTCTCCGTCGGACTTGGACCGATAGACCAGCCAGTGTATCCCTCAATATGGCCTTCAATCCACCAACCGTCAAGCACGCTGAAATTGATAACCCCGTTATGCACCGCCTTCATCCCGCTTGTGCCGGATGCCTCTCTCGGCCTCAGAGGAGTATTGAGCCAGAGATCAACGCCCGAGACCATCCTGAGCGCTATGGCCATGTCGTAATTATTGAGGTAGGCCAATGATATCCTGCCCTTCAGCCGCTCTTTATAGGAGAATATCTTTTCAATAAGTTTCTTGCCGGGTTCGTCCCTTGGATGTGACTTTCCCGCGAATATTAGCTGCAGCTTTCCGCTGCCGATTCGTTCGAGCCTGCCGATATCGCTGAATATCAGATCGGCTCTCTTGTAAGCGGTAGCCCTGCGGGCAAACCCGATTGTAAGAATGTCCGGATCCATTGAAATGCCGGTAGTCGCACTGACATAGGAAAGCAGATTATTTTTTGCCTCCATGTGCGCGTTCCACAGTTCCGCTTCAGGTATGCGCCCAACCCGTACGAATAACTCCGGCTCATTCGCCCAGCCCGGAAGGTAAGTGTCATAAAGCCTCTTAAAACTGTCGCATGTCCAGGTATATGAGTGCACTCCGTTTGTGATGGCGCTGATTTCGTATCCGGGGAACATGTTCCTCGAAACTTCGCCGTGTTTTTTGGCAACGCCATTAATAAATTCACTCAGGTTAAGGCCCAAACGGGTCATATTCAGGTCATCCCGGCCGCCGAGTTCTTTCAGAACCTTCAACGGTATTATATCGCCCATGACTTTATGAACAAGATCATAGGGAAACCTGTCATGACCGCTTTCGACGGGCGTATGTGTCGTAAAAACGCACAGATCTTTGATTTTTTCCACATCCCAGACAAGTTTCTCATCCCACACATCTTCGATTGGCCGCTTGAACCTGTTCAGGAGTTCCAGGGTAAGCAGACCCGAGTGCCCTTCGTTCATATGGTATTTTTTGATATCAAATCCCAGTTCATGAAGTATCCTCACGCCTCCGATCCCGAGAACGATCTCCTGCTTCAGCCTGTATGCAATATCGCCCCCGTACAGGTAATGAGTGATTTCTCTGTCACCGGGGCTGTTCCCTTCAACATCGGTATCGAGGAAGAAAATTGGCACACATCCGCCTGTAAAACTCCCCACATTGTACTGCCAAGCCTGAACTAAAACCTCTCGTCCTTCAATCGATACGGGAATCTTTGCCGGCAGCTTCACCATGAGATGATCCGGATGCCAGGAACAGGGCAATTCGGTCTGCCCGCCAAGTTCGTTTAGATGCTGTATAAAATAGCCTTTTTTGGTCAGAAGTGTGACGGCCACCATCGGAAGCTTAAGATCGGCAGCCGTTCTTATTGTATCTCCGGCAAGAACCCCGAGTCCGCCGCTGTATGTTGGTATGTCGTTGCCGATGCCTATTTCCATTGAAAAGTAGGCAATCTTCGGTTCTCTAATAAATTCTATTGAACAGGTGTTGACCATAGGAGGTATATTCTAAGTTATTATGCTTATGAATGACAACGGATCACTGCCGTCAGGATGGATAAATACCGATTTTAAAGCCAAGCGGGCAGTTCGGTTGAGCCGAAAACATGATAATTTCATATGATATTTTTCTCCGGCATCAGCTCGTTGAAATCAACAATATGCATGAACTCATTCGATTTGCCCGGCTCCACCCTTGAGTTCGACTTTGCCTTGTAAAGGATATATTGTATGCCGAACTGCCTTGCCGTTCGAAGTATTTCCTCTGTGTCGTCGATGAATAAAGTCTTGAGTTTTTCGAATCCGAGACGTTTTTCAGCGACTGACCAGAATTGCAAACTCTCCTTTGGGGATCCGGCGTCAAATGATGAGAGCACGGAATCGAAATATTTTCCGATCTGGGTCTTTCTGAATTTCAGGTCAATTGACTTATAGTGCGCATTTGTCACCAGGAAAACTTTTTTCTTCATCTGCTTCATGAGTTTAAGGAATTCCTCGACATGAGGGTGGACTTCTATCAGATGTTTTATCTGTTCTTTCATGGCAGGGATATCGAGGTTGAGCTCATTGGACCAAAAGTCAAGGTCTGTCCAGTTCAATGAGCCCTCATGAGTCTTATATTTCTTCATCAGTTCCTCTTTCGCCTTTCCGAATGTCATGCGGTGCCTGACTGCATACTTTTCGGGAACAAGATGTTCCCAGAAGAAATCGTCGAAATATTTATCAAGAAGCGTGCCGTCCATATCAAGCAGCACATATTTTATATCGAGTATGGGAATTTGTCTTGTGATCACAGATAAAGTAACATCAGAAAGGCAGGATCTTAGGCAATTTAAAACCCTTCTTGCCTTTGAACATCTTCAGCATTTTCCTGATCTCTATATACTGCTTAACGACCCTGTTGACGTCGGGAACTGTGGTCCCGCTTCCGAGGGCAATCCTTTTTCGCCTGCTTCCGTTGATAATCGCATGATCTCTCCGTTCCTTTTTTGTCATTGAGTTGATAATCGCTTCGACTTTAACGAGCTCCCTCTCATCGATATCGAGATTCTTGATCTTCTGAAATCCGGGTATCATGGCAAGGAGATTTTCCAGCGGCCCCATGCTGCGCATTTTTTTAAGCTGTTCCCTGAGATCATCAAAGGTGAACGATTCGTCCATGATCGTCTTCTGAAGCCTTTCAGCTTCCTTTTGATCAAAGGTTTTCTGCGCCTGTTCGATTAAGCTGATGACGTCACCCATGCCGAGAATTCGCGAGGCAATCCTGTCGGGATAGAACGGCTCGAGCATCTCGATCTTTTCGCCCGTGCCGATAAATTTGATCGGTTTGCCCGTTACGGAAATAATCGAGATAGCTGCTCCGCCCCGGGCGTCTCCATCCATCTTTGTCAGAATAATCCCGTCAATGCCGATCTGTTCTTCAAAGTTTTTCGCGATTGTGACGGCATCCTGTCCCGTCATTGCATCGGCAACAAAAATAACCTCTTTCGGCGAGACGGCGCTTTTGATCTGTTTCAATTCCGTCATGAGCGATTCATCGATGTGGAGTCGGCCGGCAGTATCCAGGATGACGATATCATGCGCTTCGATTTTCGCTTTCTTTATGGAGCCGGCGCAGAGTTCAACGGGATTCCCGGTATCCTTCGAATGATAGACAGGGACGTCTATCTGCGAACCGAGGGCAACGAGCTGATCGATTGCAGCCGGTCTCTGTAGGTCTGCTGCAACGAGCAGGGGTCTTCTGCCTTCCTTTCTGAAGATTCGCGCAAGTTTTGCCGCTGTTGTTGTCTTTCCAGAGCCATGAAGTCCAACCATCATGATAATGGTGGGTGGGTTAGGCGACAGAGGTATTCTTGCGTTTGTCTTTCCGAGAAGCTCGCAAAGCTCCTCATTGACGATCTTGATAACCTGCTGCCCGGGGGTGAGACTTTCCAGCACCTCTTTCCCGATGGCTTTATCGCGGATTTTTTGAATGAAATCCTTGACGACTTTGAAGTTCACATCAGCTTCGAGTAAAGCGAGACGGATCTCCTTAAGGGCTGTGTCAACGTCTTCTTCTTTCAGGAGACCTTTTCCCTTAAGTCGCTTAAAGATGGATTCTAATTTTTCGGTAAGAGATTCAAACATGAATGGAAATCGCCTGTTGCTTTCCTATAATTTTTCTGATACGGCCTGCAATTGAATGGCGATGAAGCGAACCATTATGCGGAAAGAAAGGAGTCTAATCTGGCTTTTAACTGCTGCTTCGGGACAACGCCCACTATCTGATCGAGCTTGACGCCGTCCTTAAAAAACATAATCGTCGGGATTCCCATGATTTTGTATCTGGTGGCGATTTCAGAATTTTCATCGGTGTTCAGTTTGAGTACCTTTACCTTTCCGCCATACTCTTTTGCAAGCTCCTCCACGGTGGGGGAAATCATTCTGCACGGTCCGCACCATGCTGCCCAGAAATCGATCATGACAAGTCCCTGAGCCTTTATTACCTCATTTTCCCAGCTTGAAGTCGTTACCTCGAGAACACCCTGTGGCATCACAGCCTCCTTTAGCCCCCGTGAAATCAGGGAAAATTGCGTTTATCAATTATATTTTCAGTGTGTTATCTTTGTCAACGTCTCTTAACGGACGTCCGCGAGCGCATTGACAGTGCCGAGTTTTTTTTGCTATGGTTAACAATGAAAAAGTGCTTTATATTTCTTGTTATTCCACTGTTTTTGTTGCCCGGGAATGCCTACCCATTAGATGTGAAGGGATTGCAGCCGGTCGAACCGTACGGTGTCTTCTCCACCTTCAGCGCTGAAAGCATGCCGAAAGGAAATATAGCTCTGTCTGCAGGGGTTGAGATATCGGGGAATCCGGATTATTTGCAGTCAATCGTTAAAACCGCTGTCGGCGTGAGTGATTCACTCGAATTCCTGCTGACAGTTCCTTATAATTTTGACAGTGACGCCGGAAAAGGCTTTGAAGATGGTTCTGTCGGTATCAAGCACAGATTTTTTGATGAGGGTAAATATGGACCATCGCTGGCGTATGTCCTGCGCGCCTCACTTCCGTGGGGAGCGGAAGGCCTCACCACAGACGGTCGGTATGGTATAGGGCTTGTCGTTAGCAAGAAAGTCGGGCCGGTAAACGGCCACCTGTACCTATCATATGATAAACCAGGCGCCAAAAGTCTCGACGACGAGATATCATTTCTAACCGGCCTCGACTTCGCGGCAGCGCACAATTTGAAATTTTTGGCTGAGCTGATCTGTAAAATGAATGAAGATTCAGGGTCCATGAATGTGACCGAACTGAAGCTGGGATACAGGGTAAAGACTTCGGATTTTATTTATACGACATTCGGAATGGGTTTTGATCTGCGGAACAAAAGACGTGAACCGTCGATAATGTTTTCAGTCGCAATTTTGTCTCAGAGGGAAAAGAAGAGCATACTGAAGATATACGAGGAGGAATAGCCTGAGTGTTTGACATCGGAATGCCTGAATTAATGGTGATATTCATCGTCGCTCTTCTTGTGTTCGGGCCGAAAAAACTGCCGGAACTGGGCAGGACAATCGGGAAAGGATTGGGAGAATTGAAAAAGGCGCTGCAGGATGTAAAAGATTCTGTTGAAGACGAACTGCATGAGGTCAAGGAAGCCTCCACCGAGATCCGCGGAGCGGTCAAACAAGCCAGACGGCAGATTGAAACTGAAGTCGATGCCGCGGGCAGGACAGTCAATAACACCATGCAGGAAATCAGGGAACAGGTGGAGTCCGAGTCCGAAGAAATAAATAAAACACTTAAAGATACCTCGAAGGAGATTCATGAGAATGCGCGCATTGATGCGGATAAATAAACTGAATCGGGAATTCGAGGAATTAATAAAGGAATTGACAGTTCCGGCATGCCCCTGAAATTATCCCTCCTTTATGGCAGACCACATTTGTCTAAATTTTTTATAGAGGCGGAATACTGAATATGCCAGAGACCAAGATGATGAGCTTCATGGAGCATCTCGGCGATCTCAGAAAAAAAATAACGGTTTCATTGGTTTCCGTTTGTGTTGCCTTTTTTGTTGCATTTTATTTCTCGGAACATATCATGAATTTCCTGATGTTTCCGCTCCGCTACACCCTTGACTTTTCAGTCCGTGACATGTACCTGCAATATGTTTATGAGGATAAACTGCACACCACGAAGCTGGTTTTTCTCGCGCCGACCGAAGCCTTCTGGATGAACATGAAAATTTCTCTGGTCAGCGCACTTATAATGGCCCTGCCGGTCATTTTCCAGCAGATTTGGACTTTCGTTTCCCCCGGGCTGCACTCCAATGAGAAAAAATATTTTGTGCCATTTGTTTTGATTGCCACCAGCCTTTTTATTATGGGCGCCGCTTTCTGTTTTTTTATCGTACTCCCGTTTGCCATGGGGTTCCTGCTTACCTACAAAGTCGGGGATTTCTTGATGCCCATGCTTTCCGTCGGACTGTATGTCGATTTTTGTCTCAAATTCATACTCGCCTTCGGCGCCGTTTTCGAACTTCCCGTCATCATAATCTTCTTTACCAAAATGGGGTTCGTCACGCCGCAGAGTCTCGCGAAATACCGTAAATACGCAGTTCTCCTCGCATTTGTTGCAGCTGCCATACTGACTCCTACTCCTGATATCTTCAATCAGACACTCATGGCTGTTCCGATGATTATTCTTTACGAGGTCGGAATACTGATGTCAAGGCTGTTCATCCGGCCCGTGGTGAAATAATGCCGACAATACGCGGAAAAAGCCTTAAAGCAACCGCATTCGACATCGCTGACGGGTATGTCGTCGTGAACCCGATCTTCCTGAAAGCTGTTGAACAGGACTCGCTTAAGGGTCTCTATCAGGAAATTGCGAAGGCGCAGATAGACATCCGCGGGGAGAAATTCCCCCATGGTGATACTCAGGCGATCAGGTTCAGGAATATCCGGCTTCAGAGGTTGAATTCCGCGCTTATGATTCTTAAAAACTATGCGCGTGAGAGAAAAATCCTTCTCGTTTGAGGGTTGACTGCCGCGGATGGGTGAGACGGCTTTGACCATGGATAAATCTGACGACATAAGGCAAGCGAAAGATATCGTCCAAACGCTAATAAAGGCGAAAAAGGGCGTCAGGATATACCCCGACAACAATCCGATATACGTGAGAACCATTGACGATACGTTTGCACGTTTTGCCTCTTATCTTGATTATCATGACGAATTCAGACTGCAAATAAGGCAGAACAGCATCTTGCATGATGAAGAGGAGATTTATTACAGTGCCGACAAGGATGATAATCTTGCCCTTTTTTTCTTTAAGGACGGTTTGAGAGAGCTATCATTCAGAAGGGGATTGACCCGTGATGAAACTGAGGAATTCCTGAAAATTATTTCACTTGACTTTGACCACGCGGCGACGGACGAAGATATCGTTACGCTATTGTGGCAAAGTGATTTCCAGAACATACAGTATGTGGTCGACGAGGCTATTCTCTCTGATACCGATGAAGAGGACTATCAGGCGCGGGTTGAGCAGCATCTGAAGGAGCGTGCAACCGACAATAGCGATCTGATGAAGGCATATACGGACGGTATCGGGGGAGATGATTTGCCGAAACTGACGATACTGCCCCTTTCTGAAAAGGACCTGCATTTGCTTGAAAAGGACATTGAAAGGGACTCTTTCAGCAAAATTGAAAAGCTCGCATCGATTCTCTTCGAGCTTGTTTATATGTCGGAAACGAAAGCGGATATTGATGAAACCTTCCAGTTTATCAAGGACGCCGTTCATTTTTGTCTTCAGCACGGCGATCTCGCGATGATTACGCGGATAATGAGGCGGGCGCGCGATCTAATGGAAGAGCCGTTCCTGACGGCGGCCGGAAAAAATTACTTCAGATTTCTTTCCCATTTTATGGGGCAGCAGGAGAGCGTGGCATCTCTTGCAGAATTGCTCGACAGCGGCATTGAGATCGAGGCCGGCATCTATGAGGAATTCATAGGGAATCTCGATCTTAATGCCATCCAGCCGCTGGTCCTTTATTTAGGGGAGCTGAAAACGGTTCGCGCCAGGAAGCTTGTCATGGATGCATTGATTGTTCTGGGGCGAAAAGACATTCAATCATTGGCAAGGGGGCTTGACGATCAGAGATGGTATCTTGTCAGGAATATCATCTATATCCTCAGAATGATCGGAGACAGGAGGTCGACCGAACACCTTCTCAGGACGGTGAGACACAGCGATATAAGGGTGAAGAAAGAGGGGATTAAGGCTCTTGGCGAGCTTGGCGGTCATGATGTCGTACAGACTCTTAGAGAGTGTCTTGATGATGCCCAGCCCGAAGTCAGAATGACCGCCGCTAAAGCATTCGGCACAATCGGTACGGATGTCGCGAAAAAAATCATCCTCGATAAAATAGCGGGTAAGCTATTCAGGGATAGAGATTTTGAAGAGAAAAAGGTTTTTTTTGAGATCCTGTTGCGGTGGAAGGATCAGACGGTATATGATTTTCTTGTCAATACCCTCAGGAGGAAAGCGTTTTTCGGCAGGGCGAAAAACGAGGAAAGCCGTGCATGTGCAGCGTTCTGTCTCGGCCTCATGGGAAAAAAGGAAGCGATTCATGAACTCAGGTCCGCGCAGGAATCCGGCGGCGATTTTCTCAAAGACTTTGTTCAAGGAGCTATAAGGAAGCTTGAACATGAGCAGTAAAGACGGAAAAGAAACCCTTAGAAGTTCGCAGGATATCGTAAATCAGTTAGCCGTTATTCTCAGGAATGCGCAGATTCATAATCCGGCAAATATAGCGGTTTCAACTGCTATTGATAAATTTCTTTCATTGATAAACCATCTTACGCACAGGGAGAAGACGATTACTCTTGAGCTGATCGGGGAATATTTTTATTGTGACGACGTTCGTGTGCGGTACTCCCTTTCACATCTTCTGAATTTTGACTATCTCGTTAGAGAATTCAAAAAGCGTGAAATCGGAAAGGTTGTATTTTCCCATGATGTCAGGCCGTTTGACGTCCAGATATTTTTGAAGGCTTTTATCGCGGCTGGTTTTTCAACGGACCCCTATGAAGCAATTCGCGAACATATGAACGCCACCGACCGGATCTCTGTCGATAGGCTCAGGAAAATCAAGGAGCGGGAGCTGGAAGATGCCCGTAAAGTCATTAAAAAGGTTTACTATAATGCGGTCTCTTTCTCAAAGGGCGTTATGACAAAAATCAAAGCGGGGGAGAATGTGAACATGAGGAGGGCCAAGCGCATCGTTGAGAACATGGTTGACCACCTGCTTGCAGAAGAAAACCTGCTGGTCGGAATGACCGCGATCAAGGATTATGACGAGTATACATATCATCACTCGGTCAACGTGAGCATACTTTCGATTGCACTCGGCCAGAGGATAGGAATGAACAGGAAAATGCTGACGGAACTTGGTCTTGCCGCCCTGTTTCACGACATCGGCAAGATCGAGATACCTCCGGAAGTGCTCAATAAATCATCGAGTTTTACGGATGATGAGTGGAAGCTGATGAAGCGGCACCCGGTATGGGGCGTAAGAGCGCTCTTGAAATTGCGGGCATTGGACCACACCGCGATACGGTCTTCAATTATCGCTTTTGAACACCATATGAGTTATGACCTGACAGGATATCCGCAGGTAAGGAAATACTCGGAGCTTGACCTGTTTACCCGTATTGTGAGCATCGTTGATCAATACGATGCGATGACATCCGCAAGGGTGTATTCACGCATTCCCTTGCCGCCCGACAAGGCGTTGAGTATTATGATGGAGAGAGCAGGCAGGGAACTCGATCCGCTCTTGTTCAAATTTTTTACCAATATTGTCGGCGTATTTCCCATCGGGTCTCTTGTGATGCTCGACACTAAGGAGATGGGCCTTGTATATGAATGCGATACCGTATTCCATGACAGGCCAAGGGTAATGATTGTCGTTAATCAGAACGGCGAAAGGCTCATTAAGGGTCCGGTAGTGAATCTTACCGAAAAGGACGCCGATGGAAACCATTGCCGGTCTATCGTTAAAACCCTCGATCCGAACAAATACAAAATCAACCTCGCCGAATACCTGCTGTAAAGTCTGGTTCGGATGAGGCTGTTTTTATGAGGGGCTTCAAATGGACCCTCGTACAAAAAAGAGCGCCATTTGAAGCTTGCGTTTATTAAAATAGGCATAGCGGCACTGATAGAAGGAGAAAAATGATTCTTGATGTCTTTATTGACGGTGCGTCGGTATCGGTTAACATTGATAAACCGCATCAGCCTGATCTTGATGCTATATATTCGCGGATCGAACGATTGGCTTTTTCGAAGGGGATCGCGATAGACTCCATGGACGTGAAAGGATTGATTGAGAAAATGATCAGGGGGATAGCGGGCTGTGAGCGCGGCTGTCCCGCAAACGCGAAATACCTCGTATCTACCGGATATAAAAGTTTTAAGGTTGAGTATGTTGAAGGCGGGATACTCACCGCTCATGCGAAAACAGGAAACGGAGTTGTTCTCACTTTTAAAATGTTTCCTGATTTCTGAAAAATTAGGGTGTCCGAATCCGCGGGACAATGATTTTCGTAGACAAGAAACAAGGCAATGCCGCGCTCTTTTTATACCTCGATGAGAAGCGGAATGTGGGTGAACAGGAGATACCCTTTTGTTCGCATGGAAAATAACCTTCCGGCAGCCTCTCCGTAAATATCCATCTGAAACCGGTAGTGATCAATAAGCTCCCGCAGTTCCCTATCCGATACGGGGAACGTCTTGTAGTCATAAATGCATGCCGTGGAATTCCTGACAATAATCCTGTCAATTCTTCCTCTGTAGATAATATTTTTCTTTTGAATGGTAAAAGGCATTTCTGAATAACTACCCGCCTGCGGCAGGATGATATCACGCAGGTATCCTGACCGTTCAAGGTTCAAAATATCATTACGGATAATATCATTGAGCCTTGTCAGGTTTTTATCGGGAAGGATTTCGTTTCTGAGAAGTATTTCCGATCTTTCGCTAACGCGTTCATAGGGCGTAATTGCCCTGGACAGTTCATCGAACAGAATGTGAAAGACCTTTCCAAGCACGACCCAGTCGTTTCCGTGCCTTACCCTTATGTCCAGATCTTCCGTGACGTCGCGCCACCGGGTGGAAGGTTCGAATTGAATGTGGTCCACAAAATATTGACCGCGCGAGGACTTTTTCAAACGACGAATGTTTGAACCGGGATCAAATATTTTGGGGTGAGCTTGAATGTCGGATTCCCTGAGTATTTTCAGCGACTGCAAAGAACCGATATTGTCGGTGATGTATTTCAGTCTGCCGGCCTGCTTCTTTTCCTTATTCAGTGCCGCGGTCATGCAAAGGAAATCGCGGGCTCTTGTCACCGCAACATAGAACAGGCGTTTTTCCTCTTCATTCTCCTTCTCCCTTCTGACGCTGAATTGCGTCATATTCCTTCTTTTTCGGAAATTCTCTTCATAAGCCATAATAATTCGCCCCCCTTCCTCATCTATTACCAGTGAAGAGCTTTTGGGCGAAGTATCCTCATCAAGCCCGGGCAGAAAAACAATTGGAAACTGAAGGCCTTTTGCGGCATGAACAGTCATGATCTGAACAGCGTTCATACCCGCGGTATTGATATGGGCTTTTGCCTCTTCGCGCTCACGCGACTGTATGAGTTTCTCCCTGATTTCAAGACCGGAAAAGCCCTGAGACTCAAACAATTCTATAATCGCTATGAATTTTCTCACATTCGCATACTTCTGTGGTTCGCTCACATAGCGCCATCCGCCCGTATCCGCGAGGGCGTCTTCAAGAACAACGGCATATGGCGTAGTTTTCGATTTTATAAGCCAGCCGGAGACAGTATGAAACGCGTTTGAAATGCGTTTATTCTCAGCCTTGCTTATCTTGATGAATAGCGGTGAATCGCCTTCGTCCGCAATGCGCAGCAGCGTGCCGTAACCGATACCGAATAACGGAGAACGCAAAACGCAGAAGAGACTATAGTCGTCAAGCGGGTCAATAAGAAGGAAAAGAAGTTCGCGAAGCAGAGCCACCTCAGTCTCCTCATAGAAACCTATACCCTTGACTACGATGAATGGAATTCCATATTCTCTGAATGCTTCTTCATACAGGGCGAGGTGAGTTCGTTTCCTCAGCAGAACCGCCATGTCTCCATATGTGCATTCCCTTATGGTTTCCCCGTCCCAAATGCGGTGAGCGCCGCTAAGCGACATAATTTTACGGGCAAGCATCGCGGCTTCGTATTCCCGGCACATTCTCATGTTTTTTCCGCCTTCAAACAGTATCAGCTCAACATTCCCTTCCCCCTTTCGTGTTGCGTGAAAAGGAGTGTATCTGCTGCGCCAGTCATCAAATACGACAGGAGGCATTATTTTCGCAAAAAGGCTGTTGACAAAACCGACAATCTCGGGGAGGCTGCGGTAATTATCTTTAATCTCTTCAAAGTGAAATTCGCCGTGAAGCCATTCGGAGAGCTTCGTTTTCGCTTCCTGGAAGACTCCGGCATATGCGCCTCTGAAAAGATAGATTGACTGTTTGTCATCTCCTACCAGGAAAATTGTAGGTATTTTCCCCCTGTCTCTTTTCGCGCCGATACCCGAACGCCACTCCTCCGTTAGTTTATCGATGATCTTCCATTGCAGCGAGCTTGTGTCCTGGAATTCATCCACAAGGATATGGTCGGTGTGCTCGTCAAAAGAGTACAGTATATTTTGCCACTGGGGGTTATTTGCAAGGGCTTCATGCGTGAGTATCTCGATATCATTGAAATCTATCAGATGCCTCTCCCTCTTCTTCGCCGTGTACCGGCTTAGACATTTGTTGTAAAGGGTGATAATTCTTCTTTCCTCTCCGTCAACGGGGTGATTCTCCTTTATGAGAATCTCGGGAAGCGGCCTCCTGACGTGCAGTTCATTGATGAGCCTGTAAAGACTGTTCCATCCCTTGATCCCTCTGCTGACAATCATTGAATGGAACAGGTCCGGGCGCTTCCGTTCTTCGGCAAGGCTCTCGTAGACAGCTTCGATCCAGAGGGACGACGCGTTGAACTCGTCAATGACGTCGAGTGAAGGATCAAGGCCGAGCTCTATGGAAAAACGTTTAAGCAGCTTTAGACAGAAGGAGTGAATAGTCGATATGCGCATGAACTGCATCTTTTCGCGTATCTGCAAAAAGAGTCCGGGATGGTCGGTTTTCAGTATGCCCAGAATCCGATGCTTCATTTCCGCTGCAGCCTTTTCGGTGAAGGTTATAGCGAGGATGTTATGAATGCGGGCGCCGCTGAGCAAAAGGCTGACATACCGGCGGGCAAGCCTTTCCGTCTTGCCTGACCCCGCCGGGGATGAGATAATGACGCTTTTTTTTACGTCAAGATATTTTTCCATCCCTGACTTGCCTTAAGACGGTTTTCTGTACATAGGGGCAATAGGAGCGTTCGTGACAATTCCGGCATGTCTGATCGTTCAGCGGCTGTGCGGGAAATTTCCCGTTTCGCATTTCTATCGTTGTCTCCTCGAGAAAACGCAGTGCCGTTGCCAGATAATCCTCTATGGTACGTCCATTTTTTTCATCGTCCCTGGTCGGTATCCACCACAGGGAGACATCATGCAGCGAATAAATTCCTGCGCGCTCGACGTCTATCCCCTTTGTTTTCATCAGCGCGGCATAAAGTATCAGTTGCAGATTAAACCCCTGCGACAGAATTTTTAAACCCGAGTATGGCGCCGAACCGGTCTTGTAATCGATCAGCTCAATAACCGGCCTGTTCGCGGACTGGCCTGACGAAACGACTGACATGCCATCGCGTCCCACAGCAAATTTTATCCCTTCTGAATGAGTTCTTTGATTTATGCGGTCAATTTTTCCTTTCAGCGTGATTCCCGGCAGAACCTCTCCCATCGCAGAAACTTCAGCGCCCGCGACTGAATATCCGTCAGCCGCTATTTTTTTCTCAATCATATATATGTCCGGAAGAAGCAGGCTTAATGCGTCCTTCACGACTCCCTTCCAATATTCATCGAGAGGGTTTGCCGAGAGTATCGCGTCTATTTTCTGACCCGCATGCAGAATGAAGGCATTGATATCTGGAATTGAAGCGGGAATCAGTTCCTGCATAATTTTATGAACAAGACTACCGAGAGTCAGCGCCTCAATCTCGAACTTGGTAATCTCAAGCGGCTTCAGGGACAACAGCCTTTCGATAAAAAACTTTCTCGGACACATTCTGTATGCGTCGATATCGGTCACGCGGATGGCGGAATGATTCCCGAACAATCTGTTTATCACCCTCCTGTCAGTCGTGCGCATATCCGATATTAAAGAGCCGCTCTTTGTGCAGCCCTTCATGATAAGATTTTCCTCCCTTGAAAAAATTCCGCTGACAGGGCCCCAGATTTCCTCATCCCACGTCAGATATGACGACGGCAGAAACAGCCGGTCGCCATCCATTGTAGAATAACTCAGGTGAAAACGGCGGGACGATGACAGGGCTTTAGTGAACAAAAACTTCTGAAGGAGAAGGTATTTTTCCATATTTACAAGACCGAGCGCCGTTCTGAGATTATCCGGCATGATATGATCGATATCCGGCTTTGAAGGGAAGTCCCCGTCTCTTAGTCCCGCGAAATACAGATATTCCGGTTCAAGCATGGATGCGTCCATGAAACTCGCGATGCGGACGCCAGGGTCGTCCTTTTCAGGCACGGAAGCCTGCATGAGGCAATGGCGGAGGGCTTCAGTGAACCTCTGCAAATCGGGCATAGCCGCACCGTGAACTCCGTCAATGAGGGCAAGATTGCTTATGATCTCATTCACCCTGTTCATAATGCCTCCGTTACCGGATACGTCGTCAAAGTCAAAGGCACGCAGGAGATCCATGATGGCCTCGCCATAGACGCTGTATGAAGCCCCGGAGCGGATGGATTCAAGGTGAGACAGTTTCCTGAATGCCCGCGCAAGGTCCTTTTCTATTGTTTGAGATACGGCGCCGCTGATAAATTCGGCACGGGCGTAATTGCCCGCTGGTCCTGTCAGTTTGAGCCAGGCTTTTTTCCCCTTCATAAATCCTGATGAAATGCAGAGCGAAGGGATGTATTCCTTGAAAGAGGCCGGTAAAGCCCTGAAGTAGGGTGATATGAGAAATTGAGAAAACTGAAGTCTCGGGTAATCATTCGCCACCGAATTGAGCAACGCTAGAATATCCTGAACGGGTTTTGTTTTTGCCAGAGGCTTTTTTGAAACTATGGTGAACGGGATGCCGTATTTTCCGAAAATACGTTCAACTGTAAATAAATACATGCCGATATCCGGGAAAACGACTGTAACTTTTTCAAGATCAGGAAGAGCCCCTGCTAAAAACAGACTTTTTATGCTTCGGGCGATGCCTTCCATCTCTTCCTCTCTGCCTGCGTAAGCATGATGGGCGAGGTTCAAATGAGACTCCGCACTGTTCAAATAGAGGGCTTTAATTATAAAGTTATTATTTATATATTCTATATAAGGCTCTGTAATAGAGGAATAAATACTATCATATGGCATGCAGATAAGTGTATCACGCGTATTCTCAATCAGCGCCTTGACGATGGCCTCCTCTGCAACATTAAGCGAGATGAATCCGTCAATGAAGATACAGTCATATCTGATCGCTTTTTTACGAATAATTTCCGGGCAGATAGCCAGGGCATCATTCTCGTCCACAGCGTTGCATTTATTGAGTGTTTCCTGATACCTGTTCATAATTCTGAGCGCCTCCGCCGAACGCTCGGCAACTTCCTCGGGTATGCCGAGCCGGCTGCAAACAGAGGCAATGTTTTGTGCCAGGGATTCACTGTCTGCTCCAGGCTGGTGCTGCTTGATTTCGTTAATAAAGCCGGCAATGAGGCTCGAGTACCCTAAGCTTTTGCCCGAAACCGCTGATATCATTGCCGGTATCATCGACTGCGGCATGAGTTTCCTGTTGTCATATAACGCGAATAGCCTATTTGAAATCTGTCTGATAGTCGTCATAAGGGGCGGGACGTAACAATTGCCTGCAATTTCATGGAATATCCGATAAGCGTCCAGAATTTTGAGGGGGGCGGGTGCAAGATAAAGCATTCCGGAATAGTCCGGGCCATCAGTTGATTGCATCGCCTTTGTGAAGATCTCTTTTGTTGAACCTTTATAGCTGATAGGGGTATAAAAAACGGTGACCGGCATAAAATAATATTGCTTTATTATAGCATTGTTTCCCCGACTCCCTGAACATGCGTGGCTTAGTGTCATGGATCATTTGCTCAACAGACAGCCCTTGCGCTTTTTTAAAAAATATTAAATAATACGTATACTTAGTATGTTTTTTTAATTTGCATCTCTGTTTATCGTGTGTACATCCGTTAACGTCGGGCTTGAAGGGGACAAGATGATAATAGGAAAGACTTTTCTTACTACCCGCCAAATACAGACGCGGGTCGGGGAGCTCGCCCTGGAAATCTCAAGGGACTATGAGGGGAAACCCCTGCTCGCGGTCGGAATATTGAAAGGATCATTCATTTTTTTTGCCGATATTGTTCGAGCAATTCAGGTTCCGTTGACAATCGACTTTATTCTGGCTTCAAGCTATATAAAAACCCAGACATCGGGCGAGGTAAAGATATATTACGATTTGCGCGAAGAGACATCAGATAAGCATGTTCTGCTGATAGATGACATAGTTGACACGGGGATTACGCTCAATCACATCAGGGAGAGACTGCTTGCCCGTCTTCCCCTGAGTTTGAAGATTTGTACCTTCTTGAACAAGAAAGAAAGAAGGGAAGTTGACATTCCTCTTGACTATGTCGGATACGATATCCCCAACCACTTTGTTGTTGGATATGGACTGGATTACGATAATCAGTACAGGAATCTTCCTTACATATCAATTTTCAGAAAGAAATCCTGAACGGCGATATGTTTGAACTGATGATCGAAACGTATTTCTCCGCGGCCCACCAACTGCGGGGATATCGGGGCAACTGTGAGAAGCTACACGGGCACAACTGGAAAGTACAGGTGTATGTTCTCGGTGAGAAACTTAACGAGATTGACCTTGCCATAGATTTCCATGAACTGAAAAGGCTGACCGATGAGGTGCTGCAGCCCCTTGATCACGTTTTTTTGAATGACATTTTTCCCTTTACTGAAAAGAATCCGTCATCAGAAAATATAGCCAAATGGATATTTGATTCTCTCAGGAAAAAATTGCTTGGCACTGATGTGACACTGTCCGGCGTTACGGTATGGGAATCGGAGGATGCTTCGGCCACCTATTTTGAGGAATAATCGCGGACGGAGGATGTTATGGCCATACGGGTCGTAATAGGATGCCACAGCTTTCTTCTTGGTGAAGGCGTAAAAAGACTTTTCAGAGAGGATGACGGAATAGACGTAATCGGCATATTCGATGAGGGCACGGACATCGGTGAAATACTGAAACTCGATCCCGATATTATTCTCGCGGACATCAAAATATTCAGATCATTCCCCTATGGCATAGATCACGACAGCAGGTCAAAGATATTGCTTATCAGTGACAGGTCATGGCTTTCGAAATTTGAGAGACAGATACCTGAGTTGCTGGCAAGAGGTGTGTTTGGAATCCTCTCTCCGGATTCTGATTCCCGTGTGCTCAGAAAAGCTGTCAGAATGATTTACGGCGGAGAGTTGTGGTTGGATCGCAAATTGGTCCGGGACGTGCTCTGCGGGATGACCCGCCCGGACAGGAGGATCGATCTCACCAGAAAGGAGAAGGAGATCGTGGACCTGATCTGTCGCGGATGCCGCAATAAGGAAATAGCCCAGAAACTTGCTATCACTGAACAGACGGTAAAGTCGCACTGCAACCGCATTTTTAAGAAAGTAGGCGTTTCAGACAGGCTCCAGCTCGCACTTTATAACCACCATATATGGCTGGGCCATATTTGAAGTATTAATGCAAAAGTACTGGCCGCCTATCAAACTAATTCCTCAATTTAATCATTCTAATGGGTTATTGCAAAATATTTGTGTTTGGTGTATAAGTGATATGTCACAGCAAGAAAGAGCGATTCAGCTCGTTATTTCGCAAAGTCTACTTTTCGGGAGACGCCCTTTTGATTCTTCGGTTGACATGTCCGAAGTGCACTAAAGACTCTTACAGTGCTTCTGTCGAGAATTTTAAACCCTGTCCTTACTGCGGCCTGCTTTTCAGCGGTAAATACGGGAGTGAAAAAAGAGCCTATCCGCGCCTCGGAAAGGAATTGACGGTTCAATGCATCCATCAGGGGCAGCGCTTCGACGCACTGACTGCCGACATATCTGATAATGGTGTATGCATGAAAATATTCGGGTACGGGGCGCTTCCTGTCGGCGATACAATCGATTTTATAATGAATGAAACCGCTGTTAAAGCTCAGGTCATTTGGTCGGCGAATGCAAAGGAAATCCAATCCGCTGTGGCGGGCCTCAGAATAATAGACGGCAACTCGTCAACTTTCTAACGCCGTCAGACCCGTTCATTGTATTCATGCCTGCTTAAATAACCTTCGCGCTTTAAGCAAAAATTCGATCGGGTCTGGCA
>CAZKLK010000008.1:0-23049 GCA_964553535.1 uncultured Nitrospiraceae bacterium
AATTGACTTTTACAAAGACCTGTATGAACGGTTTTCAGGTGTTCACTTTTAATTCATAAATTTGATGAAAACAGTTCACTTTTAATTCGTTGATGGCAAGCCGCCTCCTCCGCATTGACTAAAAAAACGCATAAGGTTAATATCACTATTATGCACCAGCGCGCGGATTATGTCCCTCTCCATCTGCATTCAGAATACAGCCTTCTCGACGGCGCGATACGTTTAAGGGAACTCGTCGATGCGGCTTCTGCCTTCAGAATGCCTGCAGTTGCAGTTACCGACCACGGCAACCTTTTCGGGGCGGTGGAGTTGTATCGCCATGCCACGAAAGCCGGAATAAAACCGATTATCGGCTGCGAAGTGTATGTGGCGCCGGGAAGCCGTTTCGAGAAAAAACCCGGCAGCGAGAACGAAGATTCGTCATATCACCTTATATTGATTGCCAGGGATAATCATGGATACCGGAACCTTGTATCCATAGTCACCCGCGCATATACCGAAGGATTCTATTACAAACCAAGGATAGACCGCGACCTGCTTGAGCAATACAGCGGAGGGTTAATAGCCTTGACATCGTGTATGAAGGGAGAGATCCCCTCATATCTTCAGCGGGGCATGACCGATAAGGCCCGTGAAAAAGCGCTCGACTACAAGCGCATTCTCGGCCCCAAAAATTTTTATGTTGAACTCCAGGATAACGGATTGCCGGAGCAGGAAAAGCTGAATGTCAAGCTGTTCGATTTGGCCCGTGAGCTGCATATAGGAATAGTCGCCACGAATGACTGTCATTATATGAAGCGGGAGGACGCCCGGGCCCACGACATCTTGCTTTGCATTCAGACGGGGAAAACCGTCTCCGACGAAAACCGGCTCAGGATGAAGTCGGACGGATTCTACTTCAAATCAGCCGAGGAAATGAAGCATGCTTTCAGGGAAATCCCTGAAGCGGTGCTCAATACAAGGGAAATTGCCGAGCGATGCAGTGTGGAATTCAGGCTGGGAGAACCGCTGCTGCCGAGATATGAGCTGAAAGGGAAATCGCCTGATTCGTTCCTTAAAGAGCTTGTCCGCACGGGTCTGGAAAAAAGACTGGGAAAGGAAGCGGATTCGGTTTACAGGCAAAGGATAGACCGGGAAATTGAGGTAATAAGAAAGATGGATTACGCCTCCTATTTCCTTGTCGTATGGGACTTTATCCGTCACGCCAAAGAGAAGGGCATCCCGGTCGGACCCGGAAGGGGGTCGTCCGCGGGCAGTCTCGTGGCGTATTGCCTTGGAATTACGGATATTGATCCGGTGAAATATAACCTCCTGTTCGAGCGCTTTCTCAATCCTGAACGGATCAGTATGCCGGATATCGACGTGGATTTCTGCCGGGACCGGAGGCCTGAAGTCATCTCGTATGTTGCCGAAAAATATGGCAAAGATCATGTCGCGCAAATAATCACCTTCGGAACGATGGCGGCAAAGGCGGCAATCCGCGATGTGGGAAGAGCGCTCAAAATGCCCTACGGGGAGGTTGACAGAATAGCGAAACTGATACCCAATGCCGCGCACATAACAATACAGGAAACTTTGAAATCCGAACCGCAGATCAAGGCGCTGTACGAGAGCAGCCCGAGTATCCGGGATATGATCGATACGGCAATGCGGCTTGAAGGCCTCAGCAGGCATGCTTCCACCCATGCGGCAGGCGTCGTGATCTCCCCTGCTCCGTTGACGGATTATACGCCCCTGTACCGGAACCCCTCCGACGGAAGCATTATGACGCAGTTCGACATGGGATCCATCGAGCGGATCGGCCTGCTGAAGTTTGATTTTCTCGGTTTGAAAACCCTCACCGTTATCAATAAAACACTCGGCTACATAAAAGACAACGGCAAGGAATTCTCGCTCGCCGACATATCATTCGATGACCGGCAGACATATGAACTTCTCAGTTCGGGCAATACCACGGGTGTTTTCCAGCTCGAAAGTCCGGGAATGCGCGACCTACTCGTAAAAATATCGCCTGACAGATTTGAGGATATCATCGCCATAGTCGCACTTTACAGGCCGGGGCCCATGAAAAGCGGAATGATCGACGAATTCATCAAAAGAAAAAAAGGGAAGATACCGGTGAAATACGACCTGCCGCAGCTTAAAGAATTGCTGGACGAGACATACGGCGTCATCCTCTATCAGGAGCAGGTCATGAGCATCGCAAATAAACTTGCCAATTTTTCGATGGGGCAGGCTGATATCCTGCGCAAGGCAATGGGAAAGAAAAAACCTGAAGAGATGGAAAAACAGAAAGAGTCCTTCATTCAGGGTGCGGTGGCAAACCGCATCCCGGAGAAAAAAGCATCGCGAATCTTTGACCTTATGGCATACTTCGCCGAATATGGCTTCAATAAATCACATTCCGCCGCTTACGCTTACATTACATACCAGACCGCTTATCTGAAAGCCCATTATCCTGTGGAATTTACCGCCGCAACATTAAGCGCCGATATGGATAATACGGATAAGATTGTTAAATCAATTGCAGGCTGCAGGGAAATGGGGATAGATATGCTCCCGCCTGATATCAATCAATCGGGAAATGAGTTCAAGGTCGTCGGAAGCTCAATACGGTTCGGTCTTGAGGCCGTGAAAGGCGTGGGTTCAGCTGCCATTGATTCGATCATTTCGACCCGCGACACAACCGGGCCTTTTTTATCTGTTGCGAATTTCATTGAGCGGATTGACCAACGGAAGGTGAATAAAAAGGTGCTTGAAGGCCTCATCAAGGCAGGCGCATTTGATTCGCTTGAGGGAACGAGGGCAGCGGCAATGGATACCGCGAACAGGCTGCTGAGCGGAGGATTCAAATATTCGTGCGGGCGATTGCGGGGACAGCAAAGCATTTTTGACGACGACCCTGAATCACACGCGGAGGCCGTGCCCGAGTGGAGCAGAGATGAACTGTTGAAATACGAAAAAGAATCGCTCGGATTTTACATTACGGGACACCCCCTGACCAAATATCAGCCGTCCCTCAGGAAACTTGGGACAAGGCGCATATCCGAGCTTGAAGATATGGATGACAGCGCCGAAGTCAGGATAGCGGGCATATTGACGGGCATTCGGAAAATCCAGACCAAGTCTAAGTCCGAGATGATGGCTTACTGCACCATAGAAGACCCCGAATCTGCTGTTGACGTAATTGTTTTCCCTGATCTTTTCAGGTCGGCAGACGCATTCCTTCAGAAAGATATCCCGCTGCTTATTACAGGCGCCGTCGATAATACAGAAAAAGGAGTCAAGATTGTTGCAAGCAGAATATCCCGGTTGGACGACGTGGAGGCGCAGCAGATGCGGAAAGCCGAATTGACCTTGAGGCTGCCGTTGCCCGACGGAATGCAACTCCAAACCCTGCGCTCTATTCTGAAGTCCGACAGTTCAGGGCCCTACCCTCTGTATTTGAGAGTCAGGCTCAGGGATACGGAGACTTTAATCGAAACCGGCATGAGGATATCCGGTGATAATGAGATGCTCAGCCGGATTGAAGCGATAGCAGGGAAAGGAGCTGTGGTCTTCCAATGATTCGTTATTACCTTGAATTTGAAAAACCCATTGAGGAGCTCGATCTTAAGATCGAGGAATTGAAACGTGCGTCCGACGGGAAGGATATTGACATATCAAGCGAGATCAGGAAGCTCGAAAAAAAAGTCAGGGATCTCCGTTCCGAGATATTCACTTCGCTGAGTCCGTGGCAGAAAACCCTCATGGCGAGGCATCCGGACAGACCGTACAGCCTCGACTACATAAACAAGATCATGAATGACTTTATCGAGTTGCACGGAGACAGAAGGTTTGCCGATGACCCCGCCATTGTCGCCGGACTGGCGCGATTTCAGACGAATCCGGTTGCCGTGGCAGGCCACCAGAAAGGACGCGGAACGAAGGAACGGATTTACCGAAATTTCGGTCAACCCCATCCCGAGGGGTACCGGAAAGCCCTCAGGCTGATGAGAATCGCGGAAAGATTCAAAAGGCCCGTAATTACGTTCATTGACACACCCGGGGCATTTCCGGGCATTGGCGCAGAGGAAAGAGGACAGGCGGAGGCCATCGCCGTTAACCTGATGGAGATGTCGAGACTCAAGACTCCGATCATTTCCATCGTTATCGGTGAGGGCGGGAGCGGGGGGGCGCTTGCACTTGGAATCGCCGACCGGTTGTATATGCTTGAGCATTCTTGCTACTCCGTCATCTCACCGGAAGGATGTGCCGCAATCCTGTGGAAGAAGGACAGCGAAATCGGCTCGGCAGAAATCTCAAAGGCTGCTGACGCTCTCAAGCTGACGGCACAGAATCTCCTGGGCTTCAAAATAATTGACGGCATAATCCCGGAGCCCCATGGAGGAGCCCACAGGGACCCCGATGAAACCGCGAGGAACATCTCTGAATATCTCGCGGCCGCCCTTGAAGAGCTGAAAACAAAAAATCCTGCGAAGCTAATGGAGGAGCGTTACAAGAGATTCAGGAGAATCGGGAGCTTCATTGAAGAAATAGAATAGACGCATCCGCTCTCCTTTTTGTCGATCACGCATGCTGCAAAGACTTTCTTCGATACCTTCAAAGCCTGGCGTTTACCTGTTCAAGGACTCCCGGGATACCGTGCTTTATGTCGGAAAGGCGAAAAATCTCAGGAACCGCATTAAGGGCTATTTCGGCAAGGGTCCGGCCTGTGATCCCCGCAAGGCCTCCATGATAAAGGATGCGGCGGATTTTTCCGCGATAGTCACCGGCAACGAACTCGAGGCATTCGTCCTCGAGGCGAATCTGATAAAGCAGCACAAACCGCGGTTCAATGTCGTCCTGCGCGACGATAAAAATTATCCTTATCTGAAGCTTAATATCCGGGATGAGTGGCCCGGAATCGAGGTCACGAGAACAATCAAAAAAGACGGCGCCCTGTATTTTGGACCGTATATTCCGGCAGGCGCTTTGAGGGATATCCTCGCTTTCATCAGGAGAAATTTTCAGATACGGCACTGCAGGGGTTCCTTTCAGAAACAGAACAGACCCTGCATGCAGCATCAGATGGGAAGGTGCGTTGCGCCGTGCGCCGGATATGTCAGCCGTGAAGAGTACGAAAGGCTCATAGATGAAGTCAGGCTATTTCTCAGTGGGAAAAAAGACGACCTGATCGCTCATCTTGAAAAAAGAATGCGCGGGCTTTCGGATGAGATGAAGTATGAGGAGGCTGCGGGAATGAGGGACAGGATCAGGTCGGTAAGGCGCGCAATGGACTCGCAAAAAATCATATCGCCGGAACTCGGGGATATTGACGTCATAGGCTTCCATCAGGAAGACCGGGAAACGCTGTTCGCGGTTTTCTTTATCCGGAGCGGACGCATGATCGGATCGCGTGATTTCCATATGCGCACGCCGGGTATAATTCCGGAAAGAGAGCTGCTGCGAATGTTCATCATGCAGTTCTACTCCGGGGAAATCATCCCCCCGGCGGAAATTCTGACCCCGGCCATCCCGGATGAAGCAGGATCGCTGGAAAGATGGCTGGGGAAGCGCATGGGCAAAAAAGTGAGGTTCCCAAAGCATGTGAAGGGGAAGAAAAAAGACCTCATCGCCATGGCAGCGGAGAATGCCTTGCTGGCATTTAATAAAAGGAAGGCGCAAACGACTCATGACGTATTGCGCGAAATTCAGGAACGGCTCGACCTGTCCTGCGCTCCCGAAAGTATAGGAGCTTTTGACATTTCGAATATTTCGGGCAATGAGGCGGTCGGCGCGTTCGTATCCTGGGAGGATGGCGCTTTCAACAAAGAATGCTACCGCAGGCTGAGAATCAGCTCAGCGGCTGGAATTGATGACTATCTGATGATGAAGGAACTGATAGTGCGCGTATTGAAACATCTTCAAGGAAAGTCGCCATCCCTTCTGATAATCGACGGCGGGAAAGGACATCTCGAGACCGCAGGGAAAGCTGTCGCCGAAGCCGGAGCTTTTCTGAAGAGGAAGCCGGACATTGTCGCAGTCGCAAAGGATCCCGACAGGGTATTCCTTGCGTCACCCGGCCCTCCGGTGAATCTCGGTGACAGAAGCCCTTCATCGCTTCTGCTGATCAGCATAAGGGATGAGGCCCATAGAGTTGCCGTAGGCTATCACAGAAAAATGCGCGGGAAGTCCCTTCTCACATCGCCTCTCGATAATATCCCCGGGATAGGGACAAAACGGAGGCTGGAATTGCTGCGGGCTTTCGGCAGCGTCGAAAATATAAAGAGCGCCGGCTTTGAAGCAATAGCGGGCCTGAAAGGTTTTAACAGGCGTATCGCGGACCGCCTTTTAAAGGAACTAAAGCAGTGAAATTCCGTCGCGCCGCTTCTTATGAGAAATTATTTGACTTGACGATTTGACTAAAATACCCTTTTTAGGTTATTGAATAATTATCTGCATTCCGGTATACAATTTCGCTATGGTATTTAAGAATAATCACTTTCAAAACACCGGCGCATTTGGAGCGCTACTCGGTGGAAAGCCATGAACATCTTTATATCAGGTTCATTGGCGTATGACAGGATCATGGATTTCCCCGGTAAATTCTCCGACTACATACTTCCCGACAAAATCCATATCCTGAACGTTTGTTTCAACGTGAATGGCTTGACGGAACAGTTTGGCGGCACCGCCGGAAACATTGCCTACACGCTCAGCCTTCTGGGGAAAAGACCTCTGGTCATCGCGACTATCGGCAAAGACCACCAGCAGTACTTCGCGTGGCTTCGCAAGAACAATATTCCATTGGACGGAATCAGGATTGTCCCTGACGAGTTTACGGCAGGCGCCTATATTACAACCGACATGGCGGACAACCAGATCACAGGATTCAATCCGGGAGCGATGAAATATGCGTCGAATTACCGTTTTGACGGAATTACAAAGGAACAATCGATTCTGCTGATTGCGCCCGGAAGCCTTCAGGACATGGTCGACTATGCCTCTCAGTGCAGGCAAAACGGCATCCGGTATATCTGCGACCCCGGTCAGTCCCTGACCAAATGGGACAGGGATCCCTTAAGAAAATGGCTTGAGGGATCGATGATGACCATATCTAATGACTACGAGCTTGACATTATCATGAAGATAACCGGAATGAACAAGATGGAACTCCTGCGCCTCACTGACTGCATTATCACTACGCTGGGAGAAAAAGGCTCGGTGATCAGCGCCCCGGGCTATGATGAGCATATCCCCCCTGTAAAAGCGGAGAGTGTCGTGGATCCGACCGGCGCCGGGGACGCGTACAGGGCCGGCCTGCTGAAAGGCATAGCCGACGGAAAGGATTTACTTACTGCAGCGAGGTTTGGATCGGTTGCCGCCGCATATGCGATCGAAAAATACGGCACCCAGCAGCATTATTTTTCTTGCGATGAATTCCTCATACGGTATATAAACAACTTCGGCGAGAGATGATAAACGAATCCGCCATAAAAGCTTATCTCCTTAAACAATTCACCGGCGCCGTCGCCATCGACATAACACGCCTCGGGTCCGGGGTGCAGGGCTCAGGGTTTCTCATCGAGATGCATACGGCTGAAGGCGTCCGCTCTTATGTAATAAAATCTCTTCTGACTGAAGGATTGGGTCATGACTACCCGTCAGACAGGGCCGCCGTCTTCCTCCTTGACCTCGATGAATTCAGGAATCTCCCAAACCATATCAGAGCTGTTGACGTCCTGTCCGAAATGGAGGACGGGTCCATACGGCCCATCGGCGGCGGCAAAGAGTATTACCTCCTGATGGAAAAGGCTGAGGGGAAACAGTACTTTGATGACCTGAAATTGTTCGCAGACAAGCGCCGGCTTGATCCTACCGACAGGGGAAAAATCAGGTCGCTGACTTCATACCTTGCCCGCATACATTCTGTAAAAAAACATTCTCCGGCTCTGTACCGCAGAAAACTGCGGGATACCGTGGGACACGGGGAATGTCTCATGGGAGTATTTGATACGTATCCCGACGGCGTCATAGACCAGCATTTGATGTCAAATATTATAAAAAAATCAATAGATTGGATTATAAAAATTAAACCAAGGCACGAAAGGCTTTCCCAGATTCACGGAGATTTTCATCCCGGCAACATATGGTTTCCTCCTCCCACCGGAGATCCGGCATCCGGGGAATCCGGCTTCACGAACTTTGTCCTTCTTGACCGGAGCCGCGGACCATGGGGAGAACCTGCCGATGATGTAACGGCGCTTACTATAAACTACATATTTTTTTCAGTTATCAACCATGGGGATGTTCGGGGAGCATATCTTGAAGGGATCCTGCTTTTCTACGAGGAATATATCAAAGCGTCCGGCGACGACGGGATTACAAAAGTTGTCGCGCCGTTCTACGCATTCAGAGGGGCAGTTGTCGCCAATCCGGTCTTCTACCCGGCGGTAACCGGCGAGCAGAGAAATTGCATCTTCAATTTCGTACTTAACGTCGCCGATGATGAAGCATTCAATGTAGACAAGGTAAACGATTACTTACGGTGAAAACCGCATATAGTTTTCCCAGCGGAGGAAAAGCTCCCGGGTAGCCCTGAGATCTCCGGCGCAGTACCTTGCGATGTCGAGGTGCCGCCCGGCCCTGAAAAGGTCCTTCACCTCATATCCCGTTACTCCATCCGCTTTGGGGCTTTTGATGCCGAATGTCCGGCACCACATATCAAGACTGAATCTTCTGCGCAAGGAACCGAAAAAGGTGAGCTGATCAAGGAGGTCGATATGGGTCTCCGCATATCTGTTAGGCATAAGTTCTCTTGTCGGCTTAATTTTGTTTACGGCGGAACGTATCAGGATAAAAGGGCAATCGAAGCTTCTTCCGTTGAACGTTATGAAATGTTTATATTGTTTTATGGCGATCCAGAATTTTTGAAGTATCTCATACTCAGTTCCCGACTCGTAGCGGAAGTTTTCCTCTTCCAGTGGAAGCAAAAGGTCGCCGGTTGTGCGGAAAAAAACAACCCCCCTCTCCGATTCGGGATCGAGAAGTCCGATAGCCGCAATTTCCGCGGTAAGCGGGTATAATGACAGACGGTCCTTTATCTCCTCTCTCTCATCCTCCGTTGCCGCATATCTCATCAGGTATTCCTGAGTGGGGACATCAAGAGATTCAAAATCTTTGCCCACGGTCTCGATATCGAAAATAACTCTTGCCATTAACCTGTTATTATATATAAACGGCGGTTTCGTTTCTCAAATTAGGGAACGATATCCCGAAAAAAGGAAATACAGAATGTATTTGTGCCTTATAAGTCATTGAAATACCATGATTATTAATGTGGCATGACGGGTGCTATGTAGTGTTTCGAACACATTTTTAGGACGGAAATTAAATTTATGCGTAAAAACATTTTAGAAAGGAGATTGAACATGAAAAAGATGCTGATAATTGGCGGCATGATAGCCGCTCTCCTTATTACAACACTGACGGCTTATGCAGGTGATATGGGGACGGCGAGAATCAGTTTCATACGCGGAGATGTTCTTGTGTCTACCGGCGACATCGGCGACGAATGGGCGGCAGCCTCGATTAATATGCCGCTGATGCCCGGTGACCGTTTATGGGTGCCTTATGAGGGCCGGACAGAAATACAGTTCGCGGGACGTACGTATCTCCGCGCAGACGGGAATACAGAAATCACAATCACACGAACAAAGCGGGACGGGGACGCACGCATTATTCAGACCGCCTTGCCGGAAGGCCGTGTGTATGTTAACTACCGTTCCCCCGCCGGCAGGGAGTCCACGCTGCAGGTTGACACCCCGCTTGTATCTGTAATGGCATATGAAAATTCGCAGTTCGACATTGAGGTGCGCGAGGACGGGTACACAGAGGTTTCAGTATTCGGCGGCGCCGTTTACGTGGAAGCTCCGAAAGGCAGCACGAGGATCACAAGAGGAAATATGATTTCAATCGGGCCTGAAGATTATGCTCAGATATCACCGCTTGGCATAAGCGGTGAATGGATAAAGTGGAATCAGTCGAGGGACTATCAGCTTTCGCGCGCCATTTCGAGTTCACGGTATCTTCCTCCGGAGCTGCAAGGGTACAGCAGCGACTTCGATCAGTACGGAAGATGGACATATGTACGGGATTACGGTTATGTATGGAATCCCACCATTGTTATAAGCGGATGGGCTCCTTACAGGCAAGGCCGCTGGCTCTGGATGCGCGGCGATTATGTTTGGATATCGTATGAGCCGTGGGGTTGGGCGCCATATCACTACGGCAGATGGGCATTCAGAGTCGGCATAGGATGGTTCTGGGTGCCGCCCGTGCGCGGCTCAGTTTTCTGGGCTCCCGGATACGTCGCCTGGATATATACCCCTACCTATATTTCCTGGGTTCCCCTCGCTCCGAGAGAAACATATTACGGATACGGGCATTACGGCCCTTACAGCGTGAACCTTGTCAACGTGAATATCAAAAATGTAAATGTCACGAATGTCTACGTCAATTCCCGTGTGACGAATGCCGTTACCGTCATACACCGCGACACGTTTCTCACCGGCAGGCATGTCAAATTCGAAGGGATACCCGGTAACCCATTCGAAAAGGGCGCCAGGGTCTCCCCCGGTCGTCCCGACATCAAGCCGGAGAAAACTACTTTGATCCCACTGCCCGAAAAAGATATCCCGCAGAGGGCTCTGCCCCCGCAGAGGGTGCATGAGAAAGTGAAGAAAGCGGGCATGCATGAAAGACCTGTTGCCACAACAAGAGATGCCTCTGTTTTTAAACAGGGGAAACCCGCAGACCCCATGCCGGTTGTGAGAGGGGATAAACCGAAGCCCGCTCCAAGGAGCGAGATGCGCCAAAGGGGAGAAATGCCCGCGCCGCAGCAGGATATTCAGCCCGCTCCGGACCGAGCCCGTCCCCAGCGGCCTGACGCCGATCCAAAAGACCCCGGCAAAGGGAAAGGCCCTGCTGAACGGCAAAAATTCAATGAGAGGCAGAATGAACGAAGAGGCACAGAGCAGTTGCCGCAAAAAACACCCGGGCGAAGCTCCGGACTTTATCAGTTGAACGAAAAAAATGTGGAATCAGCCGGACTTCGACCCGCCATAGAAGAGGCGCAGGAAGCGATGCCGCGGGAACGCCGGGCAGGTTTAAACATCCCTCAAAGGGTTTTGAATAGATCCGTGAGTCAAAAATACGGCAACGCAACGGTTATCACCGAAGAAAACAAAAACGGAAGCGATGATAATTCCGGCCGCACTGCGCTAAAAGGCCGATCGAATGACATTGCACGCGTGAATCATCCGGAAGATGAATATGTCAAACAAACCGGGGTTAAAATCCAGGTGGCAAAAGCCGGTAAAATCTCCCGCCCCCAGCGGAGGGGAGATGAAGAGGCGGCGGCCGATGAAGCCCGGCAGATTGCCCGTGACTTCCCTCAGCCGGCAAAGGGAAGGGAATTATTCGGGAAACAAGAGGCAAAGCTAAGAGGAACTCCATAATCCGGAAACGCATTTTTCGGGTTAATCAAGGATCAGGAGCGCCGAACTGTGAACAAAGAGCTGTTTGAATCCCCCTCGCCTGAAGAATGCGCAAGCGCCATTTTTGAGATCAGCGGTGCGAAATTTAATCCTGACATAGCCGCGGCAATCTGGCCGAAAATACTGCAGCATAAATGGCTCATGTCAGAAAAACTCGGACGCGATGTGGGTCTGCGCACCGCGTGCATTGATTTCCTCGAGAACAAAGATCAGGCCCTCAAGGAATATGTGGACTATAAAAGAAAAGACATTTTAGCCGAGATGGGGGCCCAGATTATCGGCAGGGAAATATGGGATACCATATCCGATTCCCAGCCGCCAAAACAATTAGTACAGCGAAGGATCATACTTCCCCTGACATTAAAGGAGCTGTCCATAAAGCACGGGGTGATTCCTCCCAAAACAATCATTTTTTTCGGTCCGCCGGGCACGGGAAAGACTCACTTTGTAAAAGCAATAGCAGGCGCCCTTTCATGGTGGTACATCGAAATTCTGCCCAGCATGCTCGTGGTTGACGGCGTGGAGAAAACCGGATTCCATTTGCACGCCGTTATGGAAAAAGCCCGAAATCTTGAAGATGCGGTGATTTTTATCGACGAGTTCGAAGAAATCGCATCCCATAGGGATTCGGCCACGCGGATTGAAAAGTCTATCACAAATGAATTCCTAAAACAGGTCCCCCTGCTGAAAAATCAGGGGAACAAGGTTTTGCTTGTATGCGCCACAAATTTTATCAGACAGCTTGACGCAGCGCTCCTTCGCCCGGGCAGGTTTGATTGCATCATACCGGTCGGGGGGCTGGACCCTGATAGCAGAAAAACAATTCTGGAACATTACATCTCCAGACTTAACACGGATAAAATCGACATAGAACTCATCTGCTCCATGACTTCCAGGTTTACGCCTGCGGATATTGAATATCTTTTTCAGCAGGTGGCACAATTTGCATTTGAACAGGAATACGCCAGCAAGCAGGATTACCGGGTCACTACCGATGCCGTTGTTAAAATATTGTCCGATATTCGTCCGTCCCTTACAGATGAAATCATTGAAGAATTTCAGAGAGACAGCATAACGTATTCGCGAATCTGAACAAGACGCCCCGCCCGCAATTTAATTCCCCATCAAAGCGGCCGATCTATGATAAAATATCAAAAAAAGCATCGGAGGATTTAAATACCAGCGCTCTACGGGAATCTTTCAGGACTCAAGGCAAGCCATCTGAATGCCCTTGAACGGATTTACCGGAGAAGGCTTCACCGCGAATTCGTAACCCCCGAGCTCGCAAAATATCTCACTTCGCTTTCAAGTGAAACAAACCGCCAGATAGGCGTTCTTGTCAGCCGCTCAGGAATTATCACCCATGTGATCATCGGCGATGCAAAGGGGATATTTATCCCGTCCCTCGAAGATTTCCCCCTGGGAAGAAAGGCTTTGCGGGGACTCAGGCTCGTTCATACGCATCTGCAGGAAGAACCGCTCACACAGGACGATCTGACGGATCTGGCCCTGCTCAGGTTCGATCTTATTGCGGCGGTCGGCGTCAGGAACGGGTTCCCCGGAAATATTCACGTCGCCTATCTGAGCCCTTCCGGCAAAGAGCCATTTCAAATAATGCATAACGAGAATTTCCACGGTTTCGAGATGGATTTCCTCCCGTTCATAGAAGCCCTCGAAGAAGAAATGGAGCGAAGCAGGCACTTCAATCCGGACGATAAAAGAGAACGGGCTATTTTGGTCAGCGTCTCGAGACGGCCGCGACACGAACAGGAGGATTCCGTAGCGGAAATAACCGAGCTTGCGCGCTCCAGCGATTTGCTGGTTCTCGATACGGTGATCCAAAGGCCAAAGGAAATAAACCCGCGGTATCTGATGGGCGAGGGAAAAATAAAATATCTTATTATCAATGCGCTCAGCAAGGGGGCAACCATGATAGTATTCGACCAGGAATTGAGTCCCTCGCAGGCGAAGGCAATCAGCGAGCTTACCGAGTTGAAAGTGATTGACCGTTCCCAGCTCATCCTGGACATCTTCGCCCGCCGGGCGCACAGCAGGGACGGCAAAGTTCAGGTTGAGCTTGCCCAGCTTAAATACCGGCTTCCCCGCCTCACGGGAAAAGGGACTGCCATGTCCAGGCTCATGGGAGGCATTGGCGGGAGGGGGCCCGGAGAAATGAAGCTTGAGATGGACAGACGCCGCGTGAGGGACAGAATCTCTCTTCTCGAAAAGAAGCTCATATCTCTCGGCGAAGCCCGGAGACAGAGAAAGAGCAGGAGAATTGAAACAGGCGTTCCGATTGTGTCGATCATCGGATACACGAATGCCGGCAAATCAACGCTGCTCAATTCTCTTACGAGAAGTTGCACGTTTGTCGGGGATAAGCTGTTTGCGACGCTTGACACGGCGAGCAGAAAATTGCGCTTCCCGCGTGAACGGGACATCATCATTACCGACACCGTTGGTTTTATACGCGACCTTCCAAAAGACCTTACAGCCGCATTCCGGTCAACCCTTGAAGAACTCGAGGACGCAGACCTCCTGCTTCATCTCGCGGACGCGTCGAATCCGAGATTTGAACAACAGACAGACTCCGTGGAGGGCATTCTCAGGGATCTGCGCCTCAGCGATAAGCCGAGACTGCTCGTCCTTAATAAAATAGACAAAATAACGGCGGAAGAGGCGGAAAATCTTTCCCTCCGGTTTAACGCGGTTTCAATCTGCGCCCGTGAACCCTCAACATTTGCTCCCCTTCTGAAGGCGATAGAAGAAAATATATGGAGCGAAGAGCTTGCGGAGGCAGCGGTTTAATTGACCATGGAATTTGTTCCGAAATGGATAGCGTGGGAAATCACGAGAAGGTGCAACCTTAGATGCGTCCACTGCCGCTCATCATCAGAGACCGAGGTGAAAGCGCATCCCGATTTTTCTACGGAAGAGGCGCTGAGGATCATTGACGACATTGCCGGCTACGCAAAACCTGTTATGGTCCTCTCCGGGGGAGAGCCGCTCATGAGGGACGACGTGTTTGAGATCGCCCGGTATGGAACCGGCAAGGGGCTCCGGATGTGCCTTGCAACAAACGGCACGCTTGTGGACGACGCAGCATGTCAACGAATCAGGGATTCCGGCATCAGGATAGTTTCGATCAGCCTTGACGGAGCGGAAGAGAAGGTGCACGACGACTTCAGGGGACAGAAGGGCGCTTTTGAAGGTTCGGTTCGCGCAGCCGGCCTGTTTCGGAAACACGGCATTGAATTCATTGTAAATTCCTCGTTTACGAAGAGAAATCAGGAAGAGATTCCGAAGGTCTACGCTCTTGCCAAAAAACTTGGGGCGACCGCATGGTACATGTTTATGATCGTACCGACTGGCCGGGGCGAGGAAATCATGAATGAACTGATTTCGAAGGACGACTACGAGGAAATTCTCGACTGGCATTATCATATGGAAAAGAACGAGAAAGATATTCTTGTAAGGCCCACATGCGCTCCGCATTATTACCGCATAGTCCTTCAAAAGTCCAAAGAAGAAGATTCAAAGTTTGAGAGAAGAACCCTGAAATTTTCGACCGGCGGTTCCAAAGGCTGCATAGCGGGGCAGGTAATCGCATTGATTAATGTCGACGGAGATGTCCTCCCGTGCAGTTACTTTCCGAAACCGGCTGGCAACCTGCGCGCACAGTCGTTCAGGGACATATGGGAAAATTCCCTGTTGTTCAGGGAGCTCCGTGATTTCAGAAACTACAGGGGCAAATGCGGCTCATGTGAATATGTGACAGTCTGCGGGGGCTGCCGTGCCCGTGCATACGCCGTTTACGGAGATTACCTTCAGGAGGAGCCATTTTGCGGATACCTGCCAAGAAGAATAAGTGCGGGCGTGGTAAAAAAGAACGACGAAAAAACGGCAAAGAAAGGCAGACAATAGGTTGCAGGCGGTATTCAGTAAATAGCGAACGGGGACTTATAGAATTAAACAATAGAGTCCTATATACTACCTGCTGTCTGCCATCTAATGCTTTTTTAGGGGGTGTTTTATGAACGACACGTTTCTGAGAGCATGCCGCGGTGAGGAAGTTGATTACACCCCTGTCTGGCTCATGCGCCAGGCGGGGAGATATCTTCCGGAGTACCAGTCGGTCCGGTCGAATGTTGATTTTCTGACTCTCTGCAAAAACCCGGAACTTGCCGCGGAGGTCACTCTTCAGCCGATTGACATCCTCGGCGTGGACGCCGCAATCCTCTTTTCCGACATTCTGATTCCCGTTGAACCCATGGGAATGCGGCTGGAATTTTCGGACAAGGAGGGGCCTGTCTTAAGCGATCCTGTTCGGAGCAGGGTTTCCGTGGAGAAGCTGATTATCCCCGATGTCGAGGAAGATCTGCCTTTCGTCATGGAAACGATCAGGGTTTTGCGCAGGGAACTCGAGCATAAAGTTCCGCTTATCGGGTTTGCCGGCGCCCCGTTCACACTCGCCACTTATATGATAGAAGGAGGAACATCCAGAAACTTTCTCCATACAAAGAAAATGATGTTTCAGAATGGTCCCGTCTTCCATCATCTCATGGAAAAGCTCACCGAAATGCTTGTGTCCTATCTTTCCTGCCAGATTCAGGCGGGCGCGCAGGCAGTCCAGATATTTGATTCATGGGCGGGCATTCTATCGCCGGTTGACTATAAAAAATTCGCCTACCCCTACGTCAGGAAAGTAATTTCAGAAATTAAGAAAGAACATGCGCCGGTCATATATTTTGTCAATGATTGCGCGGGCATCCTGAAAGAAGTGAAGAACTGCGGAGCAGATGCGATAAGCGTCGACTGGAGGATTGACCTTTCGGACGCGGTCAGAAAACTCGGCAGGAAAACAGTCATACAAGGAAATCTTGACCCTTGCGCGCTGTTTCTTCCGGTGGAAAAACTGGAAGAAAGAGTAAAGGACATACTCTGGAAAGGCGAAACCGCGCGCAGTCATATCTTCAATCTCGGCCACGGCATATTGCCGCAGACGCCTGTTGAGAATGTAGTCGCCATGGTTGAAGCGGTTCATACTTACGGAAGGAAATAGTAATCGCCATGCACTCCGCCGCGATAGTGTTCCGTGCGTCCGGGGGGCCGGATAGGCCATGAACCGGACACACGGCAATATGACGGCGGTCATCCTGCTGAATCTCGGCGGCCCCGACTCGCTAAGTGCCGTAAGGCCGTTTCTCTTTAACCTTTTTTCCGACAGGCAAATTATCCGCCTCGGCCCCGCTTTCATACAGAAACCCCTTGCATGGCTCATATCGGCGCTGCGTTCGGGGAAGACCAAAAATATGTACAGCCGGATCGGCGGGAAATCCCCTATTTTCGAGATCACCCGGGCTCAGGCACATGGGCTCGAAGACGCCCTTAACAGAAATGCGGACCGGCGCAACGCAAGCGGGCATATTCCATCTCCGACTGCGGGAAAGGGAAAGGAGGACGCCCCGATTGATAATGCCGGGGAATGCCGTTTCAAGGTATACGTCGGCATGCGTTACTGGAAGCCTTTTACAGAGGATGTTGTTGCGGAAATCTTCCGCGACGGCATCAGAAAGACCATCGGATTGAGTCTTTATCCTCAGTATTCCGTTGCCACCTCGGGTTCTTCTCTCGCTCAATTGAGGGAGGTCGCATCAAAGTATGATATTGATTTAGCCACCGTTGACTCATGGCACAATCACCCGTTGTATATAGAGGCGCTTGCTGACGTCATAAAAAAAGGCTTGAATTCTTTTGACAGCGAATTAAATCCTGATCCTAACAACTTTTCTCAAGGCGGGGCGGGCGGACCCATTCCCTCGCCGGCTGACGTCCATGTCCTCTTCAGCGCCCACAGTCTTCCGCAGAAGATCATCGATCAGGGCGACCCCTATGTTGATCAGACAATGGAAACAATCCGGGAAGTGGAAAAGCGACTTCCTGTCAGGTGGCACCTCGCCTATCAGTCAAAAAGCGGTCCTGTTAAATGGCTTGAACCCTCGACTGAAACAAAACTCGAAGAACTTGCCCGGGACGGTGTTAAAAATGTTCTCATTGTCCCGGTCAGTTTTGTGTCCGATCATATCGAAACTCTTTATGAAATAGACATTCTGTATAAGAATCTCGCAGACAGACTCAATATGAATATGAAGAGAACGGAATCACTGAATACTCATCCGAAATTCATAGAGGCTTTGAGGGATATTGTTCAGAACGCGATGAAAAAATTCAAGAAATAAACATAAAGCAATACATCAATATAGCAAGATAAAATCATTAATTAATACCCAAATCCAGCGATAACTATCTCGAACGATTGATAAACGCGTCATTGCGAGCACCTGCAAGGTGCGTGGCAATCTCCTTTCACACGACGAGATTGCTTCGCTGCACTCGCAATGACAATTCTTATCGCTGGATTTGGGTATATTATGATTGCGCACGAAGGGGAAGCCTATCGATGCCGCAATTCTGAACGGCGCAGGGTGCATCGCGCACGGCATCTGCGCCGCCATATGGCCGGTACGGGCGGTTGAACAGCTTTGAAGACTCTGATATCATGATAGAAAAAAGGACGCCGCCGGCATTCCATGGATGAAATAATTTACCAATTTCTAAAGACGAACCCGGTTCTCCTCAGGTGCAATCTCACGGATCAGGATATCAGCGATCTTGCCGTTCTACTCAAAAGAAATTGCATTTCGGCCTATGTCGATCAAGTCGTCAGAATGGTTGAAGAGGTCATAAGCATTGACCCTAATCTTGACTGGAAGGAGATACTCCAATCCGCCGCGAGGAAAATAGTCCGGTTCCTTAACGCGGACGGGGCTTCTATCCGCATTTTCGATCCTGATACGGGTGGCCTCGTCGCTTTCGGCTCCTTTCAGTACTACTCTGATACCGGCAGGGAGAAAAGCATCCCCGTTGACAGGTCTGTCGCCGGCAAGGCAATCACAAGCGGGAAGAGTTGCCTGGTCCCTAATATCCTCCTTGAACACAATTATGCCAACAAAGATGTGGTAAAGGATCTCGGCCTGAATTCCCTGATGGCGATCCCAATCACCATCCCGGGATTTGCGGGCTCCGAGCACAGCATACAGGGCAGCATCCAGATATATTACAAGGAAATAGACAGGGACTTCGACCCTCTTGAGGTAACGAACGCGGAACTGATGGCGAGGAGAATAAGTTACGTGCTTGCAAAAAAACACATCCTCGACCTCCGGAAACTGAATATCCAAAAGGAAAAGATCGTTGAAAAGATATTTCTGAAACTCAGCCACCGCGAGGGGATCAAGATGAAAGACGTCTTCGGCATGATGATCCCCGAGCTTGTGAATATCATTCAGGTGCAGAGCTGCACTCTTTTCTCCGTCTCGTCGGACAGAAACTATGTCCAGATCGTGCTGGAATACCCTCCGGGTCAGCAAATGCACCATATCAGCTTCGGATACGCGGTGAAGGATCATCCGTATTTTGCCGCGCTGCTCCTCGGCGCGGAGAAGCCCGGTGACAACGATCACGAAAGGATTACCCCGTCGTACATCCTCATCAAGGACCCGTTCAAGAGCCGGCTGTCGAATGACGAACTGAAACAATACGCAGTCCGTCAGAATATCAACTCGGTGTTGCTGATCCCCTTGAAGGCAAACAACGAAATCAATTATTTTCTCACGTTCTACGCCAAAGACCGACGTCAGGAATTCACCGACCACGAAATAGAACTTCTTATTTTTTTTGGAAAGGAAATCATGAAGGCGTTCAGAATCGAGAAACTGGATGACGTCCTCCACGATTTTAAGAATCCCGCCATTGCCATAGCAGGGTTCGCGAAGAGGACTAAAAAGCTGCTCGAGAAAGAACCGCCCGAAAACGTGCAGGCAAAGCTGTCGGAGTATCTCGATATCATTATTGAGGAGAGTGTCAGGATGCAGGAACTTGCCATTTACCCGAACGTCGAGGGCCGTGAACAAGAGGTAGATCTGTCTGAAACAATCAGAAAGCGTTTTAGAATAAATGAAGAATCTATCCGTGAGCAGAAAAGGCCGAACATCCGGCTCGCGTATGAAAAGCCTGAGGGCGGGCTGAGAATTTATTGTTCACCGTTAGGCCTCGAGCGCGTGCTCGACAACCTCCTCGACAATGCCACAAAAGCCATTCCGGATGGCGGAGGCGACCTATCCGTAAAAAGTTACCAATCCGGAGACACGGCGGCTTTTGAGATCAGGAATACCGGGAAGATACCTGACGCTAATATCGATCAGATCAGGAGGGGAGAAGTGAAAGGACGCGGCCTCAACATCATTTACCGTTTCATAGAGGCGAACCACGGCAAGCTTGAGGTGTTTACGGAAGATGATTCGACGACGTTTCGCGTCATGCTTCCCTTGCATAAATAATCCCCCGCCTCAGGCGTCTCACGGGATATTGTCCGCCATGCGGTGAATATGTTATTTTAGAAACTCAAACGCTTCAATTGCAAAAGCTTACTTCATCCGGGGCTGTAGCTCAGTTGGGAGAGCGCTTGAATGGCATTCAAGAGGTCGTCGGTTCGATCCCGATCAGCTCCACCATTAAAAATCTCAGATGGGAACGGAATTGTCTTCTTTCAATTCGGGGGACACCTTACTGAATTAAAAAGGGTCAAGGATTCGCGAGAGGCCAGGGATTCAAAGAGTTGAGGAACCTCAGGACTGCTCTTTATATGACTAGGGGAAGCAAAAAACTCCACAGACGGCTCGAGGATGTCACGAAGACCCAAGCCGACGTCCTAAAGGCTTTCGGATACGACGTAAAAGACAATTGGGTCTTACACTCGGAAAAGTTGTAACTCAAATAATATTAACCACTTACCCCTGTTTTTACCTGAGATCGCCGAAACTCCTGTATAAGGAAGCATTCAAAAAGCTTATCAGCCAATTGTAGATGTTAATAAAACTCCCTCTTTCTTCGCTCTGTCTTTCACTGCATCTGTAAAGCCGGACATTGAGAAGAGCATGAAGTGTTCCTTCCGTTTCTCTCTGTACCATTCCACGAGGACAGCCTTTCTCTTTAAATCATCCAGGATATCGATGCCCACAGGTTTCCTACTCCATTTTGCTTCACCAAAATATATCTCCCTGTTTTCCTCGTTAAGGGCGACTATGTCTATCTCCTCGTTTTTTTGCCACCACCTGCCTATCGAGGAAAACCAGATACTGCCTTCCCTCATTAACTCCAAGCAATGTTGCTTACAGAGATCCTCAAATGCGAACGAAAGATGCTGGTCGAAGGTCTCCTTTATCATCCGCAGCACTTCCCCGCTTTTCCCGATCTCCAGCTTGCTCCTGTTGGGGAAAACATATTTGAACCAGAATTCAAAGAATCTGTCATGAATTCTGTAAAGTCCGAGTTTGCTCTTCTCAGGGTATTTTTCGGTGACCGGCACCTCCTTTTCTACGAATCTGAGGCTCCGGAGTATTTCGAGGTATCTGGAAAGAAGGCTCTTTTCAAATCCAGTGTCATTGATAATCTCGGAGAGCTTCCGCTTCCCCTGGGCTATGGACCGGAGAATTACAAAATAGTTCCGTGGTTCCCTCAACTCCTCTCGCAGGAGGTATTCCACCTCGTTATGGAGGAAGGTCCCCTTGTTCAGTATATGTTCCTCGACGTTGTGGAATATATCTTTTTCGGGATCGAGTTTCTCAAGATAAGCCGGGATTGTCCCGGTTACGCCATAGATCGAGATAAGTTCATCCATGTCTTTCTTCGGGAAAAACTCCTTCAAGCAACCGAATGCCATTTCTTTCATTTCCAGAGAGCCCGTTCTTCTGCCATAAAGGGGGGCCTTGTAGAAGAGCACTTCTTTTTCCATCATTCCCACGCTTGATCCCATCAGTATGAGAAAGAGCTTTGTATCCTTAAGATACTCGTCAATGCCTTTCTGGAAAATGGACGAAATGCCCTTGTTTGAATTAACGAGGTAGGGGAACTCGTCTATCACAAGAATCGTCTTTTTCTTTATGCTCCTCTTCAGATAGTCAAAAAACTGGTGCCAGTCATCAAACCCCCGCTGTGCGAGGATATCTCCGAAGAAGACGCCGACCTCCCTCCCAAGGTTTCTCAGCTGCTCGTGCTCAGCAACGCTATCAGCAAGAAAGTAGATGGCGGGCTTGCCTTCGATGAACTCCTGAACAAGTCTCGTCTTTCCGATCCTTCTTCTTCCATAGATCGGGATGAAATGGAATTTGTCTTCCCTATAAAATCTCTCCAGGATTTTAAGCTCCGTTTTTCGGTTAACGAATCTCATTATGACTCCTTTAAATAGTATAATCGTGATTAGTATAAATTGGATTATACATAATGTGACTCGACTAATGCTATCAGACTTCTTTTGCCGGAGAAGTCGACTACAGCACCGTATCCCGGGGATACCTTGCCTAATTCTTAAGTCCGGGGCCGGATCAAAGACGATGTCAGGTAGGGGTTTGTTTCTATCTTTGCCGGGAAGAACACCCCTGCGGAGAAAGGAGAATGTCTGTAGAAAAAACCGCAGAAATGGACAGATTTGCCGGATGAGTTTTATAATTTAGCACAGATCCGGGAGGCTTTCGCCTGTCCTGATCAGGCTAAAAGGAGGAACCGGATGAACCTTCGGGAGCACTGGGAAAAAGTTTACTTGACAAATCCGCCGTATACAGTCGGGTGGTATAAGCCTCACCTGGAAACTTCCTTGAAATGGATAAGGGAACTTTCTTTAGACAAAGATGCAAACATCATTGATGTCGGTGGCGGTGCTTCTACACTGGTTGACGACTTATTGGAGGCCGGTTATCGCTTGATAACTGTGATTGATCTGTCGAAGACAGCTCTGGCGTTGTCAAAGAAACGGTTAGGTGAAAGCGCTAAAGCAGTAACGTGGCTTGAAGGAGATATAACCTCTCTTGACTTGCCGCCTTCTACTTATGATTTGTGGCACGACCGGGCGACAATTCACTTCCTGACGTCGCCGGAGCAGCGGCGGAAATATTTGAACAATCTGTTGAAGGCGCTGAAGCCTGACGGCCACTTGATTATAGCCGCGTTTTCACTTGAAGCTCCTCCAAAATGCAGTGGTCTGCCGGTGGAGCGGTATTCCGCTGAGAAGCTGGAGAGGATGTTAGGCCCGGAATTCCTGCTGAAGAAGAAAGACAAAGAATTACACGTTACTCCGGGCGGCATAGAGCAAATGTATCTTTATTGCCGCTTTCAAAGAACGGCCTAACGGGGCGCCGCGCTGGACGGGGATTCCGGATACTGCGGGTGGTGCAGTCCTGAAAAGAAGTTTTTCTAATATAACGACTCAAGAAGAGCTTCAGAAGTTTTTAAAAATTTCGCCTCTTCTGGGAACCTTGTGGATAGGAATTGTTCATTCTTTTATTTTTATTGGAATTATATACCCCGCCGTCTCTGCTGCGGGGAGGTTTATTAACTTTTCAATACCCCACAGTCTCTGCTGTGGGGATTCCTTGAACCCCCCTTGAAGGGGGTT
>CAZKLK010000009.1:0-22304 GCA_964553535.1 uncultured Nitrospiraceae bacterium
CAGCGAAGCAATCTCGTCGTATGAAAGGAGATTGCCACGCACCTTGCGGGTGCTCGCAATGACGCGTTTATCAATCGTTCGAGATAGTTATCGCTGTATTTGGGTAATAGTTTGCTTACAGATTGAGGAAATCATAAAATCTGCACGCTTGTCAATTTTAAAGAAATTATGGTTATATTAATAATAATTATAATTTTTCTGTAATCTATAATACGTGGAGCTGACGCGACGCCTCTTTCTGCGTTTTCTGCATGCCGGCTTGAATTTCCCGCTGAAACTGCTAATATAAAAATATTCTCTTTAATAACCGACCGAAGGCGTATGGATACCAGTAAACTTCGAGGTTTTATCCAGCATATCCTGGATCCCGCGGGAATCCTCATTGACGGGACCAATCCTTGTGACATTCGTATCAATAACAAGCAGTTTTTTCACAGGGTTATCAAGGATGGCAGCATCGGACTCGGCGAGTCATTCATGAGCGGTTGGTGGGAATGTGATCGGTTAGATGAATTTTTCTGCAGGCTTATGCCGTTAAGGCCTGAAGATGTTGTAAAAATGTCTCTGAAGCTCAGGATAGATTTTTTGAGGGCTGTAATTTCGAATCGTGCGGGCAGATCGCGTGCATTTGCTATTGGGGAGAGACATTATGATCTCGGCAATGAGCTTTTCAGGAAAATGCTCGATAAGTATCTTGTCTACAGTTGCGCATACTGGAAAGATGCAAAGAATCTTGATGAGGCCCAGCAGGGTAAGATGGATTTAATATGCAGAAAGCTAAGGTTTCAGCGCAGTGACCGCGTTCTCGACATCGGGTGCGGTTGGGGCGGATTTGCGAGATATGCTGCGGAGCGGTACGGAGTCAACGTTGTAGGCATTACTGTTTCTCGTCGGCAGGCTGAGTTTGCGCGGGAATTCTGCGCGGGATTGCCTGTTGAAATACGGTATCAGGATTATCGTGAAGTGAGTGAGCCCTTTGATTATATAGTCTCAGTCGGCATGTTCGAGCACGTCTGCTATGAGAATTACCGGACTTATATGAAAGTCGTACACAGGTGCCTTAAAAACGGCGGATTATTTTTGCTGCATACCATAGGCAACAATGAGACAAAAATATGTGTCGATCCATGGATTGGAAAATATATCTTTCCGAATTCGATGATCCCGTCCATGAAGCAGATAAGTGAATCAGTCGAGAAACTTTTTGTCATTGAGGATTGGCATAATATCGGGCCGGACTATGATCCGACCCTCATGTCGTGGTTTGATAATTTTAGCTCGCATTGGCACGAACTCAGAGGGATCTATGACGAACGATTTTTCCGGATGTGGAAATATTACTTGCTGAGTTCCGCCGGCGCTTTCCGGGCACGGTGTCTCCAGGTGTGGCAGATTGTATTTTCCAAAAACGGAATCAGGGGAGGGTATGTTCCGGTTCGATAGAAGCTTCAGGCTGTGCGGCCTGTTTTCCGGAGTCAAGGGCTATGGTAACGGGGCCGTCGTTGATGAGCTTAACCTGCATGTATGAACCGAAATTCCCTGTTTGAACTGTCAGACCGGTCTCCCTCAACTTTTCAATAAACCTCATATACATATTCTCTGCCTTCAAAGGATTTTCGGCGTCATCGAAGGAAGGACGGTTGCCTTTCCGGCAGTCAGCGGACAGGGTAAATTGTGACACGGCGAGTATTTCACCTCCGATGTCCAGAACCGACAGATTCATTTTTTGGCGGGCATCTCCGAATATCCTCATGTGAGCGATTTTTTTTGCAAGGTATTGAAGATCGTCATAAGTATCGCCTTTTTCGACGCTGAGGAAAACAAGCAGTCCCGTGCCTATCCGAGAGAAAATCTCCCCGTCGATTTCAACCCGCGCTTCCGAGACTCGCTGGATGAGTGCTTTCATTTGCCAAAATGAGTCGAGTTTCAGTTACACATAAGTTTCGGATTAGTGAATTGCATTGCCGATCAGCACCAAAACTTGTTTTAGTACCACATCATCGCTTCAAAGTCGGAGGTGGGAACAGTCAGCGCAATATGCCCTCTGAACGGGCACCGTTCGACCTCCTCGCCGTTTTTGATGACACACACGGAAAAAATGATTTCATCCTTTTCTTCGGCATGCAGGGCGCTGAATGGAATTTTCAATTCGAAAATATCATCCGCCGCCACATCGGGGATATCCTGAACCTTTATCCATGTATTATCCGCGCGTTCGAGAAGTTCAGCATGCAATGAGGGCCTGAATGATATTGTTATCCTCCTATGCAAAGGTTTTGTGACATCGACCGACAAACTCAGACCTTCAATTATTTCCCTGAAGGGCAGAGTTCCGTCCAATCTGAGGAAAAGGAATTCTTTATTGAATCCATAATACAGGGTTGAAAGGATACTTTCCGACTTATGCATACTGCCCCCCGCCTTTCGTGCATCGAGATGGGCGCCCTGGTGCCATTCATAATAGCTTGTTACTATACCATCGATTTTCGGTTCGATAAACCCCCGCACTATGACCGAAGGCATTATGCGCCGGTCTTCTCTCAACACGGGGCTGAACAGGTATGCGGGCACTTCCCTGCCGATCTCCCTGTAAATCTTCATCAGGTTTAACCTGAACAACTCGTCGAAGTCTTTTTGGTTCTCGGTGGTATGTTCATCCCCGTACCACCAGTTCCAGTCACTTCCCTCGGATATGTACAGAGCTTTCCACGCATCGGAAAGATTCCGGTCGGGATACATCCCCTGAAAACTGCGGAGGTCCTGCCGCGTCTGAGTAAGATAATCCCAGGCAGTATTGTCTTCTTCGTGGCCGATCCAGACGGCGAAATTTGCATATATCCAGGAACCCGCGTGGATTTTTGACAAATGATTGCCGGGACCAGCAATATTAAGATATTCGGAAACAGTCGTGGTGATAAGTCTCTCCTCTTTTGACAGTCCTTGATACAAATATCGCAGGAAATCATGACCGTCGTTTCTGTAGTATTCCCAGGCGTTTTCGCCGTCAAGGATGATTGACACGAGATGCGGCCTGTTTTTCGGAACAGTCCTCCATATGTGAATCAGCCTGTTGGTGAAATCTTCTGCGGCGGTTTTCGGATCCCACCTGGCATATTCAAATCCGATGAGGTCTGATAGTATGTGATCCCTGAATATCATTGATACCCCTTCATAAAGATGGGCGCTATACAAAGCATGTGGATCAACGGCGTTTCTCGAAGAATCTCTCAGCGGTCTTCCTATCGAAATCGAAAGGATGTCCTCATCAGTTGCGGTCCATTTGATCCCCTCGGCCGAAATCAGCTTCAGCGCCTCTTCACTGACGGACCCTTCCGGAGGCCACATGCCGGCAGGCCTGTATCCGAAGATCCGCTCGAAGTATTCGATTCCCATCCTTATCTGCTGCCGGGCGTCTTCTGAGTGGGCGAATCTTTTTTTCGGAAGGGAAATGTCCGGAAGCGCCATATTCGCAACGTTTGTGTCGCATAGCAGCGGGAGAATGGGGTGATAGAACGGCGAGACAGAGAGTTCGATGCGGCCGGCTGCCGCCATTTCGCGGTAGCGGGGAATAATCGCTTTCAGCAAATCGATCTGTCTGTCGAGGAGGATCAGCTTTTCCTCCTCAGTGAAATCTCTCCCTTTTTCGACGAGCATGCTGAGAAAAGGATCTCTTTTTCTGAAGACCGGATCTATCCAGCAGAGGTTAAAAAGCACCTGGAGGTCAAGGAATTCACGGTCACTGAAATACGACGCCATCCGTTTGATTTCGCTGGATACAAGATGAAATCCTCTTTTCATGAGCAGTTCATAATATCTCGGAAAAGGTTTTATCATGTATTCCCAGTTTGCAAGGAAAAAGTTTTGAAGCATGAATACCCTGTCTTCGTTATCGAGTTCGGAAGCTTTTTTCATAGAAAGCATCAGGCAGCGATCCAGCGCATGCCGTTCTGCATAGTCGGTCATCTGTTCGAGTAGGGAAGGGGTGAAATTAAATGTCTGTTTAATTGAAGTGAACTCCGAGAGGATGTCAACCATATCGAGGTAATCCTTTGAACCGTGGAGCCGAACCCACGGCAGACGGTACAATCCTGTAAAGGGATCCTTGTAATACGGTTGATGCATATGCCAAAGGAAAGAGATATAGAGCGGATTATCGGTCATACTGGAATATCAGTTCGTCCGGCTTGGCTAGTCCATAATCCTCTCTGGCGTGCTTTTCCTTGATAAAAGGGTCTTTTTGAATAGATTCCAACTGTGCTTTGAGTTTTGCGTTATCCTGTTCTATCTCCCTGATCTGAGCCTCAAGTGCAATTTTTGTTTCGCGGAGTTTCAAGTAGTTTAAAAGGCCCTTTTCCCCGAAAAAGATGCTTATAAAAATATAAAGAATCGCCAGAAGAGTGACAATATAGAAAATCATCCGGCGTTTTCGAATCTCGGACGATACCTGTTTTCGCAGTACGCTATCGTACGCTCCCATCGCCATTCATTATAGAATAGTTCGTATTTCTTGTATACTGCCGGCAATAAATAACGGCCCGCCGCACGTCGTCATTTTGAGCGGAACGCATATGCGTTATGAAAAAGCTTTCATTGATTCAGGAGTGAATTGAGAGTCCGTGGACATCCGAAAAAGCCTCCTGAAGAACTTCTGAAAGAGTCGGATGGGCATGCATCATGCTTGAAATGTCCTTTGTTAATAAGCCTCGCGATATTGCAAGAGCGCCTTCGTGAATCAAATCGGAGGCATGGGGACCTATTATATGCACACCTAAAACTTTGTCGGATTTTTTATCCGATATAACTTTAACCATCCCGTATATTTCACCAATGATATGGGACTTTGCGAGAGACCGGAACTGAAAATGTCCGGTGCGTATGTTTATTCCCATCTCGGCCGCATTCTGCTCCCTGAGTCCGACTGAGGCTATTTCCGGGGCGGTAAAGATAGCTGACGGCACGGCGGTGTAGTCGATATGTTCATCACCGCCGGCGCAGTTTGCGGCTGCAACCAGACCTTCTGCCGATGCGACGTGTGCGAGCAAATGCCCGCCGATGACATCGCCGACAGCGTAAATGCCGGCGATATTTGTCTCCATTCGTTGGTTCACGATGATCTCTCCATCAGCTTTTTTGGAGATGCCCGTCTTCTCCGCGCCCATGCCGTCGCTGTTTAAAATCCTGCCTGCCGAGACAAGAGCCTTATCCGCTTTTATCTCCCGGCCGTCGTTGAGCAAAACGCGGACTGCGTCACCGGTCAGGTCGATGTTCACAATAGCGATGCCGGTTAGCAGTCTGATGCCTCTTTTTTTAAGTTCATGCATGAACAACTGCGATATCTCGATATCCTCGGTAAAGAGTGCCCGCGGAAGTTCCTCCAAAAGAGTGACATCAGTGCCGAGCTGTGCGAATACGCAGGCGAATTCGCAACCGCTGACACCGGCGCCAATAATAACAATGCTTTTTGGTATGGCATCCAGACTGAATACGTCGTCGGTGGAAAGTATGCGCTTTCCGTCAAACGGAGAGGCCGGAAGGTCGCGGGGTCTTGAACCGGTCGCGATTATGATCCGGTCTGCCTGGACCGTTTCACGCGCGGAACTGCCTGCAAGGACGGATATTTCCGATGGAGAGACAATTTCCCCATGACCCTCTTTCAGCGTTATGCCGTGTTTTTTAAAAAGATTCCGGATTCCCTTTGCGTGCAAACCTACAATTCTGTCTTTTCTCTCCAGTATTTTTTTTAAATGCGGCGAGATGCGTCCTGTTATTTCTATCCCGAACTCCGGGCATCTCTTTGCCAGAGAAACGAAGCCGGCAGATGTGGAGAGAATTTTTGTGGGAATGCACCCCCAGTTCAGGCAGGAGCCTCCAATTTTTCGGGCTTCAATTACAGTTACTTTTAACCCCAATTGCGCCGCCCTGATGGCGGCGACGTATCCTCCGGGACCTGAGCCGAGTACAGCGAGCTTCATTTTGCTTCTTCTTCGACATATTTGGCGTACTCGGATGCGTCCATTAGTTCGTCGATTTCAGAGGCGTCGTCATATTCGATCACCGCTATCCAGCCTTTCCCGTACGGGTCGTCATTGATTATTTCGGGATTTTCACTGAGATCATCATTCACCTGTATGATCCTTCCGCTTACGGGTGAAATGATGGATGAAGTTGCCTTCGTCGATTCAATTTCACCAATTTCGCTGTTTGCTTCGGTCTCGGTGTCGGTTTCCGGCAGGTCAATGTAGACGATATCCCCCAATGAATCCTGCGCATAGTCAGTGATGCCGATAGTTGCTTTTTTTCCTGATACCTTGACCCAAGTATGCTCCTTATGATATTTCAGATCGTCCGGATTCATTCGCACCTCCAAAGATATATTGTGATTTCTTATCATAGCCTTTCCCACTTTGTCAAGAAAGCACGGAATATTGACACATTCTTAAAGCACGCTTTATAATGTATCTCTTTAGCCTTTTTTGCGGAAATGAAGATACTGATTCCTGATATACCTAAAGTAGGGGTTGACGTTGACATTAATGAAAGCTTTGCATCAAACGACGCGCTGGTTGCTGTTAAGGGTCGGATAACCATTCAGAAAACAGGTAGCGAGGTTATGGTTGAAGGCAATCTGAATGCAATTGCAGATCTGAATTGCAGCCGGTGCCTGAAGAAATTCACTGAAGTTGTGACTATTCCTGTTGCTGTCGTATACCATCCGATTGAGGAACTCGCGGGAGATGACAATTATGAGGTAACGTCCGGTGAACTTGATCTTGATTTTTATACGGGAGATGAACTGGATATCACAAGGCTGTTGATAGAGCAGGTGGAGTTGAATACGCCGATGAAGCCCCTCTGCAGCGAGTTCTGCAGGGGGCTTTGCCCGAATTGCGGTGAAGACATGAATCTTAGTTCCTGTTCATGCATTTTGAAGGATTCTGATCCGCGGTTTCTGAAACTGAAAAATTTTTTGAAGGAGCGAAAGGAGTGAGTAGTGGCTAATCCAACGCACAGGCATACACGATCAAGAAGGGATAAGCGGAGAGCGAACTGGAAGGGTCAGATGCCCAACCTGAGTCTCTGCCCCGACTGCAATGAAATGAAGACCTCTTTCAAGGTTTGTCCCAGTTGCGGTTTCTACGATGGTCGCAAAGTTCTCACGGTTGTCGAAAAAGAGGAATGAGGATTGCCCTTGACGCTATGGGGGGTGACTACGCCCCTGCCGTCACTATCGAGGGTGCAGTCGAGACAGTCAACAGTTCCGAGGATATCGACGTTGTCCTTGTGGGGGATGAAGCTGCCTTAACTCGCGAACTCGAGGGCAAGAGGTTTTCTTCCAACCGCATTACAATCAAACATGCATCGCAGGTTGTCGGTATGGACGAGTCTGCTTCGTCTGCAATTCGCAGGAAAAAGGATTCATCGATACGCAGAGGTCTTGAGCTGGTGAGGAACAATGAGGCAGACGGTTTTGTCAGCGCGGGCCACTCGGGTGTTGTCATGGCAACCGCGCTGCTTGTGCTGGGCGTATCAGACATTGTGGACAGGCCTGCGATTGCGGCTATCATGCCTACACTTAAATCTCCGTTTGTTTTGATTGATGCCGGTGCGAACGTTAGGTGCAAGCCGGAGAACCTGCTGCAATTTGCTTTGATGGGCAGCACGTATTCCAAATTTATTGTCGGCAGGGAATCGCCTAAGGTGGCTCTTGTGAGCACCGGTGAAGAGGACAGCAAGGGAAACGAACTAACCAAGGAGACATTCAAGATTCTCAAGGATGCTGATCTCAATTTTATCGGAAATATCGACGGCAAAGATATCTTTACGGGCGAAGCCGATGTTGTTGTCTGTGACGGTTTTACCGGCAATGTTATCCTCAAGACCAGTGAGGGCCTTGCGGACGCACTTATGCGGATGCTGAAAAGAGAAGTTGCGGCGCTGGTGGCCGGCCGTCTCGGTTATCTGTTGTTGAAACCCGCCTTGAGAAACTTCAAGAAGAAGACAGATTATGATGAGTATGGTGGCGCTCCGTTATTGGGGATACAGGGCGCATGCATCATTAGTCACGGGAGGTCAACCGCCAAAGCGATCAGAAATGCCATCAGGGTTGCTTCGGATTTCTCCCGGAAAAGAGTGCACGAAATTATTTCATCGGCTATCGAAGACGATCTTTCGCATCACGGGAGGAATTACATTGGTAAGAAGTAGAATTGTCTCGCTCGGTTCCTATCTGCCCGAGAAGGTACTTTCGAATTCGGACCTTGAAATAATGGTTGATACCTCTGATGAGTGGATTACTGATAGAACAGGTATAAAGGAAAGAAGGATAGCCGGTGAAAAACAGGCTGCATCGGACCTTGCATTTGAGGCGTCCAAGATTGCCATAGAACGCGCCGGTTTGGACGCACGGGACATCGAGGTGATAATCGTCGCAACTATTACGGGCGACATGCCGTTTCCATCCACCGCATGCTTCCTCCAGCACAAGCTTGGTGCTTCGGGCGCTGTCGGATTTGACATCAATGCCACCTGTTCCGGATTCCTTTACGCATTGTATATCGCGGACGGATTCATTCGTTCCGGCATGCATAAAAGAATTCTGGCGGTCGGCACAGAGGTTCTCTCGAAGGCAATAGACTGGAAAGACAGGACGACATGCGTCCTTTTCGGCGACGGTGCGGGGGCCGCGGTTGTCGAACCAACCATTGAAGAAAGAGGTATTCTCTCAATATCCATTAATTCCGACGGAAGCATGTGGGAACTTATCAATATTCCCGGAGGCGGATCGCGGAATCCGTCATCCTCGGATACTATCAGTCAGGGAATGCATTATATACGAATGAAAGGCAATGAGACTTTCAAGGTGGCTGTCAGGACGCTTGAGGATATCGCTGTGAAAACACTCAGCGCAAACGGCATGAATCCTTCCGATCTTTCGCTTTTGGTTCCTCATCAGGCCAACCTCAGGATCATTCAGGCGACTGCCGAGAGGCTCAATCTTCCGATGGAAAAAGTCTTCTTAAATCTTGAACGGTACGGAAATACTTCTGCCGCATCAATTCCCATCGCTCTCGATGAAGCGTTATCGGCAGGCCGGATCAAGGATGGAGACTATATTCTTCTCGAGGCGTTTGGCGGCGGTCTCACCTGGGCATCCGCTTTGATAAAGTGGTAATAATCTTCGGCCTGTCCCTTTTGGCATTAACAATGCAGAAGAAGCCAAAGGGTGAACCGGAGGGATTCCGCAGCTGGTGGGGCTCCCCCTGTTCAATGTATATGGCATCGAGAAATCCTATTTTAAATTTTTTACTGCCGGCTATGCAAAGGCCGTTTCCCCTGATGCCTATGACTACATGTGCGTGTTTATGCCATTCTAAACTGCTGAATCCGCGGGGTTCTATTTCAAAATACCTGAGGTGGAACTTTGCCGATTCGTTATAACCGCCGATCAGCGTTTGTCGTATTATTCCCGCCCAATCGTCTCCTGCCGGTTTGTATTTCTCAATCCCGATCCCTTTCCATGAATAGTCGCCGATGTATTTGAAGAATCGTGTCTTGCTGAGCGGCAATGTCCTTCCGCCCCTGCGGGGTGTCTTTTTCCAGTCACAAGTGACCGGGGTTCCCTTACGCTTTGCCGGGGTCTTCATCAAAAACAATTATGCACTTTAGTGAGTTTTTTGCCTCCGCCGTTAGTCTGAATGCCCTTGCGGTATTTTCGATTGCGAACCTGTGTGTAACCAGCTTTCGGGCGGTGACGACCTGTTTTCTGACAATATTCAGCGCTTCCCTCGTATCATCAGGACCGCAGGAATAACTCGTTATGATGTTCACATCTCTGAAGTATAAATCATTTGGATCGATTGCGAGACGTTGTCCGGGTTTGGCGGGGGTGAACAGGAGGACGGTTCCCCCGTCTCCAACAGCTTCTATTCCCTGCCTCATCGCATCAACGCTATTTGGTCCGACTACAACGATATCCGCCATTCTGCCGCCTGTCTGATGTTTCAAGGAATCAACAAGGCTGTCTTTTGATATGTCGATAACCTCATTGGCGCCCATTTCCTTCGCTGCCGCCAGTCTGTAGGGAACAAAATCCGCGCCGATGATTCTTTCAGCGCCATAATATCGTGAAAGAAGAACTTGCATTTGTCCCATGGGCCCGAGCCCGATAACAAGAATTGTCTCTCCGCCCGTGATGCGGCTTCTTTTCAATGCCTTGACCACACAAGCAACAGGCTCAATCAGTGTGGCATCCTCGTAACCGACGTCGTCAGGCAACAGTAAGGTATCGTTGTCGAGATTTATTTGTGGAATGAGGATGTATTCGGAAATCCCTCCGGGAATCAGCCTTGTAGTTTTCCATGTGTTGCATTGAACATAATTGCCCTGTGAGCAATTATGGCAGGACAGGCAAGGGGCGTGATGGTGGGCGAAGACTCTGTCCCCCCGTTTGAAGGATGTAACTGCCGACCCTGCTTCGACAATCTGGCCTGCGGGTTCGTGACCGATCACCAACGGTGCTTTTTTTTCAATATACCATGGCATTACGTCGCCAGAGCATATGCCGCACGCCTTTGTCTTCATCAGGGCATCGTGTGCTCCGGGTTCCGGGATAGGGACGTCCTCAATCCGGATGTCATGGAAATTATACAGGCTGGCTATTTTCATGCAGCTCAATCCATAATTCTATACACCATTATTTCGAGCAGCGGATTTTCATAGTGAAACAGCGCATTTCTAACTGCCGATTCCAGGATGAAGAACCACTATTCACGATGGATAGGAAATCCTGAAAGATTAATCCTCAATATTATGCATCCGGCGGTTTCTTTTTCCAGACACGCGCCGATATAAATGCCGCAACAAGTCCTGCTGTTATAAAACCCTGCAGCGATGACGTCAGTATTACAATTGTACTGAATCCCATCTCGGTATCGGTAAGGCCAATCAGATTATACCTTGCCTCAAAAAATACAAAGATATTAATAAAGCTCCATAGAAGAAAGCCGAAAATAGCGCCTTTTATGTAAGGGTTCGTGACAAACAAAAACTTGCCGGGGAAAACCCTGAGGATAAATATGAGCGGAAAGATGCCCACAATTAACCCGAGCAGAAAGGACCAAATATTCATGCAATATTATACACGGAAATAGAACTGACAAATTCACGGCGTAATTACATATTTAATTCCGATGCCTTTCGACAATATTTCAAATGCCTGCTGAATATCTTTCAGTGAAAAAAATCCGGAGATCAGACCCGATAAATTGATTTTCCGGCCGGACAGCAATTCGTATGCTTTTCTTACGTCGGCGGGTGTGTAGTGAAAAGATCCTTTGATGGTGATCTCATCATAGTGAAGGCGGGCCGCGTCATAGCAAACTGTCGTTTCCGGCTTGCAGCCTCCAAACAGGACTACGGTGCCGCCTCTCCTGACGTACTGCACCGACTTTTCCCAAACCTCCGGCGAGCCCGTGCATTCGAATACATAGTCGAATCCGGAATTATCAGTTACATTAGGCGTTTTAGATTCTCTGTTGGATGTATTTGGCTGATCAGGAACGATGCGTTCCGCGCCCAGTTTTTTTGCCGTCATTAATTTGTCATTTTGCAAGTCCATTACGGTGACCAGAGCCCCTCTCTCCTTGAGGAGAAGGAGGTGTATCAGTCCGATAGGGCCTGCTCCGGCAATAAGAGCGTGCTCTCTTTTCTTTACAGAAAGCGAATTCATCCCATGGACAACGCAGGAAAGCGGCTCAAGAAACGCTGCTTCCTCGAACGGCAGATGGGGCGGCTTATGGAAGACATTCTGCTCTACAATATGACGGGGCAGGAGAATGTATTCTGAAAAAGCACCGAGAATTTTCGTTTGCATAATGTTGTCGCAAAGATTGTGAAGTCTTAATTTGCACAATCTGCACGATAGGCAGGGAGCGCTGTGAACTGCCATAATTGCATCGCCTTCTCTGAATTGATCGACACCGCTGCCGACCGCCGCCACGATTCCGGAAAATTCATGCCCGAAAGGACCGGGCATCGGGATTACAGGATGTCCTCTTTTGAATGCCTTGAGATCGGTTCCACAGGTGAGCGCCGCTTTAATTTTTATAAGCATCTCGCCGCTGGATGGTTCCGGCAGTTTCAGGTTGCTGAGTTCAATAACGCCTGGTTTGACCAGGATGGCTGTATGCATAATCAGATATCCAGTTTCCCGCCGATGATCTGGCCCAATACGGCGGCGGCGGCAATAAGAGGGATATATTTTAATTCAATGTGCGATAAATTCCTTATAATAAAAATAAGCGGAATTGGCAGGTGAATAAAAAGGAACCAGCGGAACGAGTATCGTGCGGTTTTTCCCCTTGCATAGCCGAATGGAAGGTTAATCAAAAGAGTGAGAGCGCACAGCAGGAGAACAGGGGAAAATGTATTCTCAATGTCCATGCTGAAAAATACCTGAAAGCAGAGTGCTGTGTCAAACAAGATAAGAAGGACTGGTTTCGGAGGTCGCTGCGGTATAAATTTTAACGGGAGAAAAAAGCATGATCTGGCAATCCGAAGAGAATACGAAGCAAAAGATCAGGGAGATACTCGAAGGTCTGGAGTGTATTCTGACCGCACATGACAGCTGCGCGGAATTAGTAGAGTACAGTGACAATAAGGCGCTGATATATTGCGGAGGTCCCTGCATTAAGTGCGACAACAGGTGCATCGAAGATGCGATAAAGGGACAGTTGCCCGATATCGAGGTTATTATTCAATGAACACGGACATATTATTCAAAATGTAAATAGTCATTTCATAACAGCGATTGTCACGCCCGCGCCGCCTTCTTGGTAATTTCCGCTTCTGTAGTTAGTTATGAGGGGGTGTCCATTCAGATGGTTGTGGATTGCTTTTGACAAAAAACCCCTGCCTATTCCATGAACAATTACGACCTCCGGTATATCCGACAGCGAAGCATCATTAAGGAATCGTTCCAGTAGCGAAAGTGCTTCATCAACCCTCTTTCCGGCAAGGGTAAGTTTCGGAGGAACAGGTTCGTGAGCTGAGATCGGTTTCCTATGAAATTCATGGGCGGCGGTCGAGATTTGTTCCGCATGGGTTATATCGGACAGCGGCACCTCGATATCGATATTCCCTGCCGATACCTTCAGGCGGCCATTTTTTTTGTTGATGCCAGCGACAAGCGCTGTTTGACCGAGCGAACGAATAAAAACGAGGTCTCCCGGCTTTATCTCATCCAAAGAAGGAATGGGCATTTCTTTATGCCCAAGTTCCATGAGTTTTTCCGTAATAATTTCGCGGGATTGTTTAAGGTTCATGATGGTTTTTCGCCTTTCATCCTTCTCCTTCTTTTTTACTTCATCGAGGAATATATTCATCTGCCGTTTCGTATTGTCGACAATGCCCGTTGCCTCGCGGTATGCGTCTGAAAGAATTTTCCTTCGCTTCTCTTCCGCTTCGCTCAGCAATCCGGTAATTACCTGATTTCTTTTTTCAATGTTCTTCCATTGCTGTTCAATATCCTGCAAAGACTTTTCATATTCGATTCTTTTCATATTGAGATCAGTGATCATGATGTCCATTTCCGCTTTCATGCGGCCGAGCAGGTGGCGCGCGTCGGCGATTACATTTTCAGGAATGCCGTATTTCCGGGCTATATCAAGAGCGTGGGATTGCCCGGGCTCTCCAACCCTCAGCCGGTACAGGGGGGTAAACGTATTCTGATCGAACTCCATCGAAGCGTTCAGCATGCCTTCTGTTCTGTGGACAAAGCTCTTGATGTCGGAAAGATGCGTTGTCGCGAATACGAGGCAGCCGCTTTCGCGGATGTGCTTGAGTATGGAGCAGCCAAGGGCTGCTCCTTCATCAGGGTCGGTGCCGGTTCCGAGTTCGTCGATAAGCACAACTGTGTCTGGATCCTTGTTCATCAATATCTTCGATATATTTGACATATGGGCGGAAAATGTTGACAGGTTGTTTTCAATAGACTGCTCGTCGCCGATATCGGCGTGAAGATTTGTTATAAATGGGACAGACGTTGAGGAGGATGCAGGCACGGGCATGCCCGATAGCGCCATCAGCACGATCAGGCCAATTGTTTTGATCGCTATGGTTTTCCCGCCGGCATTTGCTCCTGTGATTACCATGACTGTATGCCCGTCGCCTAATCTTGCATCGAGGGGGACAATTTTGCGGGTCATATCCGATTTATTGAGTGAAAGCTCAAGGAGGGGGTGTCTGGCACCGTCAAGCTGTATGCCCATAGTTTCATTTATTGACGGTCTTGTCATGGAAAGTTTATCAGCAAGCCGTGCGACGCTGTTCAGCACGTCAATATACACAACGGCCCTGAATTCTTCCTCTATCCCGTCGATTACCGTCCGTATCATGGAACAGATGGTCCGGAGTATGCGTAGTTCTTCCGCCTTTTGATCTGATATAAGATTCTCCAGCTCATTCGAAAGATTGATAATTCCGAGTGGCTCTATAAATGCGGTCTCCCCGGATTTTGATATATCATGCACGACTCCGGGCACCATCCCCTTGGAATCCATTCTCACAGGGATTACCCAGCGGCCGGATTTTGTTGTTATGAAATCATCCTGCAGGAAAAGAGAAAGTTTCTCGTCGCGGGTGATCTCCTCAAGTTTCTTCCGGATTCTGATTTCAAGTTTTCGTTTCTGCGAGCGGATGTTTGCGAGATGGAACGAAGCCGAGTCAAGGATGTTCCCCTCTTCATCAATTGATTTGCGCAAAGTTTTGAGAAGATCAGGGAAGCCGGTCAGAAATGACGCATATTCTTTGAGAGCCGGGATATCGGATCTCCCTCGAATCATTTCGCCCGCCTTATGAGCGATATCCAGAAAAGGAATGAAATCGGCAAGTTCTATCGCTTCAAGAAATGCACCCTCGGGTCGTATCCTGATAATGTGTCCGGAGATGTCTGAAAACTGATACAGGTTCAAGGGTGTTCCATTATCACAAAGTCTGCGGATATCATCTATGAGATTGAGACGTGTTTCGATATCCTCTCTGGATTCAACTGGAGCGATGTCAAGAATCGAGTCTTTTGAGGATTTGCTGTTGGCAAAGTCCGCCACGAGCCTGAGCACTTTATGAAATTCAAGCAGTTCGAGGGTGTTCTTCGGTATCATGATGTATGTTCACTCATATTAAGGATATTTGCAATGTCAATGGCATTGGAAAGACTATCTGACATGATATACTATTTTCTATGTCCGGTCACTATTCCGCTGGCGAGGAGAGCATGTGTTTCATAGTGCAGACCCTGATGAGATTATCAAGGGGGAAATGACCGATGTATATTTTGAGTTATATACTGCAGAATGTGAAGGATTTGCCGCTATCATCATGATCGTGATTCCTGTTTGCCATCTGCCATATTCTGACCATTAAGCGATGGCTTCTTTCTACATTCTTCTCGCAATATTTCTCTGGAGCTCGCTTGGCGTGATTGTTCGGTGGTCAGGAGTGGAGATACATGTCCTTATATTTTATTCGCTTCTGGTGTCGGTTATCGCTCAGGGCATAGTCTTATCTGGGAAAAGGTACCGCTCGAACTTCCCGGATGTAAAAAAACTCAAATACCCCTTTTTTATTGGCTGCATTTCGCTTGTAAACACTTTCACGTATTTCTATGCGTTCAAACATACGACCATTGCCAATGCGGTGCTGACCCACTACACGGCTCCGGTAATTGTTGCATTTCTTGCGCCTTTTCTTTTGGGGGAGAAGATCACAAGAAAGATACTCATCGTTATACTCATAGCATCGGCCGGTCTCTGGATCATGCTGGACGGTTTATCGATAGCGGAGGATCAGATGATGGGAATCGCCGCGGGTCTTGCATCCGGTGTTGCCTATGCCCTGATCGTCATCCTGCTGAGGATGCACGCCGGGAAATTCATACCGCTGATGTTCGTATTTTTCTCGAATATATTTATCTTGATATTTCTTGCGCCGTTTATCAGGGTATTCCCGGTCAATGCGCTATGGAGTTTCCTGATATTGGGAATTATTCATTCTACCATAGCGCCCGTCCTCTACTTCAGGGGTCTGCAGGAAGTCAGCGCCAACAGGGCGGCTGTGCTCGGCTATCTGGAACCGGTTTGCGCGATCATCATCAGTGCGATTTTCCTGCATGAGATTCCGGGATTTAACGCTATCATCGGCGGCATGTTGATAATCTTTTCGGGGTACCTGACACTCAGAAATTCAGCCGCATAGAATATTATGCGCGTATCACATCCACCGGTTGGATGCGGATGGCCTTCTGTGAAGGATAGATGCCTGCAAGGATGCCGACAGTGATACTTGCGAGAAACGAGACGAGATGTCCGGCCGGTGAAATCGTAAATGGAAGGTTTACGAACCAGAAAATGAAAATGCTGGCGATGCTGCTCAGCACGACTCCTGCCGTGCCGCCGCTGAATGAAATGAACGAAGCCTCGATTAGAAATTGCAGGACGATATCCCTTTTCCGTGAACCAACGGCCCTGCGTATCCCGATTTCAAGTCTTCGTTCGTTAACGATAAGAATCATGATTGAGAGTATTCCAAGGCCGCCGATAGCAAAAGATACGACAGCGGATACCCGGCCGAGGACGGTTATCATCGACATGGCCTGTGTCTTCAAGGCCATCACGTCTTTAAGATCGATAACTGTAAAATCATCCTTCCGGTTATTCGAAATCTTATGCCGGTTGCGGAGGATTACTTCAATTTGTTCCTTGGCAACCGGGATCGACTGTTCATCAACGACCTGAACGGATATGGTATTAATGAAGCTCTGATTTATCAGGCGTCTCATGTATGTGTTCAGAGGCACAAAGATCTGGTTATCCTGATCGACTCCTGAAATATCAACGCCTTTCTCTTCCATTATTCCAATTACGCGGCACGGGACGCGCGAGATCAGGATGTATTTCCCGACCGGATTTTCCTTCCCGAAAAGACGCCCGGCAACTTTTGTGCCCAGCACGGCAACCTTATCGAGCGTTCTGTCATCTTCATCCGATATGAAGCGGCCTTCGGCGACATAAAAATTTCTTATTCGGGAGTAATTGGGTTGAACGCCCATAATGAGAACGGAATTCAGGATATTGTTTTCATGCCGTACAGGAAAGTGCCTGTTGCCGGATGCCGATACGCCGCTTATTGTGCTGGAACCGTCAATTAGCGCCCGTGCATCTTCAATAGTGAGTGTTGTCGCCTCGGTCATCAATCTCGTGCCGGTCGCGACTCTTCTTACAATACCGCTTCTCACGATCAAAAGGTTCTGGCCAAGACTTTCCGCCTCATTTTCCGTTTTTAATATGAGAGAATCGGACAGGTTCGACACGACAATCAGCGAAAAGGTGCCAAGGAATACACCGAGAATTGCCAAAGAAGTTCGCAGTTTAAAATTCATGAGCGACCGTGCCGCGATTTTCAGGTTCAGAATAACTCTTTTCATAGCCGTGTTATTTTATGATTGATAATGTCAGGATAATAAGCATTATCCGCAAAATTATTCCTATCCCTTGATCGCTTCAATTGGCTTCAGATTGGCTGCCCTGTTTGCCGGTTGGAGGCCGAATCCGATCCCGACCGCCCATGACAGCAACAGGCCGACAATAAAAGCCTTGTAGGAAAAATGAATCGGGAAATGAGCAATCAGCATGAGCAGCCTTGCAGAGACGAGAGCAAGAAGAAAACCCAGCAAGCCTCCGAGCGTGGTCAGAAGCACAGATTCCCCAAGGAACTGCAGGAGGATATCCCGTTTTTTGGCGCCGGCAGCCCTTCGAATGCCGATCTCATTAGTTCGCTCTCTTACGGAGAGCAGGAAAAGGTTTGCAAGGACAAATCCTGCAACGATAAGGGCGATTAACCCGGTTACACCGAGGAATACCACCAGCGAGCCGGTGAGAGCAACGAGGAATTTTACGATTTCACGAGGGGAAACGATCGTGAAGTCATCAAATTCCTGATCGGTAAGATTATGGCGTTTTCGCATAAATGATCTGAGTTCGTTCACATACGAATAAAGGTTCTGCTGATCAAGAAACCGTATCCTCATTGCAGATACGTATTTTGTCTCTCTCTGAAGCTTTTTCATGAGGGTCGTGATAGGGATAACGATTCGGTCGTCAAGCCGTTCGCCGGCAGGCGTTGTTCCCCTCTCGGATAGAACCCCGACAATCTGCACGGGGATTCCCCGGACCAATATTGTCTTGCCGACGGGATCCACATTGCCGAACAGTTCGGTAGCGAGGAAGTGTCCGATCAGTCCGACATTCCGCAGACCCCGGACATCCTCATCCGTGAAATCCGTCCCCTGAATGACCGGCCATGACCAGACATGGCTGTAATCACTGGTTGAGCCAACGATGAGCGTCTGATATTTTCTGTCCCGGTAGGACACCTGAACATCCCGCATTGCAGTCATCGGCACGACGAGATAAGCGCTGTAAAAAGCCTCTCTGACAGCCTCAATATCACCGAGTGTTAATGTCTTTTGCCGTTGACCGGTTGCCCTTGCTTCTTCTCCTCCGCCGAATACAAGCAATGCGTCAGGGCCGAAGCGCTCTACGATCTCGAACGCTTTCTGATAGGCTCCCTCTGTCGCTGCGACAATGATTGTTATCGAAGCAATGCCGAGTGCTACGCTGATAATGCAGAAGGCGGTCCTCAGTTTAAAGGCTCCGAGGGAGCGTATCGACTGGGACGCTATTCTGAGAATCCGGTCCATGATACGTCAATAAATAATGATGCCGTCCCTAATTCTGACCGTCTTCTGCGCATATGCGGCAATGCCTGGATCATGGGTTATAACGATGACTGTCTTTCCACGCCTGTTCATTTGAACGATCAGGTCCATGATCTCAACGGCTGTCTTACTGTCAAGCTGGCCTGTCGGTTCATCCGTCAGCAGCAAATCCGGATCATTAATCAGCGCCCTCGCAATAGCAACCCTCTGCTGTTCGCCGCCTGATAACTGCGGCGGCTTGAATTTCATGCGTCCTCCGAGCCCCACAATGCCGAGGAGCTCGACAGCTTTTTGTTCGAAGTTATCCCTGCGCTTATCGATATAGAGCGACGGAAGCAGCACGTTCTCGATGACTGTCGCGTATGGAAGCAGGTAGAAGTTTTGAAACACGAAGCCGATATGCTCATTTCGTATGACAGACAGTTCATCGTCGGAGAGATGCGAAATGTCTTTGTCCGCGAGAACGTATTTTCCCGATGATGGAACATCGAGACACCCGATGATATTCATAAGCGTAGTTTTGCCGGATCCGGAAGCGCCCATGACAGCAAGGAACTCGCCCTTTTCGACCCGCAGATGAACGCCTTTCAACACCTCGACGTCTACGTCACCCATTCTGAAAGTCTTTCTGATATCTTCAAGGACGCATAATGGCATGGGGGCACTATATATCTAACGCGCTTCCGGCTTTGAAGAAACAGGAAGTATCAATTTTGTTGCGAGCATATCACCTTCGGAGACGCCTGAAATTATTTCCGTGCTGTCCTCGCCGCGGAGGCCGGTCTTTACTTCAACAGGTTCAACTCTGTCAGTCCCGGATACTTTATAGGCGACCTGCCTGCCCCTTTCAAATTTGATCGAAGCGTTTGGGGCGATGAGGATATTCTGCTTCTCAGAAAAGATTATCTTAATATGCGTGGTCATTTCCGGCCTCAGCAACGCACTATCTTCCCTTGATACAGGCACGATAGCAAGATAATACACGATGTTTTCCTTGACAACCGGCTGGGGATATATCTTTTTTATGGTTCCATGAAAGATTTTATCCGGGAATGTATCAACGGAATACTCAACCTGTTGCCCTAACTGCATTTTGCCTATGTCCGTTTCATCAACGTAAATCCACATTTCAAGGAGGGTTGGATCAAGAACGGTAACGAGATTTGCGACCTGGAGACCAGCGACGATTGTCTCACCTTCCTGTGCCGTAACGTCGGACACGACGCCGTCAATCGGTGAATGGATTCTTGTATAAGAAAGTCTGGTTTCCTGCTGTTTTATCTGTGCTGAAATATCGTCGACGCTGGCTTTTGCAATGTTCGTCTGAGTTACGTATTCGCTCTTCAGTCTTTTCAATCCGGCATCGGACGCCTCGAACTGGCTGTAAGCCCTGTCGACCGAGTCCTTTGTCGTATATTCATGCTTCAATAGCTGAGTCTCACGTTCGTAAGTAATCCTGGCGTATTCATAATTGGCGGCAGCTTCGCGGATGCGCTCGGGATAGGTTTCCTCGATTTGTTTGAGACTGTTCCGCGCGGCAGTGAGCGCTGCCTGCTGCTGTTCAATTGTTTTCCGGATCTCCCTGTCGTCAATCAGCGCAATGAGCTGTCCTTTGACGACTCTGTCACCTATCTTGACTTTCATGGCATCTATCCTTCCGGTGGCGCGGGCGCCGATTTTTATCAATGCGCCAACCTGCGCCTTGATGATGCCGGTTTCCACTATCACACCGCGTATGCTTCCTCTTGTTACCTGTGCTGTTTCCAGTACCTTAGTCCCCGCCTTAGTCATAGCCCTGTAAAGGATTATTCCCCCGGCGACAAGGATGACTGCGATTGTAATAACAATAGTTTTTTTCACAAACTCAGGGCTCAATTATTTATTTGATGATTCCAGTTTATCGATTCCCGCTGCGCGTTCAAGGCGGGCCTTTGACAGCATAAGGTTCAATTTTGAAAGCACCGCCTGCTGCCGTGAGTCTGCGAGCAGGCTTTCGGCCTGTATCAGTGACAGTATATCGGCTTTCCCCACCTTATATTCTGCAAATGCCTGTGAATAGTTATGCTCTGCCTGAATTAGTTGTGTCCTGGCAACCTGCAGACCATTTAATGCAGTCATAAAATCTTCGAAGGCCTTCCGGACATCGAGGATAATTGCTCTCCTGATATCATTCAGGTTCTCGACAGCTGCATTTTTCTCCAGATCCGCAGCTCGGTAAGAGTAGAACTTTCCAAGTTCAAAAATATTCCAGTTTGCCCGCACCGCCACTATTTTTTCTTCATCAGAAAAAGATCCGGCGTAATCTCCTTCTGCTCTGCTGTATGTGGCGCTAACGGAAAAATACGGCAGAAAAGTGCTTCTTATCGCAGACTTATTATTCTCGAAGATTTTTATGGAATTCTCAGCCTGCTGGATTTCTGGCCTGCTGAGCGCTGTTTCAGAAAGTTTGTCGATATCCGGAACAGTGATCTGCATTTCCGGAATGCCATGCAGTTCGTAACCGGTATCAAGGGGTCTTCCTATGAGTGAGTTGAGGTCAGATAAGCCTTTCTTTAGATTGCCTTCCGCCTGGACAAGGTTAAAACGTGCCTGCTCGAGCCTCACCGATGCCTGCAGGACGTCAGAAAGCTTTGCGACACCAAAGGCATATCTGCCGCTGGCGACTTCATAATCTTTTTCAGCATCTTTAAGCTGTATCTTTCGCTGCCCAGCAGCTTCATGGAGTGCCTGAACTGTATAAAAGGCTGATTTTACGGCAAATTCCAGGTCAAGCAGGTTTTTTCTTGCCTCCTCCTCGCCAATGTCGAGGTTGAGCCGTGCGATATTCCTCTTTGAACTTCTATTCCCCCAGTCAAACAGGGTATAGCTCAATGTTAGATCGTAGCTTTGACGCCTGAACTCGTCCGACGAGGTGAATATGCGGCCGTGCGTCGATGATGCGTCAAGGGACGGCAGGTAGGGGGACGATGATGCATTATAAAGTGCTTTTAGGGATTTGGATCGTTCCACTACTGCCTTGTAAGACGGGAGGTTTTCCTTTGCTAACGATATAACTTCTTCAAGGGTGAGGGGATATGACGCACTTGGCTGTAAGACAGACAGAAAAAAACTCATGCATATGTATATAACGCCGTGAATAAAGGACTTTCTCATGCCGTCTTCAATCTACTCAAAGTCTCAAAATTAAAACTACATGAATTATTAAATCTCCCCTTGCCCCTCTTTGCCAAAGAGGGGCATAAAACATCCCCTTGGCAAAAAGAGGATAGAAGGGATTTTATATAAATAGGATTGCTTCTATCATGAGACTGTTAATATTTTGTATTGGTTCCTTCCCAGATATTATATTTTACCTGAACGGCGAGGAAAAACGATAAATCTCAGCTCCGAAGAGCGCTGCCCATTTATGCAAATCGGGACTTCGGATCGATAAACAGTGGCGCGAAAGGCATAAATCCTGTGAGCGTAAGTCCTTTATAAAAAAGCCTCTTCTGGGAACCTTGTGGATAGGAATTGTTCATTCTTTTATTTT
>CAZKLK010000010.1:0-20943 GCA_964553535.1 uncultured Nitrospiraceae bacterium
GACTGTCGATCAGGGAGAAATGATCATAGTGGCGGATCCCGTTTCCGGCAATCCCAAATCGGGGACCATTACCGCCCGGATGAAAACGGCTTCAGGAACGTTGGATGTGGATATGAGCTTTGCCTCCACGATTTCAAGTGGCCGGGTCACCGCTATAAGCGGTACGGGCTCGATGGTTGCTCCCGGGCTTGAGATGGATTTCAGACAGAGCGGGAGAAAACTCTCGGCAACCTTCGGACTGGAGCCCGGAAGTGTCAACGCCATTTATCCAACCAGCGTATATTTGTCCGGAATGATAAGGACAAAAACAGCACAGTTCGACGGGGTACTGAATCTGTCCTCAATCATATGGGCAGCCAAGGCAGATAAAGATTGCTATTGGGATTATTCTCTGCAGAGGGAAATATGCAGTTGTGAAGGGTTGGTTAGGCCGAGGGCTGCGAAGTTTGAAGGGACATTCCAGGAGCTTAAAGATGGCGCGGCCACCGGCGTGAAGTTTACGGGAGTTCTGACAGGCAACTGGACGAATGCATCCACCTATGACGGATGCAAAGACGACGGGCTCACTAACTTCCCTGCATGGAACGCATTATTCAACGGCGCGATTCAGGCGCCGGAGAGCCCCGTGATAACAGTATCGCTCGGTGTGACGCAGACAGGTTATAAGAAGTTTTCGATCAATGTTTCGTACACGAGGAAAAGCATCAGCAACATTGTCATTTCCTCCCTGTCGGGCAGCGGGACGATTACAGAGACCGGGGGCGCGACTACCATGGATATTACTTTGACAAATCAGTCAGGTATGAAGCTTTGGCTTAAGTTTAATCTGGATGAAGAACAACTGACTGGAGCTATCAGGACCTCCGGCGGGGTAAAGATGGCGGATATATATCTTATATACGGGATGCCCGTTGTGAAATATATTGACGGATATATAGAATCGCTTATCTGAGATAAATGATTCGCAGGCGCTCAAAGGCAGAAGGAAGAGCTTCCTTCTGCCTTTTTTTTCATAATCCCGTCTGTATTCAGGCATTTCTTTTGACCGCGCTTTTTTGGTTCTTTCCTTATTCCGGTTCAGCCCAAACCCCACTGTCGGGATTCAACCCCGCAACGATTGTCGATGCCGGGGAAGGCATGTTTATCGAGGCAAATGTTTTTGGCGCGAATAATGTTTTTGCTTTGAGGTCGCTTATTCTTGACAAGTGGGACGGCCACTTTAAGCCGAACCGTCACAATACGGCTGATGCCTGCTGGAAGGCGGATTCAGGAGTTATATACAAAAGGTGGAGGGTGGCCGTTTTTTACCGGGGCGAGCTTTTCATCAAGACGAACAAAGACACGGTCGAGATATTGAGAATGGTGAACCTGAAACAGGACCTTTCCGCCGGCAGGAATTTCGCCATCGATCTAAAGGCGAACGGATTCTCGGCCGCGGGACTCGAGGTATCGCGCGGGTTTCCGCTCGACGGAATTTTGAAGGGCTTGAGCGCGGGCTTTACCGCGCGGTATCTAAGGGGGGAGAAAATACAATCAGGAACGATAAGTGGCCGTGTGACCCCTGAAGCCTCTAAGTCCTATGATTTCGAACTTTTCCTTGACTATGTGTACGATGAAAATTACGTATATGAAAGAAGAGATGAGGGATCGTCATTTTCAGGCGACGGGCACAGCCTCGATTTCGGTCTTCGTTATAACATGAATGACCGATTTAATGCGGGAGTTCTCATAAGAGATGTCATGGGTAGAATCTACTGGAGGAATATTCCCTATACGACGGCGGACGCAACTTCGAAGATCAAGAGCTACGATGAGGACGGTTATCAGCAGTTCCGCCCGACGATACGGGGCTATGAAAGTCATAAAGATTATATGCAGAGAATCCCACTGAAAACAGATATTGATATTTCTTACGCTCTCATGCCGTTCGTTTTCGGTTCAACCGTGAATATAATAGAAAACAGGCCGCTTTACTGGCTGTCCGTGCATTATCATGCAGCCGATAATTTTCACTTTTCGGTAAAATACAATGCGAATTATGAGGCATTTTCCGCCGGGTTGGCATACAGGGCTGCGAAGCTGGAAATCTATTCAAGCGACGTGCGCTTGGGAAGGGCCAATGCCGCCGGATTGACCGCGTCTTTGCGCTATGAATGGTGATTTAAAGATGACAAATCTCGATGCGTTGAACCGCAAAGTCAGGGAACTGATCGAAAGGCGGGAGTGGGCCGAACTTCGGACGCTGATTACCGGGTTGCCGGCGCCCGATATTGCGGCATTTTTACCGGTGGCTGAAAAGCGTGAGCGGATATTGCTGTTCCGTCTGCTGCCCCGGCATCTCAGCTCCGAGTTTTTTTCCTATCTGGAATCGAAGGACAAGGATATGCTGCTCAGGGAGCTGACGGACGAGGAGGCCCGTCATGTCCTGTCCGGCCTGAGTCCTGACGACAGGACTGAATTTTTTGAAGAGCTTCCCGGACGGGCAGTCCAGAGGATGCTCAATCTCCTGACGCCGAATGACCGCGGTGAAGCCCTTCAGCTTCTCGGCTATCCCGAGGAGAGCGTCGGAAGGCTCATGACGCCTGATTATGTGGCTGTCCGTCCCGACTGGTCAATCAGCCGCGCGCTCGAGCATATACGCAGCAAGGGAAAGGACAGCGAAACGGTCAATGTCATCTATGTCACGGACGAATCCTGGGTGCTGCTGGATGAATTAAGCCTGCGGAAGTTCATTCTCGCCAACCCTGAGGATTCGGTAAGTCAGATCATGGACTATACGTTTGCGGCGATATCGGCATTGAAGGACAGGGAGGAAGCCGTCAGGATGATTCAGCGCTACGACATTGTCGCGCTGCCTGTTGTTGATTCGGAAGGGATCATGCTCGGCATTGTGACAGTCGACGACGTCATGGACGTCGCGCAGGAGGAGGCAACAGAAGACTTCCATAAAGCCGCGGCGGTGGCTCCTCTTAAGACTACATACAGGGGATCAACAATTTGGCGCCTCTACCGGATGAGAATCGGATGGCTTATCGCTCTCGTCGCGGTCAATCTCGTTTCGTCGAGCATCATTGCCGCGTATGAGGAGACTCTTGCCGCCTATATAGCCCTCGCGTTTTTTATCCCGCTTTTAATTGACAGCGGTGGAAACGCCGGCGCCCAGTCGGCAACCCTGATGATCCGGGCTATTGCCACGGGAGACGTCCAGTTGCGTCAATGGATGTGGGCGTTCGGCAGGGAAGTGAGCATAGGTTCCCTCCTTGGAGTCACTATGGGATTAGCCAGCGGATTGCTCGGGCTGTTCAAAGGGGGGTATGAAATCGGCCTGGTGGTGGGACTCGCAATGATATCCATTGTAGTGGTGGCTAATATTATCGGAGCGCTGCTTCCGTTCCTTCTGACAGGGCTTAAGATGGATCCGGCGGCGGCGAGCAGCCCGCTGATTACATCCGTGGCCGATGCCGCAGGGTTGTTTATATATTTTTCAATTGCCACGCATTTTCTCGGATCCGCCCTGCACTGAAGATCCGGCGTTATCCTTTCAGTTACGGGTTGGCGGCCCTGTTGCGCGTCATTGCGATCCCGAACTTGTTGCGGGAGAAGCAATCCCGATTCATCAGGGAATTAAAAAAGATTGCCGCGTCGTCCGCCTGAGGCGGACTCCCCGCAATGTCAATATTACAACTCATAACTGAATGGTTGCGGAGCGGCTGTTATTTTTTTTTTGACATGCTATATACACCCCGTTGTAAAATATATGCGGTTATCAGTGTTTGCCGCATCGGTCAATCAGATTTAAAAAGAAGGAGGCATATATGCGCAGAGTAGTTTATTTTTTGATCACGAATATCGCGATTTTGATAATACTCAGCATCGTGCTGAGGGTTCTCGGCGTCGAACCTTACATTTCACCCTACGGGCTGAATTATCAGTCGCTGCTGATTTTCGCGGCGGTTTTCGGCATGGGCGGAGCATTCATCAGCCTTGCGATGTCCAAATGGTCCGCAAAAAGGCTTACCCGCGCGCAAGTTATCACGGCGCCTTCCGGCGAAACAGAGCAGTGGCTGGTGAGAACCGTCAAGGATCTTGCTTCGAAGTCGGGGATCGGCATGCCGGAGGTCGCAGTGTACCCTGCTGATGATATGAACGCTTTTGCAACAGGGATGAGGAGGGATAATGCCCTTGTGGCTGTGTCGGCCGGGATGCTGCGGCGCATGGACAGGGATAAAATTCGCGCGGTGCTTGCTCATGAAGTTGCGCATGTAAAAAATGGGGACATGATAACTTTGGCGCTTATACAGGGCGTTGTCAACACTTTTGTAATATTCTTCGCCCGCGTCATTGGTTATACGGTCGACAAAGTTATACTCAAGAACGAGCGTGATCACGGCATCGGGTTCTGGGTGGCAACGATAATTGCCGAGATATTTCTCGGCGTTCTTGCGTCGATTATCGTTTTCTGGTTCTCAAGGCAGAGGGAGTACCGCGCCGACGGCGGAGCTGCCGATTTGGTCGGAAAAAAGCCCATGATCGGGGCGCTGGAGTCTTTGAAGGCGTCCATACAGCAGCCGCATCTGCCTGACCAGATGGCGGCGTTCGGGATTTCCGGATCGAAGAAAAGGGGATTAAAGGCGCTCTTCGCGACACATCCCGATCTGGATGACAGGATTCAAACCCTTCATGGGTCAAACTATCCGGACTACAAGCCCTGACGGAAGGCGGGAATATATAATCCGGGGTATTCCTTAACGTTTAGACCGGCGGGCAAATATACGCGTTATGCCGTTATCAGGGTTTGTCGCATTGCCGCGGCGAATTGCCGGCGAAAGAATTCTTCTGATTGATATTCTTTAACCCGGAAATTATATTCGGGACAGTGCCCGGGATGAGTATTCCTCTGTTATCTGTTAAGGGTTGCAATTTCCATAAAAATGTCATTGCGAACGAAGTGAGGCAATCTCAATCCTTTGACCCATCTGCAGAGATTGCCGCGTCGCCCCGCGACTCGCGGGACTCCTCGCAATGACGGTTCCACCTATAACTATGGGGTTACCGGGAGAACATCTTTTTTATTGCCTCTGACGGAAATCCGGCAATGGAATATGAAATATTAAAATCTCTTGAAATTATCTTCATCGCTTCGGCGGTGGTCATTCTCCTGCTGTACAAGCTGAAAATTCCCTCGCTCGTCGGGTTTATCATTGCCGGCATCATTATCGGTCCGCATGGTTTGGGGCTTATCAAAGATGTTCACTTCATACAGATTCTCGCTGAAATCGGCGTTGTGCTGCTCCTTTTCACGATCGGCATCGAGTTTTCCCTGTCAAAACTCACGAAAATCAAAAAAGCCGTTTTGGGCGGAGGGGGGACCCAGGTAATCCTGACGATAACCGCGTCCGCCGCCATCACATATGTCGCCATACGCGAAGTCAACACCGCTGTCTTTTTTGGATTCCTGTACGCCCTGAGCTCCACTGCCATCGTTCTCAAATTGCTTGCCGAACGTGGGGAGATAGATTCACCCCACGGCCGTACAATGGTGGGCATACTCATATTCCAGGACCTCTGTATCGTGCCGCTCATGCTTCTCGTTCCGGTCCTCGCCGGAGACGTAGTCGACGCGCCCGCTGTTGCGATAAAAATGGGAAAGGCCGCGCTCATTATTATTGCGGTGTTGCTGAGCGCGAGATGGATCGTTCCCGCCCTTCTGCATCAGGTTGTCGGGACGCGAAGCAGGGAGCTTTTTCTGACCACTATTATACTCCTGTGTCTCGGCATAGCCCTTCTGACATCCCGTTTCGGGCTTTCCCTTGCGCTGGGAGCGTTTCTCGCCGGTCTCGTAGTATCGGAGTCGGAGTACGCCCATCAGGCGCTGGCGGATATATTGCCGTTTAAGGATAGTTTTATCGGGATTTTCTTTGTATCCATAGGTATGCTGATGAACATGGAATTTATGCTTGCAAACGGGATCAGAATAGCGGAGGTCGTGCTGTTGATATTCGCGTTAAAAGTTCTAACGGGGTCGGCATCGGCTTTTTTTATAGGCAATTCCGTGCGGACTTCCCTGCATGCGGGACTCGGCCTCGCGCAGATAGGGGAATTTTCCTTTGTGCTTGCGATTGCCGGAAAGGCTGCGGGGTTGATCACGGAGGAGTTCTATCAGATATTCCTCGCCTCGTCCGTTGTTACCATGATTATGACGCCATTTATCCTGAATGCGGCTCCATCGGCGTCCGAATGGATAGCGGCAAGGCCCGGCGTTAAAAAATTTGACTGGAGAAAAAAAGTTTTCGAAGGCGACCGGCCCCCCAGAAAAAAACGCGACCATGTTATCGTAGTCGGTTTCGGCCTGAACGGGAGGAACCTGGCGACGGTGCTGAGGGAGGCGGAAATACCCTATGTTGTGCTGGAAATGAACAGCGACACGGTGAGGGAGATGAGGGAAAAGGGCGAACCCATTCACTACGGCGACGGCGCCAGCAAGGATATACTCCATAAGATGGGCATTGAAAAGGCAAGACTGCTGGTTGTCGCTATTTCGGACCCTGTCTCCACAAGGAGAATTGTCTCTATCGCGCGGCAGGCAAACCCCGACGTTTATGTTATCGTCAGAACCCGCTACCTCATCGAAGTCGATGACCTCATAGCGCTCGGAGCGGATGAAGTAATTCCGGAGGAATTTGAGACTTCCATAGAGATATTCTCTCGGGTGCTGCACCGGTACAGTTTCCCGAGAAGCACAATCCTCGACATGGTCGACAAAATCAGGAGCGACAGTTATACGGCGCTGAGAGACGTAAAATTGCCGAGGCGCCATCTTTTTGAAAAATATGAATGGCTTCCCGAGATCGAAATTGACGGGTACCGTATTCCCGCCGGCTCTCATCTTGATAACAAGACGATTAAAGACCTGCAGATCAGGAAGAGAACCGGCGTCACGGTGATCGCCGTCAGAAGGGAACGGAAGGTTCACGCGAACCCCGAGCCTGATTTCAGGCTGACGGCGGGAGATTGTATCCTTTTCACCGGCGACCGGGACGGCATCAATAAAGCGCTGAACTACTTTAACCCGCAAAATGCATTTGATGCGGAACGCGACGGGCAGACATGCTGAAAATACCTGCCTTTGAGTTTATCGGCATGCCCGGATAAAATTCGAAGTTTTCCTCCGGAAGGTATCGCACTCTATCCGGCCGTGATATAGGCTGCCAGATTTTCCTTTTTGATTGCGCCTTCTCTGACTATTCGCGCCGGCTCGACCGATATGTCGACAATTGTTGAGGGCGCTCCGCCCGGCGTCCTTACGCCGCCGATGACGAGATCAACTGTGTCATGAAAATGCGTTATGACTGTTTGGGCGTCTTCCGCCGGCGGGTTGCCGGAAATGTTGGCGCTGGTCGCGGTAAACGGGAATCCGGCAGACGCGGCCAATCTCAGGGCAAACGACTCGCCGGGGATCCTTATCGCGACGGTTTTGGACCCGGCTGTGAGATATTCAGAGAGATTATCAAGCGCCTCGAAAACGAGCGTCAGAGGCCCGGGCCAGAATTTTTCCATAAGGGTCAAAGCCGTTCTGTTTACGGAAGGCGTCAGGGAGGACAGCAGCGCCCTGTCCCCGATAATCAGCGGCAGGGCCTTTTCAGGCGGCCTCTGCTTTGCATCATAAAGGCGCCTGATCGAATCAAGGAGGTCGAATTTGACGCCGAGGGCGTAGAACGTTTCAGTCGGATACGCTACGATGCCGCCGGCGGACAGGACGCCGACGGCCGTTTGCAGGATTTTCTCCAAAGGGAGGTCGGATAGATTCATGACACGCATGAACTAATTCTACCATAAACTTCCGCCGGGGAATTGGCGGCATTCAGGGAGGCAGTCAAAGGATGCGATCTCCTTTTTCCAGAAATCTCAGGGGTTCAATAGGTGCTGCGTATGGAACAATAGTTCAAAATTTTGGAACAACCGTTCTCAATATAAGATCGTTTACAAAAAAACACTATTTGTTCCCAAATTTAATTTTTTTGTTGACAAAATGAATTCTTTTGTATATAACAATATACAGGTATAAAAAAATGCTGAAAAGTTTATTCTCATCTTCAATCCGGGCGGATCTCCTCTCCCTGCTTTTGAACAGTCCGGATGAGCAGTTTTACATCAGGGAAATTGCAAAGCTGCTCAGGAAGAATCCTTCGGGCATAAAGCGGGAGCTTGACAAGCTTGAGGAGATGGGAATTGTAATTAGTGAAAAAATTGCAAATCTCAAATATTTTCAGGCAAATAAGGAATCTCCGCTGTTTTCCGAACTCAAGAACCTGATTACTAAATCACTTGGCCTCCCCGGCGCACTTAAAGCAGTCCTGAGAGCATCCGGCGCAAAAGCCGCCTTTCTTTACGGCCCTTATGCGGAAGGGCAGGACGACTCGACTGTAAATGTATTTGTCATCGGCGCCTCGTCATCGCTTGCACGAGAACTGAAGAACCTCGAGAAGAGGTTTGATCAGAAGATTGACAACACAGTCATAGATGAAGATGAGTACCGGCTTAAAAAGAAGAAGGGAGATGCGAACCTGAAAAGAATTTTCTCGGGCAAGCGCATCATGCTTACGGGAAGACTTTGAGACCAGCGCCCCGCATTTCTTCCAACGGAAATGCGGCAGAAAGGGGGTGATTGTTCATGGCAACAAAGAAAGCAGCGAAAAAAGTAACGAAGAAGACCGCAAAGAAGAAATAAGCTATCTCTGCATGCACGTTCTTTATCTGGCTGGAGGAGAAATTCTCCAGCCTTCTTTTTGCGGTCTCCCCAGATATGAAACTCCATTTGAAGAAAAAATTCAAGCTAAATCTTATAACTAACTGAAATATAAGGAATTAACAGGTATGCGCAAAGGCCCGCTGACAGCTTGCTTCTGATTCCAGCTCCCAGTGGTTAGGGCAGGAAATGAGCTTCTTAAGAAATTTCAGATTTGTGGTATGTCCGGCCTTGTTTGCTATGATATGGCCGTGAATCGGGAGACCCAATAACGAAAGGTCCCCGATCAGATCAAGAATTTTATGGCGGACAAATTCATCTTTGAAGCGCAGGGCTGTGGAATTCAAAATGCCTTTGTCGCCAAGAATAATGGCGTTGTCGAATGAACCGCCTTGGGCAAATCCGTTTGCTTTCAGATGTTCAACGTCCTTAAGGAACCCGAATGTTCTTGCCGGAGCAATTTCCATGACAAAGCTCTCCTCTGTAAGATCAACGCTTATCCTTTGTTCACCGAGAAAATGGTGATGAAATTGTATCCTGTAGGTTATTTTCCTTCCTTCAAATGGAAGGACCGCAATCTCGGCGTTGCCGTCTGTAAGCGTGACCGGGTGAGTGATCTTTATATACGGCCTTTTTCTGTTCTGTTTGGCAATTCCGCTCTGAAGAATTAATTCTGCCAGCATGATCGAACTTCCGTCAAGGATCGGAATTTCAGGGCCGTCGACTTCGACAACAGCATTGTCTATGCCGAGGCCGGCCAGCGCGGCGAGGACATGCTCAACTGTTCTGATTTTCGCGCCGTTGCAGCCGATTGTCGTCGCGAATGCGGTATCGGTGACTGCATTAACGGACGCTTTGATAAAAGAATCCCTGTCTTTTCTCACAAACAATATGCCTGTATCCCGGGAAGCCGGCTTCAGGCACACACTGGAATGGCGTCCTGTATGCAGGCCTATGCCTTCAAATCTTATTTCCTGGTGCAATGTTCTCTGCAATCTCATTATATCAGCCTGAATGGTTTGTCCGTGAATGTGTGAAACCTTTGTATTATGAGCAAATATGGTGCCAGCGCCTCCGATCTTAATATAGCGGAGCAGGGCATTTATATTAAGAAGCCGAAAAGCCGCATCGTTTAAGAAATTACCGGCGTAGATTTGAAGAATAACTTTAATGTCCGGTATCAGCGCTCGGGAAGCTTTGTGTTGACTATTCACAATGGTGTGTGGATTATTCACTACACCCGAAAAATGTTTTTGATGCGGAACGGGACAGGCACACACGCCGAAAAAACTATCACAAGCAGAATCCGGCGCGTCAAGTCCGCAATTTGCGCGAAGTAAAAAAAGCTGCCTGTCGTGATGATCAGCCGCCTGCAAAGGAGCCGCATAACAGCTTTTTCATCATATCCGCCTGTCCCGGACTGCATTTTCGGACACAGCGCCGTCCATGCCCTATGCCGTTATGGTAAAATTGAACCTGTGTGACGAGATGAACGGAGGCAGCCAATAGTCAAATGATTGGAATTATCGGCGGCAGCGGTCTCTATGATATTGAGGGATTTCATCTGCGGGAAGCGCGTGAGGCGGTTACTCCGTATGGAAGCCCTTCTGATCTGTATCGAATTGGTGTTCTGGCGGGGGAAGAGGTTGTTTTCCTGCCAAGGCACGGTTCCTCGCACGGCATACCCCCGCATAAAATCAATTATCGTGCGAACATATGGGGATTCAGGGAACTGGGCGCGGATAGAATCATCGCTTTCGGCGCTTCAGGAGGCATCAGTCCCCGCATGGTTCCCGGCGCCATTGTCGTTCCCGATCAGATCATCGATTTTACAAGCGGAAGGGATATGACTTTCCATCATGGCGGGGAAGGGGTTGTTCATGTGGATTTTACCGAACCGTACTGCCCTGTTCTGCGGAAAGCTATAGTTGACGCGGGAAGGAAATCCGGGATATCGCTTCAGGAATCAGGCGCCTATGTGTGCGTGAACGGCCCGAGGCTTGAAACAAGGGCCGAAATTAAGGCATATTCCCTTTTGGGAGCCGATATTGTAGGAATGACCGCAATGCCCGAAGCGTCTCTTGCCCGGGAGGCGGAGCTATGCTATGCAGGCGTAAATGTCGTAACCAATTCAGCCGCTGGAATAAGCGCGAAAAAGCTGACGGCGGCCGAAGTCATCCAGGGCATGAATATTGCCGCTGCCCGGCTTAAGATCCTGCTGCAGGAACTGATTTCGCTTCTCCCCCGGTCAGTTAAGTGCGCCTGCAGGGAGTCGTTACGGGAGGCGAAGGTATAAGACCTCATGGAAACGATCCTTGTTGTGGAAGATAAGGAATCCATGGCAGCCATGCTCAGGGAGACACTTGAATCGGAGGGCTACAGGGTCATCGGAGCGCGGGATGCCGCGGGCGGCGTCGAATATCTCAGGAAGGTCAAGGTTGACCTTGTGCTAACCGACCTGAAGCTGCCCGGCAAATCCGGCATAGATGTGCTGAAGGCGGCAAAAGAAGCAAACCATATTACGCCGGTTATTGTAATGACCGCATTCGGGTCGGTTGAGTCAGCCGTGGCGGCAATGAAAGAAGGCGCCTTTGACTTTATCACCAAGCCATTTGATACCGATCACCTCATCATACTCATAAAACGCGCCCTCGGCAATCAGCGGCTCGTAACGGAAAATATCCTCCTTAAAGAAGAGGTTTCCTCACGATACGGTTTGCCGAAGATTATCGGGAAAAGCCGGAAAATTACCGATGTTGCGCAGATTGTCCAGAAAGTCGCCTTAACCAAAACGACGGTGCTGATCCTCGGCGAAAGCGGCACAGGGAAGGAGCTTTTTGCAAGGGCCATTCACCGGATCAGCAGCCGCGGAGATTATCCGTTTGTGCCCATCAATTGTGCGGCCATACCTAAAGACTTGCTTGAATCGGAGCTCTTCGGACATGAAAAGGGTGCTTTCACCGGCGCGGACTCCAGAAAACTGGGAAAATTCGAGCTTGCGGATAAGGGAACCATATTTCTTGACGAAATCGGCGACATGGATTTGTCCCTGCAGGCAAAGCTTCTGAGGGCGATTGAAGAGGGATCGATTGAACGGGTCGGCGGGATCGCCTCAATAGCTCTTGATGTCAGGATTGTTGCGGCGAGCAATAAAGACCTCGTTAGGGAGGTTGAAGAGAAGAAGTTCAGAGAGGATCTCTTTTACCGCCTGAATGTGTTTCCCGTGAAGATTCCGCCTCTCAGGGAGAGAAAGGAGGACATACCGCTTCTTGTCGAGTATTTTCTCGGCAAATACTGCAGGGAGCTGAAAACGTCCGTCAAAAGCGTCTCCGCGGATGCACTGGACATGCTTATTGGCTATCGCTGGAAGGGCAATGTCAGGGAGCTTGAAAACGCGATAGAGAGGGCCGTTATTCTCTGCGAGGGAGAAATGATCCTCCCCGAGCATTTTGTCTTGAGCGCCGAAGTCCCGCCTGTGGCTGTTACGGGTTCCCCTGCCGCTAACGGCACTCTCGAATCCGTGGCGAAAGAGGCGCTGCGGATTGCCGAGACATCCCGCATAGCGGGCGCTCTAAGGGAGACGGCAGGGAATAAAAGCAGGGCGGCGGAAATCCTGAAGGTGAGCTACAAAACGCTGCTTACAAAGATCAAAGAGTACGGCATCAAGTCTTGACAGTATCTTTCCCGTCACATTATCATAAAAACATAGTCCTGATCGGTATTCATGAAATATCTTTCCAGGGGGTGGCGTTGTGGCCGGACACTCCAAGTGGGCGCAAATCAAGCACAAAAAAGCAAGCACGGATGCAAAACGCGGAAAACTTTTCACAAAGATAGTCAAGGAGATATCGGTGTCCGCCCGCATTGGCGGGGGGGATCCCGCCGCCAACCCGCGGCTCCGGACTGCCGTCGAAAAGGCCAAAGAAGTCAATATGCCCGGTGATAATATCAAGCGGGCGATTATGAAGGGTACGGGCGAACTCCCCGGGGTTTCTTATGAGGAATGTCTGTATGAGGGATACGGCCCTGGGGGCGTTGCCATTCTTATTGAAGCGCTCACTGATAACAGGAACAGGACTACCCCTGAAGTCCGGCATATCATGACAAAGCATGGCGGGAGTTTGGGTGAGCTGGGATGTGTCGCCTGGATGTTCGAAAAGAAAGGGTACATCCTTATCGAGAAAACAAAGGCCGATGAAGATACGCTTATGGGCGCGGCGCTTGATGCCGGCGCGGAAGACATGAAAAATAATCCGGGGGAGGACAACTTTGAGATCCTGACCGCGCCTGACAGGCTTGGATGGGTGAAGGCGGCCCTTGAGGAAGCCGGCATTCCTGTCGCCCTTGCAGAGGTGACCATGCTGCCGAAAACATACGCAAATGTGGATGAGAAACAGGCCGAGCAGATAATACGGATGGTCGAAGCCCTTGAAGATCATGAGGATGTTCAGAATGTCTATACAAACTTTGATGTGCCGGACGAGGTGATGGCCGGGGTTGGGAAGTAACATGAAAATCTCAATCCGCGCCACCTTCAGGAGAAGGTTCATTGCGGGTCTTCTTTTGGTAATACCTTCCATTATCTCGTTTCTTGTCGTATGGTGGCTTTTCAAGTTTCTTGACAGTTTTCTGGAACCCTTGTATTACAGGATTCTCGGGTATCACGTTCACGGACTTGGTTTTATTACGGCTGTTCTGCTCATTTTCATAGTCGGCATCATATCCACGAACGTTGTCGGAAAAAAAATCATTCTGTCCTTTGAACATCTCATGCTCAAGATCCCGGTATTAAAGGGCATATATATGTCGGTGAAACAGCTTGTTGACGCTTTTTCACCCGAAAGCAAGCTGTCGTCTTTCAAGAAATTCGTCATTGTCGAGTACCCGAGACCCAATGTATACTCATACGGGTTTCTTACCAAAGAATGTGTCATGACGAACGCGCGTGAAGGCAGCGAGATAAACCTGAAGGCTGTTTATATTCCCACCAACCTTATATACTTCGGCGAAATAGCGTTGCTCCGTGATGAGCATATTTTCTTCACCGATATTCCGATTGAGGACGGCATTAAGATTATTCTTTCCGGCGGCATCGCGACGCCGCCCAAGATATCAGAGGCGAAGGGATGAAGATAGCCGGGGTAGTTCTGGCTGCCGGTCTCGGGACCCGGATGAACTCACACCTGCCAAAGGTCCTCCATCTCCTGAATGGTGTGCCGATGCTTCAGTATGTCATCGACACTCTGTCCGGGCTGAAGCCCGAAAGCATCGTCACTGTTGTCGGGAAGTACGCGGGGCAGATCAGCAGCGTCATTCAGGGTCCACGCACACTGGTCTACGCCGAGCAGAGAGAACCAAAGGGCACGGGAGACGCCCTATTGCGGGCCGTACCGTTTGTCAGGAATTTTTACGGGACGATACTCGTCGTCAATGGAGATACCCCTCTGCTGACCGCCGCCACAATCAGAAAATTCCTTCTGCGGCACAGAAAGAGCGGAAATGACATTTCGCTTCTGTCATTCATGGCCTCCGACCCGGTTTCGTACGGCAGGCTTCTCAGAGACGGGAAGGGCGAGATTGCGGCAATCGTGGAAGACAGCGAGGCAACGGAGGTTCAGAGGCAGGTCCGCGAGGTAAACAGCGGCGTGTATGCCATTGAACCGCAGGCCCTGCGCCTTCTCAAGGAGATACGGATCAGCGGCGCAAAAAAAGAATATTACCTGACTGACATTGTCAGCATTGCGAAAGAAAAGGGCATGCCGGTCGGCGCATTTTGCGCAGCTTCCGAGGATGAATTCGTCGGAGTGAACACGCGAAAAGACCTTGAGCGGGCAGGGCGACTGATGAGACGCCGCATAGTAGAGCGGTGGAGCGACCGGGGGGTAGATTTCATTGATCCCGGTTCAGTGTTTATTTCCGCCTCCAGCGTGATAGGCAGTCGAACGATCATCTATCCGAATGTTCATATTGAGGGGGCTACGACAATCGGGAGGGGATGTGTGATCTATCCGAATGTAAGAATTGTGGACAGCGCCGTCGGGGATAACGCAATAGTGAAGGATTCGACTCTGGTGGAAAAATCGACTCTCAAAAAAGGGGCTTCAGTCGGTCCTTTTGCGCATATACGGCCCGGTTGCACCATCGGTGAGCGCGCAAAAATAGGGAATTTTGTTGAAATGAAAAATTCTGAAATCGGCCCGGATACAAAAGCGTCCCACCTTTCATATCTCGGAGACGCCAAGGTAGGGAAAGGCGTCAACATAGGAGCGGGGACCATTACCTGCAATTATGACGGGTTTCACAAATACGTCACGTTTATTGAGGACGGGGTGTTCATCGGAAGCGATTCACAGCTTATTGCTCCGGTGAAGATTGCGCGCGGCGCCGTAGTTGGCGCGGGTTCTACCATAACGGAAAATGTCCCCGCGCAGGCTCTCGCGCTGAGCAGGGTCCCGCAGACGAATGTTGAAGGCTGGGCACTGAGAAGACAGCAGAAAGACCGGAGAAAGCATGCAGCAGACAGCAGGCAGGGAAAATACGGAGGCAGAAACAAAGATGGTGGATAATAGTTGTAGAACCTATCTCCAAATCTGCTATTACGCAAATCCCTGTCTTATGTCATTCCGGCTTGTCCGGAATCTTTCTTTGTTTTCAGAAGGATTCCCGACGCACCCGTATCAAGTACGGGGTTGCAGGAATGACAGCCTAAAAGAGAGGTCCTATTTAAAGATAGGTTCTAGACAGGATAAACAAAATAAAATTGATGTTCTTCCCCCTGCCTACTACCTACTATCTACTGACTATTAATGCGATGTGCGGAATAATCGGCTATACCGGAAGCAGAAATGCCGTGGCGGTGGTGCTTGAAGGGCTGAAACGTCTCGAATACCGCGGATACGATTCAGCGGGCATGGCGTTTTTCGGCGGGAACGGCATTGAGGTAAGGAGATGTTCCGGCAAAATTCATGATCTCGTATCGATGCTCGAATTGGAAAATCCTTCAAGTCATACTGCCATCGGACACACAAGATGGGCCACGCACGGAAGGCCGTCCGAGGATAACGCTCATCCCCACCGTTCGGGCGGCATTGTTTTGGTGCATAACGGCATCATAGAGAATTATGTCTCCCTCAAAGCGATGTTGAGGGAAATGGGTTATGTCTTTACATCCGAGACGGATACTGAAGTGCTCAGTCATCTTGTTGAGCATTATGCGCGGGATGATATTCTCGAAGACGCGGTGAGAAAGGCGCTGAAAGAGGTGAAAGGTTCTTATGCCATTGCAGTTATGATGGAAAGCGATCCCGGGAAAATAGTCGGCATCAGAAAGGACAGCCCTCTTGTCGTCGGCCCGGGCAATAATGAAAATTTTATTGCCTCTGATGTGCCCGCGTTTCTGAACTATTCGAGGGATGTCATATTCCTGGATGACGGGGATATGGCGGTCCTTACGAATGAAGGGGTCAGTATTTCCGGCGCCGGCGGCTCCCGAATCGGCAAAACTGTGCACACAGTTTCATGGAATCCCTCAATGGCCGAAAAAGGGGGGTTCAAGCATTTCATGCTAAAGGAAATTTACGAACAGCCGCGGGCTGTCGCCGACACCCTGAGAGGTAGGGTGAATGCGGAGCGGGGAGATGTATATCTGGAAGAATTCGGGATCGATGAAGGCGCCATGCGGCGAACCGGGAAAATTTACATTGCCGCCTGCGGCACATCGTTCCATGCGGCTCTCATCGGGAAATACATGATAGAGGGAATTGCCAGAATTCCGGTTGAGGTCGACATAGCGTCGGAATTCCGCTATCGCGAGCCGCTTGTCAATCCGGGTGATCTCATGATTGTCATAACACAGTCCGGGGAAACGGCCGACACTTTGGCGGCGCAGCGCGAGGCGAAGAAACTCGGCGCACGCGTGCTGAGCATATGCAATGTGGTCGGCAGCACGTCTTCCCGTGAGGCGGATTCCGTTTTCTACACTCATTCCGGACCTGAAATCGGAGTCGCTTCCACGAAGGCTTTTACAACCCAGATCGCCGCGCTGTATCTCTTTGCGATCGCGGCAGGCAGGGTACGGGGAACCCTCCCGGCGGATGAATCGGCCGGTTTCGTGCGGGAGATGCTGACCATCCCCGGGAAAATTGAAGAGGCTCTTTCTTCCGATGAGAATGTGAGGGCGATCGCAAAGGATTATTCCAAGGCGCCGGATTTTTTGTATCTCGGCAGGGGCGCCTGTCATCCGGTCGCCCTTGAAGGAGCGCTCAAATTAAAAGAGATATCGTATATTCATGCTGAGGGATACCCGGCGGGAGAGATGAAGCACGGCCCTATTGCTTTGATCGACGAGGATCTGCCCGTTGTCGTTTTCGCGCCATATGACGCCCTGTACGACAAGATTGTCTCGAACATCCAGGAGGTCAGGAGCAGGGGCGGCAGGATAATATCCATTACGGACCGGATCGACGGTCAGGTCTGTTCGCTGTCGGACAGGTATGTGCTTGTTCCCAAGTCGAACCGGTACCTCACAGCGTTGTTGATGGCTGTTCCCGCCCAGCTTCTCGCGTATCATATAGGCGTTATAAGGGGCTGCGATGTGGATCAGCCCAGGAATCTTGCGAAAAGCGTCACCGTGGAATAGCCCGCGCGGAAACTCCGCGAGGGCGGGCGGCGTATAGATTTCATTCATCGGAATCTGTTAACATGAGAACATCCAAGGAGGAATTCATGCATGACCTCAATTCCCAGCAAAAAGAAGCCCTTCTTCACACCAGCGGTCCTTTGCTTGTGTTTGCGGGTGCCGGGAGCGGCAAAACCCGGGTTATAGCCCACAAGTTCTCCTACCTGAATAAAGCGAAAAAGATCGCAACAGATTCCATTCTCACGGTCACCTTTACCAACAAGGCAGCCGATGAAATGAGAATGCGCATCGGCACCCTCCTCGGCAGATATCTTAACGGCGCCTGGATCGGAACTTTTCATTCTCAGTGCGGCAGGATACTCCGCAGGGAAATCCCGGCGCTGGGGTATTCAAATAATTTTTCAATATACGATGAAGATGACCAGTGCAATCTCATAAGGCATATTCTGAAAGAATTCAAGATATATGAGGCGCTCTACAAGGGGATCATGTCGCGCATCAGCGTGCTGAAATCTTCCCTGGTCAGTCCCGCTGAATTTATAGCTTCGGGAGACGGCTTCGGATTCGATGAAAAGCTTGCAAGAGTATATGTGCGGTATCAGGACGAGCTGAAGCGGTCCAATGCTCTTGATTTTGACGACCTGATTCTGCTGACGGTAAAGCTATTCTCGGAAAAACCTAAAATTCTTGAACGATATCAGCAGAGGTTTTCATATATTCTTGTCGATGAGTTTCAGGATACGAATTTTGCCCAGTATCATTTGCTGAAACTCCTTGCAGCCGCCCATGAAGGGATTTGCGTGGTCGGCGACGACGATCAGAGCATTTACAGATTCAGAGGCGCCAACGTCAACAACATCCTGAATTTTAAGCGGGACTTTCCCGGCGCGAAGATGATCAAACTGGAGCAGAACTACCGCTCAACTCGGCATATCCTGAATGTCTCGGCGGCGGTAATCGCCGGAAATCTCAGGAGGCAGTCGAAAAAACTCTGGACGGAGCGTGATTCCGGGGAAAAGGTGCACTTTTGCTGGTTCAGGACTTATACGGACGAAGCCAGGTGCGTTGCGAAAGCTGTCAAGCAGTGCTTTCTCAAGGGCAATTACAACTATGGGGATTTCGCGATTTTTTACCGCGTGAACCTTCAGTCAAAAGCTCTCGAAGACGCACTGCGTGACGAGGGAATCCCTTACCGGGTCTTCGGGGGCATCAGTTTTTATCAGAGGAAGGAAATCAAGGACATTATCGCCTATGTGCGGGTTGTTTGCAACAAGGGGGACAATGTGAGTTTCAGGAGAATCATCAATACGCCCCCGCGGGGAGTCGGCGCTTCCATTCTGAACAGAATAGAGCAGGATGCCAGGAAAAAGTCGCTGCCGTTGTTTGACGTCGTAAAGGCCAATCTGCGCGGCGATTATTTCACGCCGGCATTGAAGACAAAACTGTCCGATTTGATCAAGATGATTGAACGAACATCTGCGGCAACATTTAAGTCGGCTGCCGATATGGTGAGAAGCGTTTATGAGAAATCAGGGTGCGCGGGCGGCATCGATGAGGAAAGAGCAAAGAATGTCGAGGATTTGATCTCATCAGCGGAGGGCATGGACGTCAAGCATTTTCTTGACAGGGTGTCTCTTGTCACGTGTCAGGATGATTCCTGCGGAACGGATAGCATTTCTCTCATGACCCTGCATAACGCGAAAGGTCTCGAGTTCCCGGTTGTATTTGTTACCGGCATTGAAGACGGGGTTCTCCCGTACTGTAAGGCAATGGAGAGTGAGGAAGAGATAGCTGAAGAGCGCAGGCTTTTTTATGTCGGGATGACCCGCGCTCGGGATATTCTGTGGCTGACCGGAGCCAGTAAAAGGCGGCTGTATGCAAAGATACAGGACCAGGAACCTTCTCGTTTTCTGCGCGATATCCCCAGGGAGTGGTGTCACTGGACCGACAAGATAGGCCTGAACCACGGCGTCAGGGTTGGGCATGCCGACAAGAATACTCAGAAAATGATCAGTTTTTCGCTGTACAACGCGGGATGCAGGGTGAAGCATCCTTCATGGGGAGTCGGGGTTGTCCGGGATTGTTACGGCGACGGGGATGATCAGAAAGTGATGGTTAACTTCCCTAATTTCGGGGTGAAGAGGCTTGCGGTGAGATTCGCCAACCTCGAGAGAATTTGATCCGTTAAGTTGAGAATCAACAAGTACGAAATCGCGCATATTGCGCTGCTGTCAAGGCTCTCCCTGTCGGAGGAAGAGAAGGAAATATTCAGTTCGCAGCTCGGCAGCATCCTGAATCACATAGACAAACTCAACGAGCTCGACACGGCGGCCGTTGAGCCCACAACCCATGTCCTTTCACTCAACAATGTCATGAGGGATGACCTCACGCGGCCTCCGCTTGCAAGACATGAGGCTCTTTTAAATGCTCCTTCGCACACCGGCAAATTTTACCGCGTGCCAAAAATCATAGAATAACCCTCAATTCCTACCATAGCTTCTACCGTATCACCTTCTTTGAGATTAAGTGCCTTGGTCATGTTTGTTAATAGTAAGGCTCTCTTTCGGAAATACTATTTTATCGACCGGGTTATTAGCGCGCTGATTTCACCGAGGAGTTCTTTAATATCCGGCATATTCGACTCAATAACTTTATCTCCAAGGTGTTTATGCATAGGAAAAGATGGGAGGCCCTTATGATAGTGGTCCTCACCATACGGTGTTATATGACAAACACAGGATAAAGCCTGTCATGGACATACGGGACCAGTGGAAAGACGGCGAGGAGACGAAGCTGCTGAATCCGGACAAAATAGATAATATTGTTTACGATTACCGGGGGAGGGTGTATTGTCATTGTCCTGACGGCAACAAACGATACGAGATGGCTTTTTGTGGATTTGAGAAAGACAGGAAAGCCTTGAAATATAAGTGTCCCTCTGCGGCCTACGGGATAGAGTGCAAGGCTTTCGCTCATTGTTCGCAAGAGACGAAAGGCAAAACAGTGAGGATACCGCTTGAAACAGATAGGCGGATATTTGTGCCGATAGCGAGAAGCAGTTACAAATGGCAGCGCCTATACAATGGCAGGACTGCTGTTGAGAGGGTGAACAGCAGGATAGACGTATCGTTTGGATTTGAAAATCATTTTATAAGGGGAAAGGCGAAGATGACGCTCAGAGTCGGACTGGCGCTGATCGTTATGGTATCAATGGCGCTGGCAAGGATAAAGAGAGACCAAATGGAAGATATGAGGTCGCTCGTAAAACAGGCGGCTTGAGCGAATACTTTTTACAGTGGAGAGGCAGATCGAGGGAATAGTGTTTTTTGTTGAGGGCCATTGAGGTGTAGGAAGGGTTACCGTTAGGCAAAAATGACCTTGCCCTCAAAGATTAGGAACCTTTCTCCTCCTGCGATGGATTACTTCCTGAAATTACAGCTTGGAATAATGCTATTTCTCGAATCCCTCTGGCAAAAAATATATTTACAAAGTTACAGAAAAAACTTAGGTTTTTCTGGGATTAGTGTGGACCGTCATTCCGGCGAACGCCGGAATCCAG